>NZ_CP150660.1:2066314-2390283 GCF_038023995.1 Polaribacter atrinae
GCAATTACAGGTTTTATTATTTGGTAGTATATAAAAATGAAGTACATTTTAGTAATACTTAAAGTATTAGAAGGTTAATCTAATTTCTCTTTTAAATAAACATTATCTGGATCTTGTTTTTGATGGATTGTATTTAAAATAACTGCATTCTCTTTTTCTTTTAATTTTATTGCTAAATCTACGACTCTATCTATATAAGCTCCTTGAGGTTGTAGATTAAAACCAATGTTTTTAGATAGCAAATTATATTGTGTTTCTAATATTGAAGGATTTTTCACAAGCTCTTTTACATTTATTTTAAAACCTTTAAATATCGTTCTTAATCCATCAATTAATGATGGCAACACAACACTTCCGTGATCTTCATCATTATAAAATTTAACGTGATAGTTTAAATTTTTAGGTGCTGTAACCTTCATTAATTCAAGTGCTTTCCTTTTAGCTTCAAAATGAGCAAAATGCTGTTTGCTAGGTTCTTTTTGATTTCCTTTAGAGTTTGCATTTGCAAAAAACAGAGAGCTTCCTTTAAAATCTATTGTTTCTAAATTACTTTCTAGTTTTTTTACAAGTACATTATCATCCCACCATAAACTTGGATCTATAATTAAATAAGCATTAAATTCCGAAGGATTTTTTAATAAAGTATTAAACGCAAACAAGCCTCCAAATGAATGCCCTATAAGAATTTTATAATCTAATGTTCTATAGGTCTTATTAACTTTAGTAATTAATTCTTCTGTAATAAAAGACTCAAACTTTTTAGAGCCTCCATTTTCATAAGATAAACTCGTAACTTTTGTAGGCGTTAATTCTCTTGATCTATTAGTGTTTTTTACTCCCACAACAATACATTCTGGCATTAGCGGATAATATCCGTCTGATAACTTTTGAACGATACCTGTGGTAACATTAAAAAATTTTTCGCCATCTAAAAGATAAATAACAGGGTATTTTTGATTGGCAAAATTCTTATTTGAATAATTTTCTGGTAAAGACACCAGGTATTCTCTTTCTTCATCTAATATTTTAGATTGTATGGTTTTTACTTCTCCTATCTCAATTTTTTGAGCTTGAGATAAAAAAGAAATCAAACAAAAAGCATAAACAATTATATTTTTCATAATTATGATATTTTAAAAAAGAAAAGAGAACGCACAAACAACAACGCTCTCTTTTCAACATTTAATAAAAATTAAAACAAACTATACGTAAGACCTACTCTAAAGTTAAAAGGCTTTTGAGGTATTCCGTAACCATTGTAATATTCTTTATCAAAAATATTATCTGCCTTAACACTTACTTTGTAGTTGTCTTTTTTGTAAAATACAGTAGCATCTACCGTTGTATAAGCTTCTGAACCAAAATTATTGGTTGTACTGTTATAAATTTCGCTCATATGGTTAGCTCCTACTCCAAAGCCTAAACCTTTTGCACTTCCTTTTAAAGCTTGGTAACTTAACCAAAAGTCCCAAACTGTTTCTGGTGTATAACTTAAACTGTTTCCTAAAACAGCTTGGTTACTAAAACTTACTTTTTCTAAAGTAGCATTGTTTTTAGTATACCCTGCAACAATATTTAAACCTGGTAATGGATTTGCAATTAAATCTATCTCGAAACCTTTACTTAATGTTTCTCCGGTTTGAGAGCTAATTCCGTTTTCATCAACAATAATATCATTATCGATATTAATATTATAGTAGCTAATTGTACTTAATAATTTACCGTTAAAGAAGTCTAATTTTGTACCAATTTCAAATTGTTTTGCTCTTTCTGGATCCCAAGAAATAATTTCTCCATTTCCGTTATCTGAAGGCGCATTATTGTTTAATCCATCCATATAATTTACAAATACCGATGCTTTATCATCAAACGGATTATAAGCGACACCCAATTTGGTACTTAATGCATTTTGATTGTATCCGTTAGTTCCTTCTACTCCATTAGATATTGTGTTACTAGACATAAAACGATCGAAACGTAAACCACCTGTAAGCGTTAATTGTTTGTTTATGGTTATAGCATCAAAAGCGTAGAAACCTAAGGTTTGAAATTTGGTAATTGTTTTATTTTTTGTTTCATCAGCTAAATTTGCTTCAAATTGATCGTTTGTAAGACCTGTAATTACAGGGTTTGTAGTATCTACGGCATCAATTGCATTCCAAACTCCGGTACGCTGTGTGTCATCTAAATTATTTAAATAACTAATACCTGCAACAAATTTATTATCAACTTTACTACCTTCTACAACATTTAAAAAGTCTTGTTGAATGTGTGTATTTTGAGTTTCTCTTGGGTCTAATTGTAAGTAAAACCTATTAACAGTTGTTACATCTCCCATTACTACTCTTAAATAATTGGCATCTGTAAATGAACTTGCTTTTGTAAAGTTTGTTTTTGATGTCCAAGTATCAGATAATTTATAATTCATGTTTATTTGAGACACTAAAGAAGAAAAATAACCAGCCATTTCATTTGTACCATAATTGGTATTAAAGTCCCAGTTTAAATCATCCCAAGAATTTACAGTATCAGAAATTAAGGCACCAGATACACCTCTTGCAAAGTTTAAATTACGTTTACTTTGGTTGTATTCTAGATTTGCTTTAATTGTTAATTTGTCTGACAACTCAAAAGTTAAAGAAGGCGCCAACATAAACTCTTTTATAATTCCTTGATCTTGAAAACTAGCTTCATTATTATAAGCTCCATTAAACCTAAAGAAAACACCTTCTTCTTTGTTTAAAACGGTGTTATAATCTATGGTTGCTCTATTTAAATCGTAACTTCCTGTGATGTAACCTAAATCTAATTTTTCACCATTATAAGCTTGTTTTGTTACTTTATTTACAACACCACCAAAGTTGGCAATATTATTAACATTAGCTCCATAAAATAAAGAAGCAGGCCCTTTTATCAGTTCTATTCTTTCTATATTTTGAGGATCAATTGGTGCCTTTACCCAAGCAATTCCGCCATTTCTTAAATGTACGTCAGATCTAAAACCTCTTAAGAACACACTTACATTACCGTCATTAGACTGTACATAACCTCCACCAGTAATACTTTTAAAAGCAGAAGCTAAATCTGTATTTACTTGTTCTTTTAATAACGCATTTGTTACTACTGAATAGGATTGTGGATTATTACTGTTTTTTAACGGAACCTTTGCTACATATTCAGACTCCTTATGTGCAAATTGATTTAAACGTTCTGCAATAATTACAACTTCATTTAATTGCTCTTGATTTTCATCTAATTGTATATCGTTTATCTTAGTTTCTAAAGAGTTTACTTGAATATTTATCGTTTTTTGTTGCATTCCTATTAATGAAAACTCTAAAGTATAATCTCCGTAAGGAATATTTTTTAAAGAATATTTTCCATCAAAATCTGTAGTGGTACCAAATTTGGTCGACTTAATAATTACATTTATAAAAGATGCAGGGTTACCATCTGATGTTATTACTTTACCTGAAACTCTACCTGTGCTTTGTTGAGCATAACTTGAGCTTATTAAAAACAACGCAATAATTGTTTTTAGAATTCTTGATACTTGCATAATATTAATTTATTTTTTGTTTTTTAAAACTTAAAATGCATCTTAATTTTTGAAATAAAACTAGATACACTGTTCTTATTTAGACTAATTATTAATAATGTTTTATTTTTACGCAAATTTAGATAAGTAAAAATCTATCATTATAACGCAAAAGGTTTTTTAATCAACGAGAAAAGAAGAAATGAAAACAACACTAAAAAGTGCCATTTTTGATAAAAACATATTAGTAAAATCATTTCAAAAAAATTTTAAAACGCCTAATTACACAGAAGAAACAACTGAGATAAATAACAATAGTCTAAAAGGAACACAAACAGAAATTTGTATTAATGGTTTAAGAATTATAATAAGAGATCTTAAGACAGAAAATTATAATATAGATGTACAGCATGATTTTCCTTTATTTAAATTACAATTTGAAATAGAAGGTTATAGCCATTATGTACCCTTAAATTCATCGCAAACAGAAATTTTTATTCCAGATGCACATTATAACTTATTTTACTTACCAGAAGTTAATGGCAATCTAAATTATAAAACAAAAAGTAGAAAAACCTTAGAAATACTTTTTACAGAACAATATCTGAAGGATATTATTGGCTCCAATTTTAAACAAATACTACACAAATTAGGTGCAGCCATCTCTAATAAAACCCCATTTTTAATGTGGAAAAAGAGCAAGCCAATATCCATAGAATTAAAAAAACATATTAATCAAATTATAAATTGTAAGTATCCTGATGATTTAAAAAAAGCATATTTAGAAGCAAAAATAAACGAATTGTTGATACAGTTATTAGCTAAAACCAATGAAGAAAATTATGAAAAAGAAAATAGCCTTTTACCTATAGAAGATTATAATAATATTCTAAAAATAAGTGAATACATACATATAAATCTAGAAAAATCTTTAACAATTACTGAATTAGCTGCAACAATAGGAGTAAATACATCTAAACTTAAACATGATTTTAAAGTAATATATGCTACAACAATTTTTAAGTATATAACTAAAAATAGAATGGAAAAGGCAAAAGAATTAATACTAGAAAAAAATTGTAATATAACAGAAGCGGCATATAAAGTTGGCTACAAACATTCACAACACTTTACGGTTGCATTTAAAAAGATTTATGGCTATTTACCTAGCAAATTAACAGATTTAAACACCTTTAAATAAGAGGGATACAAGAACTTGAATTACTTTAAAAAACATATTAAAAATATGCCTAAAAAAACTATTCATCCTCTACAAAATCTAAATCTAACACATTAAAATTATTGGCTGCTTTTACTAATAAAGTAGAGCCAATAGTTTCGAACAAATCATTTGTTTTAAGAATAAATTGAGCTTGTTTTTCTATTTTATAATTAGGTATTCCAACAACAGTTAAATCGGTAGATTTAGAATATTTTTTTATCAGATCGTAAAAAGGAATTTGATCTATAACATTCTCTACAATTACAATTTGTACTAACACCCTAAGATCTTCTACCAGTTTAGATATTTTTGCATGTATAATTTCAGGCCCCACATTATTATTATCTACAAATAAAACACGTATAGAAGTTTGATTCCATTTTGGAGCAGCAATAATGAAACGCGCAATATTTAGCATCATTTCTGCATTTTTACTATCAGTTTCTCTCCACCATAAATCGATTGTTTTATACCTACCAAATTTAGATTTTCTATCAAAATCTAGATACAATAAATTATAATCTAAATAGAGTAGTGTTTCCGTCATTTCTGCATATTCAGATGAATCTTCGAGACCTTTTGGCCACCCCATCATAATCGTATTGGGCTCTACACCAGAAAAACCAAAAGTAGTTGCTATGTTGGTAATTCCTTTATATAAATTATTAACCTTTATCTGTCGAGCAAAAATACCCAAGTCATTATACATATCTTCTCTAACAACTTGTTCTCTCTTTTTTAGAGGAACTTTACTCTCTTTATCTACAATCAGTTTAAAGTTAGTAACCACACCTGTTTTACCAGAAACAGCTTTACTTAATTCTAATAAATATCGTTGATGTTCACTGCTACCGCTAAAAAGAATAATGTTTGGGTTCCAATTAGTCTCAATATCGTGTTTTGTATCAATCCTCATCAATCCTTTATTCACCACATTTTCCCAAACGCTTTTCCAGATATCTGTAGAATTTATTTTCACTTCCTTTCGCCTCAGCATAAAATACAAACCACTAATTACCGCCAAAGCAGCAATCATTGCAATCATGTCTAATTTAAACATCACTCCAAAACAAGCCACAAACCCTACCAACCCAATCCATCTTTTAATTTTAAAGGTGGGTTGAAAATCTGGATTAGCCCAACTTTCTAGAAAATAAGATAGGTTAATAAAACCATAAGCAGTTAAATAAAACATAGAAACTACACGCGCAATAACATCTAATTCACCAATTAAAATTCCGGCTTCTGCTATTAAAAATACCAGTAATAAAGCATTTACAGGCTCATTATTTTCACCCCTTCCCTTTGCAAAAAAACGAGGTGTTACTTTATCTACAGACATGGCTTGTAAAATTCTTGGGCCGCCTAAAATTCCACCTAAAGCGGATGATAATGTTGCGCCCCAAACTCCAGCAATTACGGCAGGAGCAAAAAAGGCTATTTTCATTAAAATATTATAATCCGATTTTAAGACTTCAGAATCTATTGTATATGCTATAAAAACAGCCAATACCAAATACACAATTAAACCAACACCAATAGCGAGTAACGTACCTTTTGGAATAGAATTTTTAGGATCTTTTAAATCTCCGCTCATTGCTATTCCTGCAGTAAAACCAGTAACTGCGGGGAAAAATATAGCAAAAACAACCTCTAAAGGAACCGATCCTTCAGTAGAAAACATAGATACCGTTTGTGGTGTAAAATTATGTGACCCAAAAAAGATGGAAACAATTGACAATACAATAGCTGCTAAAATAAAATATTGCGATTTTAAGGCTACAGATGTACTTATTAAAGCCAAAGCAGTAAGTAAAACTAAGGCAATGGTTCCAGTGATTCTAAAATCATTTATCTCCATACCAAAGCCTAAATAGCTATTAAAACTTTCTGCAAAACCTATTAAATATAATGCGATAGAAAAAGCAGTACCAACATACAAAGCAATACCAATAGAACCACCAATTGGCACTCCCATACTTCTAGAAAGGACATAGTAAATTCCGCCTGCTCCTATTTTTTTATCAGTTGCAACAGAAGACACACTTAGCCCCGTTGAAATAGAAATTACATGTGCAATTATAATAATTAGAATAGCACCTAATAAACCAGCGTTTCCAACTACCCAACCGAGACGCATATACATAATTACTCCTAAAATTGTGAGTATTGACGGTGTAAAAACACCTGCAAATGTGCCGAATTTTTTAGTTTTTGACATTCCTTAAACCCTGTTTATTAAAATAAAGTAATCTGAATATGACTTTTTGAATTCATCAATTTTCTCTACTGCAAGATATTAATAATTACTCAGCCTAAAAGCTAAGTTAAAATGGCAATACCTCAACAAGATACTTCATTTGCTTGTTTTAAAACACACACTTTTAAAGCTTCTAAAACCTTACTTTCTCTTTTTTTAGTTAACCAAATGGTTCATAATTTTCAAAAAAATATAAATGAAATATGCTTAACTTTTTTTAAACAAACAATTACTTATTTAACTTACTTTTTATCGACTTAATAGCTACCAATCCTAATATTCCTCCTAAAAGAGAAACCATACAATTGATACTAAAAAGTATCCCATGAAACATTCCATTTTCCATGACAGATTGCGGATTAAAGCCTAATCGTCCAAATGATTTAATAAAAAAAACACTTCCAAAAACGCCAGCAATGGTATTCCCTACAATTCCAAAAGAATACTTTTTATAAATAATACCCATACTAATCGCTCCGATTATTCCTATTAAAATACTAAGCAAAGAAATTAATGTTTCTGTCATGGTATATTATTTAAATCTAGGAGTGTCTAAGAAACAAATCCCAACCATTTTTTTAAAGATTTATCCGAAGAAAATATTCCTGGTGCTGTCATACAAATAGAACTAATGCCCATAATCCATTTTATCTACTTTACCACCCTTTAATCTTTTTTGAATAATTGAATAAACTACTATTAAGATAATACCAATAATCCCCCAAATAAACGCCACAGACAAACCGTATTCTGGTGCGGCAGTATTGTATATAGTAAGTGGTTCATGAACATCATTAACAGAAGGTAAAATAACGGGAAACAAAGAAGCCAAAGAAGAGGTAATTCCTCCTAAAATTAATAAAGTTGATAACCAAAAAGCATGAACATCTTTTTTAATTTTTTTGATAAAGAACAAGCCAATTAATCCTGTAAAATACAGAATAGGAAATACAATTAAATAAGGTTTATCAACAAAATTATTTAAAGAATCTGGATTCACTATTTGCCAAACAAATAAAGAAAATACAGTAAGTATAGCCAAGGCAATATTCAACTTAAAAATAACACCTTTCAATTTTAAATTGATAGATGAATTGGTTTTTAAAATTACCCAATTAGCACCATGTATTGCCAAAGTAACCACAGAAATAAAACCGATAATGATAGTAAACCAATCGATTATACCTGGCGTTTCGCTTATCGGACTAAAACTGCTATCCCATAATGGCAAAAAAAAATAATGTCCTTCATAAACAGAAATACCATTTTCTACACCTCCTAGATTTACACCTCTTACAATATTACCTAAAGCAATACCAAAAAACAAGGCTAACAACAAACTAGAAACTCCAAAGGAAACATCCCAAATGTCTTTCCACATTTGATATTTAAATTGACCTCTGAACTCTAACCCCATAGCTCTAAAAATAATCAACCACAAAACGATGATTAAGGGTAAGTAGAACCCACTAAAAACGGATGCGTAAAAAGTAGGAAAAGCCATAAACAGCATTCCACCCGCAGCCACTAACCAAACCTCATTAGAATCCCAAAATAAACCTGCAGATTTTGTAATTACTTCTTTGTCATTTTCCTTTTTAGCAAAAAACAAATGAATGATTCCTGTTCCAAAATCATATCCGTCTAAAACAAAAAAGATGCCTAAAACAGTTGCTATTATAATGTACCAAAATATTTCCATAGTTTAATGTTTTTGAAGTTTAGGACCTTCGTTGATTGTTTTACCAACTAAAACTAAAAATAATAGTCCTAGTAACATATACAAAGCCACAAAACCCAATAAAGTAAATAAGGTATTACCAGATGATACTGTCGGAGAAACACCATCGCTTGTTTTTAACAGACCATACACTAAATACGGTTGTCTACCAAGTTCTGCCGTATACCAACCTGTAATATTTGCGATGTATGGAAACGGAACTAAAAACATAATAAACCAAAGTAATGGCTTAAAGGTATACAACTTTTTTCGCCATAGAAAGAAAAGCGCCAAAGCCATAATACCAATAAATATGGTACCTAAACCAACCATAATATGGTAGGAATAGTAAAGAGCCGGAATATTATCTGGCAATTCTTCTTCTTTAAACTGGTCCATTCCAGGAATTTGTTTATTCCAATCTTGATGGGTTAAAAAACTTAAAATATTCGGAACTGCAATTTTATTATCTAATTTTTTTTCTACCATATTGGGCTGTCCAATCAACACAATTTCTGCTCCAGCTTCTTCTGTTTCAAAAATCCCTTCCATGGCAGCAAAAGCCGCTGGCTGATATTTTGCAACGTTTTTAGCATTCCAGTCTCCTGTAGGGAAAGCCACTAAAAGGCTAGAAATTAATCCGAAAACCACACCTGTTTTTAAAAATAACTTCCCGTATTCTACTTGTTTTTTTCTTAAAATATAAAAAGCACCAATACTTGCTACCACAAAAGATGAGGTTACCACAGATGCCATTTGATTGTGTAAAAAAGCAGGTAACAACCATGGGTTGGTAAAAAGAGCAGAGAAATTTTCTAACACAAATTTTCCATTCTCTAAAATTTCGTAACCAACTGGGTGTTGCATCCAAGCATTGGTAGCTAAAATAAACCAACCACTTGCCCAAGAACCCAAAAACACTAAGAAACCTGTTAAGAAATGTAATTTCTGTCCCATTAGTTTTTCACCAAAAATAAAGAGTGCTAAAAAGGAAGATTCTAAAAAGAATGAAAACAGGCCTTCCATAGCTAAAGTTTGACCAATAATTCCGCCTGTAAGCTCAGAAAATTTTGCCCAATTGGTACCAAATTGAAACTCCATTGGAATTCCCGTTATAACACCCATTGTAAAATTAATTGCAAAAATCTTCATCAAAAATTTTGCAGCATTATTGTACTTTTCATTATTATTTCTTAGATATTTCCATTTATAATAAACGATCAGCAATGAGAGCCCCATTGTTAATTGCGGAAATATGTAGTGAAAGGTGATAGTAAATGCAAATTGCAACCTATCATAAAAGATCATGTCTTCCATATTAAAAATACTTGTTATATTTATTAAGATCTACAAAAATATACATTGCCATACGTTCCCTATGTAACATAAGTAGCTAAACCCATATTTTCCATTGGTAAATTTAAGAAAACAAGAACACATAGAGGCCTCTAATATTTAATATTACTTTAACATGATTGGCTACAAGAGATACGTCTGTTAGGCCTTATTTTATTTATGTTTGTACGCCTTGTAAAGGTAAAATATTCAGTATAAATTATAGCGAGAAAGAAATAAGTTTTATTAAAAATCACTAAAATGAAAAAAAATAAAAACACAAAGAAAACGTGGATCCAGAACGGAGTTTTTGTATTAATACTTATTACACTTTACGCTACAGGTTTGCATACAGAAGTAATTGGTTTTGCACAACGAGGCGTATTAGCTACTGGCATAATGAACCCTGATGTAAAGGAAATCACAAACAAAAAAAACTCTAAAACTATTTCTGAATACACAAAGGCAGATTTAAATATAAAGTTGATAGATAGCGATGGTAAAATTGTTTCTTTAGCAGACTTAAAAGATACAGTAATATTTCTAAATTATTGGGCAACCTGGTGTCCTCCTTGTATTGCAGAAATGCCTAGTATCAGTAAATTACATAAAGAAATGGGGAAAGATGTTGCTTTTATCCTCTTGTCTTTCGATAAAGATTTTGAAACTGCAAAGGCTTTTAATAAACGAAAAGATTATAATTTACCAATTTATACGCTTGCTACTAATTTGCCTGCAATGTTACAATCATCTGCTTTACCAACAACTTATATCATTGATCGTGACGGAAATATTGTATTAACACATGAGGGAATGGCCAATTACAACACAGATGAATTTAGAGTGTTTTTAGAAAATCTAAAATAAATTCAAATTCCAAAAAACACACTTTTTAGATTATTGTTTCATTACTTCTTTACAAACTTCACAAACAATTCCATTTTTTGTCTGTTCGGATAAGAATTATAACATGCTGTAAAAATATCCAGATTAAAATAGGGATCGAAGTAGTTAATATACTCTTCTTTATTCCCACCAAAAGGTGGATGGTGCTCATTTAGTTTTGCATCGAAAAGTAATCCTACTAATTTCCCTTTCTCACCTAACAAATGGTTCATTTTTAACGCATACTTTTCTCTTAAATCAGGATGTATTGCACAGAAAAAAGTTTGTTCAATAATCAAATCAAAAGTTTGATCTAACTCAAAAAAATCACCTAATATTAATTGTGATTCCGGAAATCCTGCAACCCTATTTTTAATATTTACCAAAGCACTTTTAGCTAAATCTATTACATAAACATTGGTAAAACCGTTGTTAAAAAGATATTCTGCTTCGTAAGAATTTCCACCACCTGGAATTAAAATTTTTAAGTCTTTATTTGTTAATTGATCAAAATATGTTTTTAAAGGAGGAGAAACAGCTCCTAAATCCCAACCAATTTTGTTTGTTTGATACTTATTTTCCCAAAAACTTTCAGATAAGTTCATTTTTTAGTTTATTATAACCATAATTTAACAGAATGATGACAATCATTTTCCTACCAACAAAATAGAGTTTATATTTGCAACGTAGTTAATAATAAACACTTTTTATGGAAACTTTAGTTAGTGCAAAAAAAAACCTCAACAAAAAAGGATTTTTAGATATTGAAACTCCTAATATTGATTATGTTAAGGAAATTTTGAAACTAAAAAAGGAGAAGAATGCAGTTCTTTTAGCGCATTATTATCAAATAGATGAAATTCAAGAAATTGCAGATTTTGTTGGTGATAGTTTGGCTTTAGCACAACAAGCTGCTAAAACAGATGCAGACATCATTGTTTTTGCAGGAGTTCATTTTATGGCAGAAACTGCAAAAATATTAAATCCTACTAAAAAAGTTTTATTACCAGACTTACTAGCAGGTTGTTCTTTGGCAGATTCTTGTCCGCCAGAACAATTTTCAGAATTTAAAAAGAAGCATCCAGATCATTTAGTTGTTACGTATATAAATTGCTCTGCAGAAATAAAAGCTTTAAGCGATTACGTTTGTACGTCTTCTAATGCTAGAAAAATTATTGATTCTATTCCGCAAGATCAACCTATTATTTTTGCTCCAGATAGAAATTTAGGAGATTATTTAAATAAAGAAACAGGACGAGAAATGTTGCTTTGGGATGGAGCTTGTATGGTTCATGAAGCTTTTTCTATGGAAAAACTGATAGATTTATACAAAGAACACCCAGATGCAGAATTAATTGCGCATCCAGAATCTGAAGCACACATGCTTAAAGTTGCCAAATATATCGGTTCTACTTCTGGTCTTTTAAATCATGTAAAAAACAGCGATAAAAAGAAATTTATTGTTGCTACAGAAGCCGGAATTTTGTTTCAGATGCTACAAGAAAACCCTGATAAGATAATTATTCCTGCTCCAGCAAAAGAAGACAACACATGTGCTTGCAGTGAATGTGCTTACATGAAAATGAATACTTTAAAGAAATTATACTTGTGTTTAAAACACGAATTACCAAATATAGAAGTGGAAGCAGAATTATGTAAAAAAGCAATAATTCCTATTAATAGAATGCTTGAGCTTTCTAAATAACGCCTTAAAATGTTACCTGATAAAAAAATAATTTCCACTGATTTTTTAGTGATTGGTTCTGGAATTTCTGGATTAACTTTTGCCTTAAAAACAGCTACTAAGTTTAAAGAAGCAAAAATTACAATTGTTACAAAAGACGAACAGAGTGAGTCTAACACAAAGTATGCACAAGGTGGTATTGCAACCGTTTACAACAAAACAGTAGATACTTTTGAGCAACATATAAATGATACTTTAGTTGCTGGTGATGGCTTGTGTGATGAAGAAGTAGTAAGAATGGTTGTAGAAAATGCACCAAACAGACTGCAAGAGTTGATAAATTGGGGAACCGAATTTGATGAAAATGAAAATGGAAACTATGATTTAGGTCGTGAAGGCGGACATTCTCAAAACAGAATATTACATCATACTGATATTACGGGAGCAGAGATAGAACGTGCTTTATTGGCACAAGTAAATGCATTACCTAATATAGAATTTCTTACCTATCATTACGCGATAGATTTAATTACAGAACATCAAACTAAAAAGACAAAAACAAAACGAAATGGCAAAATTTCTTGTTATGGAGCTTATGTTTTAGATGAAAAAAATGCGAGAGTAAAAACTTTTGTTAGCAAATTTACACTTTTAGCTTCTGGTGGAAATGGTCAAGTATATGAAACCACCACAAACCCAACGGTTGCAACTGGAGATGGAATAGGAATTGCTTACCGTGCAAAAGCAGAAATCTCTGAAATGGAATTTATTCAGTTTCATCCAACGGCGTTGTACAACCCTGGGGAATATCCTGCCTTTTTAATTTCTGAAGCTGTACGAGGATTTGGTGCAAAACTAAGAGATTACAATGGTGATTTCTTTATGCATAAATATGATGAAAGAGAAGAATTAGCCTCTAGAGACATTGTTGCTAGAGCCATTGATAATGAGCTAAAAAAGAGTGGAAAACCTCATGTATATTTAGATTGTACGAATCTAGATATGGTGAAATTTAAAGAACATTTTCCTAATATTACAGAAAAATGTGCTTCATTAAATATTGATGTAACTAAAGATTATATTCCAGTTGTACCTGCTTCTCATTATATCTGTGGCGGTGTAAATGTGAATAAAAAAGCAAAAACTTCTATCAAGAAATTATATGCTTGTGGCGAGGTTACCAGAACTGGCTTGCATGGTGGAAATAGATTGGCTTCTAATTCTTTATTAGAAGGCTTGGTATATGCTCACAATGCATTTTTAAATGTTTCTAAAAAATATAATAAAGCCAAAGCGCCAAAAGATATTCCTGTTTGGAATGATAGCGGTGTTATTAAAAACATGGAGAAAATATTAATTGCGCATGATAGAAATGAAGTAAAAACTATTATGACAAATTATGTAGGTATTGTGCGCTCTAACGAGCGTTTGTTACGAGCAGAAAAGCGTTTAAAAGTACTTTACGAAGACAACAAGCGCCTCTATGACTATTCTGAACTTTCTATAGATTTATGTGAATTAAGAAACTTAATTACAACAGCTTACCTTATTACACAATTTTCTAAAAAGAGAACCGAAAATTGTGGTGGTTTTTATAGCTTAGATTGTATTTCTAAATAAAAAACACCTAAAATTAATTAGGTGTTTAATGAGCAATACTATTATGAATAATTAATTACTACCGTTATTTATAATAGTAATTAACTCGTTTTTTGATACCACACCAGATTGTCTCCAAACTTGTTTACCAGACTTATATAACATTAAGGTTGGTACACCTCTTACTTGGTATTTTGCTGCTAAAGATTGGTTTTTATCAACATCTATTTTAACAATAGAAACTGCATCACCTAAAGCGTCTTTTACTTCTTTTAAAATTGGACTCATTGTTTTACAAGGTCCACACCATTCTGCAAAAAAGTCTACTAAAACAGCTTTATCTTGATTTATTATTTCTGTAAAATTACTCATGCCTAAGAATTTTATAATTATTTATGAAAGGTAATACTCCAAATTCCTCTTACTTGATTTTCTGTATAGCCAACTGCTAAGTCATCTGGATATAACTTATCTATTTCTGCTAAAGTAGTGTTTTTAATATCCGAAGTTGGTGTACCGTGACATTGCAAACACATACTATTTGTTTTAATTGGGTAATAAAACTTTACATTTTCTGCAGATTCAACAACAATGGGCTCTGACTCTTTATTTAACTGTACCTCTTTTTTAAAAACAGCAATATATCCTTTCTCTAAAATATTAGCTGTATTATTTACATTTCTAGGTTTGTCTGATACTCTTTTTATAGTTGCTTTATACATTATAGACATACTATCTGTTAAAGGATCTGCTTTTATATTGCAAAATTTCAATGCCTCTAGTGTTCCTTTTTTTTGAATTGTACCCATTAAGTTTTTACCCAAAACACTTTTAGTAGCTAATGCATACTTCAATCCTTTTTCACTGTACGATAGTTTTTTTAAATTAATACCTTGTTGTTGTCTTTGCATTCGTTTTCCATTACCACCTCCATTTCCAAATTGTTGATTGTAATGTTCTTCGAACCATGTTGGTTTTTCAATTTCAGACACAAACATATAATCTGCAATTTGTTGGATGGTTTCTTTTGGAAAAGCCTGTTTTGGCATCAGTCCAAAACGCTCTACAGCACCATACATAATAGCATTTTCTCTGGTTGGGTTTTCAATCCAATTTTGCATCGATGCTATAAATGCAGCTTTTGTAGTATTTTCCATTAAATACCGTTTTTTAATAGCAATCATTGGTGGTGCAATTCGGTTATCTTCTGGAGTTGTAGCATTATGACAAACATAACAATTGGTTTCCATTAACTTTTTACCAATATGTTCTTGTGTTTCTGAAACTGATTTTTTAGAATAAGTAGGAGACTTTTTAGCATCTTTACATCCAAACATAAAAGACACTGCTATAAATAAAGTTAAAAGTTTCATCTCTTTTTATTACAAAAATAGGATGTCTTTTATTATTATTCAGTAACTAATGTTACAGTTCTAAAACTTTAATACTATTTCTAAAAAGTTGAATTTTACGCTCGTTTTCTAATTTTTTAAGCAACCTAGAAATAACAACTCTAGAGGTATGTAAATCTTCGGATATTTGTTTGTGAGTAACATGCAAAAGATCATTGTGAGTAACCATCGCCTTGTCTTTTAAATATTTAAAAAGACGTTCATCCATTTTTAAAAAAGCAATAGTATCTAAAGCTTCTAAAAGCTCATCCATTCTATTATGATAGGTTTGTAAAATATAGGCCTGCCAGGTTTTATACTTCCCTAACCATTCTGCCATTTTTTCTTTTGGCAACATAATCAATTCAACATCTGTTTCTGCAACTGCTCTAATCTTACTTTTTGTTTGTCCCATACAACAAGAAAGTGTCATGGCACAAGTATCTCCTTTTTCTAAATAATATAAAACAATCTCATCTCCTTTTTCGTCTTCTCTAAGAATTTTAATAGCCCCAGAAATTAATAAAGGCATCGATTTAATATAATCACCAACTTCTATAATTGTAGTATCTTCTTTAAATACTTTAGAAACACCTAATTTTTCAATTTCTGAGATTAAATCTTCCTCGAATAGATACCCAAAATTAATTTCTAACTTACTTGTCATTACAGCTTATTTTATCATCTATAAAAATAGTGAAACGAATTTTAAAAATAAAGAGTATTGTAATTTATTGTAACTATAAAAGCCCAAGATAAACTCGGGCCTTTATACATATTAGGGGAGGGAAAATTACTTTGCTTTTTTATCTGTACTCATTAAGAGGTAAACGGCTACAACTAAACCAACAACAACTACGGCAAAAACGCCTATCATAATGGTACCATTTACCCAAGATACTTGTGGTATATTTAAAAAATTCATGCTCATATAATTTTTAATTCAAAAATAAAACAAGAGATCATTATAAAATATGACCAAAATCAGTTTTTAAAAATTCACGTTTAAAATATCTCCACTTAATTGTAAGAGCTGTAATTCTATCAATTTTGCATCAAACTTTGCATTGTTATATGCTGTTTTAGAATTGATAAGATTAATCTGCGCCTGTCTAAACTCTATAGAAGTTATCTGCCCCAATTTATAACGCTCTGTACTTCTATCAAAATTATTCTGTGTAGTTAAAACGTTCTGCTCTTGCGCTTTTAAAATAAATAATTGGTTTTGATAATTCTCCCAAGTATTTTTTAAACTATTGTCTATAGTTACTTTTTGTTGTTCTAATAATATTTGCTGATTTTCTAAAGCAATTTTAGCATTTGCAACATTGGTTTTTGTGCTTCCACCATCAAACAAATTCCAAGACAAACTTAAACCTGCATTTAATCCGTTAGAGGTAGATGCCGCCAAAAAAGAAGTTGATGGGTTTTCACTTTTGTTCCATCCGTAAGAAGTATTTAAACCTAAAGATGGTAAATAATTTGCTTTGTTTATTTTGATGTTAAACTCGCTAATAGCAATATTTTTTTCATTTTGTTTTAAGGTAGAGTTATTAGCTATTGTTTTTTGTAAAAGGTCTTCAAAATTCAGCTCATTTATAAACTCCACATCTGTTTCAACTACATAATTCACTTCTTTTTCAATACCTAAAATAATATTTAAACCACGCTTTACATTGCTTAATTGCTGATTAGCATTTATTAAAGTAATACTATCATTATTTACATCTACCTCAGCATTTAGTAACTCTAATTTGGTAGATTGTCCATATTCATATTGATATTTTGCACGTTGCAAACGTTGCTTAGAAATTGCTAAAGCTTCTCTTAAATTTGCGTGATTTTCTGAGAATCTTGCAATTTGAAAATACGTTGTAAACAACCGTAAATACGTGTTTTCTATCGTTTCTCTAGCTTGTAATTCAGTTAAATTATAGGTTTCTTTTAATTGTTGATAATTGTATTTTCTACCCAATCCATCAAAAATGGTGTAATTTAAACCTATTGAGGCATTATACGATTTTGTAACCGCACCGTCTATACTTGTAGAAGTACCATCTTGACGAGAAATTGTTTGATTGTTATTACTATAATTTGCACCAGAAGAAATAGAAGCTGTTGGTAAAAAACCAGTATTATAAATACTTTTATTGTTTTTTGCAACTTCTAAATTATTGTTCGCAATTTTAATTCCGAAGTTATTTTCTAACGTAATTTCTAATGCTTCTTTTTTGCTTAAAATCTCTTGCGAGATTCCTTGTAAAGTCGATAAAAATCCGACTATTAATATGGTATTTCTAATGATCTTCATTTTCGTCAAATTTAGATTCTATAATAGCTCTTTCTACTTCTTCTTTAGTTACTTTTTCTCCAGTTTTTAACCACTTAATGCCCACTTTTATAGAATTGGAAACAGACAATAATAATGGCAACATCACCAAGGTTAAAATGGTTGCAATTGCTATTCCGTAAGAAATAGAAATTGCCATCGGAATTAAAAATTGAGCTTGCCTACTTTTTTCTAACATTAAAGGTGCTAAACCAGCAATTGTAGTTAAAGAAGTTAAGAAAATTGCTCTAAAACGAGATTGACCCGCCATAATTAAGGCATCATCAAACAACATTCCTTCTTTTAAATAACTGTTGAATTTACCTATTAAAACCAATCCGTCATTTACCATAATACCTACCAAGGCAATAATACCTAACCAAGATAAAATGTTGATAGAAAAATCGTGAATAAAATGCCCCCAAACAACACCAATCATACTAAAAGGAATCATTAGAAGTAATAAAATTGGCTGACTGTAAGATCTAAATGTAAACGCAATTACAATATAAATTAAGCCTAAAATTATATATTTTAACCAAACTAAAGAATCTGTTGTCTTTTTAGCCTCTCTATTTTGACCTTCGTAAAGTGGTGTTACAGAATGATATTTAGAAAGAATTAGTGGCATTACACTCGTTTTAATCTCATCTAAAATTTCTGTAGCACTTTCTTTTGCATCTTTTAAATCTGCAGAAACTTGTATTTCTCTTTGACCGTTTAAGTGGTTAATAGCAATATCTCCTCTTCTAATTTCATAAGTTCCAATTTCAGAAAACGGAATTCTTGTTCCATTTGGGGCAACAATACGCATATCATCTAAATTTTTAATAGAAGATCTGTCTTCTTTATTGTAACGTACCCAAACTTTAATTTCATCTTGCCCTCGTTGAAAACGTTGTGCCTGAAATCCGAAGAAACCATTACGTATTTGCGCCATTACAGACTGTAAATTTAAGCCTAATACATATGCATTATCTTTTAAAGAAATACTTACTTCTTTAATTCCCGCAGGATCATTGTCTGAAATATCCTTTAAAAGTGGATTGTTTTCTAACACTAATTTTAATTCTTCTTTTGCTGCTTTTAGTTCTTCAATATTATTTCCTAACAAAGAAACTGCAACAGGACTTCCTCCAAAATTTCCTCCAGAACCAAAAACCAGACTTTCTACACCATAAACTTTTCCTACTTTTTCTCTAATAGAATTTGTTATTTCTGGTGATGAAAATTCTCTACTTTCTCCTGCTAATAAATTAATACTTAAAGTTGCATTTGCACTTCCTGGACCAACCCTTTTTATAACATTCTGAACAACTTGCTCGTCTCCAGATTGCTTTGCAGTGTATTCTTTATTTATCAACCAAACCTTTTCTTCTATAGATGAAATAATAGAATCTGTAATTGTTTCGTTAGTACCTTGCGGCATATTTAAAGTTACCTGAATTTTATCACTTGCTACAGAAGGGAAAAAAGAAGTTCTAACAATACCACCACCAATAGATGTTAAACTAAAAATTAATAAGGCAATTGGCATGGCAAAAGCAAATACTTTATTTTTTAAAGAAAACTTTAAAAAAGGAACATAAAATCGTTCATTTACTTTAGTCAAAGCTCCATCTGCAAACCTATTTATCTTATTAAAAAAAGCATCAACTCCATTCATTTTAGCTTCTGCTCCTTCTTCTAAACGTTTTCTATCTAAAGCTTTAGAATGTGCAATATGTGCAGGTAAAATAATCAACGCTTCTATTAAGGAAACGGTTAATGTTAAAAGTACAATTGTAGACACTTCACTAAAGAAATTACCGATTCTTCCATCAACAAAAAACAAGGTAGAAAAGGCAATAATAGTTGTTAGAATTGCAGAAACAATTGGCGGAATTACTTCCATTGTACCGTCAATTGCTGCCTGAATTTTAGTTTTTCCTAAATCGTAATAATGGTGATAAATATTTTCTCCAATTACAATTCCATCATCCACCAAAATACCGATTACGATAATCATCCCAAAAAGAGATAAAATATTAATGGTAACATCAAACTGAGCTGCTAAAATAAACATTCCTAAAAATGCAACAGGTAAACCAAAAGCAACCCAAATTGCCAAACGTAAGTTTAAAAAGAGTGCTAGAAAAAACAAAACTAGTAAAATACCAACAACTCCATTTTCTATTAGAAGCATTGTTCTTCCTTGTAATGTTACACTTCTATCATCTGTAATATCTAACTGAATGTTTTGATTTTGCTGATTAAATTTATCAATATAAACCTTAATTTTATCTGCTGATGAAAGCAAATCTTCATTATTGGTATTACTAATAGAAATATCAATTGCCAAATTACCATTGTAATACAATCTATCTGGAGTTTCCGACCACGTATCTTTAACCTCTGCAATGTCTTTTAAACGAATAATATGTCCGTTTGTTTCTGTTCTTACAATTAGGTTTTGTAATTCTACACCATAATAAGAACGATTGCTTGCTCTAATTAAATAATCTTCTTGTGCCGTTTTAATATTACCACCCGTAATTAAAAGGTTAGAGTTTTGTATAGCAGTTGCTACTTCTGCGAAGGATAAATTAAAAGCACGTAAATCGTTTTCTTTAACCGCTATTTCTATTTCTTCGTCTGGAAAACCAGAAATAGTAACTTGAGAAATTCCTTCGATACCTCTAATATCATTTTCTATATTTCTAGCATATTGTTTTAAAGATTTTAGCGGAATATTATCTCCACTCACAGTAAAACTAATGGTTGGTCTTATACTTTCTACTTTTGCTATTACAGCAGGCTCCATACCAGAAGGAAAAGACGGAACTCTATCTACCGCATTTTTTACATCTGTTAAAACAACGTCTATATCTTTCCCTTTTTCTACCTCTATATTTACAGTTGCAGAGTTTTCTCTAGAAACAGATGTTACACGTTCTACACCAACAATTCCTTTTAAATTGTCTTCAATTTTTAAGACCACACCTTCTTCCATTTCTTGAGGTGAAGCCCCTGGATATACTAAAGAAATGTTTATTAATTCTGAATCTGTTAATGGAAAGAAAGACGATTTCATACTAAAAGCGCCTACTAAACCAAAAGCTACAAATGCTATGATAAATACATTTACAGCAACAGGATATTTTATAAAATAAGTAATTAATTTTCTCATCTAATTACTTCTTATTAATTTTCACAATCATACCATCAAAAGCTCCAGGTAACACTTGCGTTAATATTTTCTGATTGTTTTCCAATCCTTTTATAACTACTTTTTCATCACCAAAATAAACAGGATCTACATTTACTAGTGATAAGATACTATCATTCTTAACAGTATAAATAGCTTTATTATCTACCAGTAATTTTCTAGAAATTTCAATAGCGTCATTTTCTGATTTAGCAACCAAGTCTGCTTCTAAAAACATACCTTCTTTTAAATCTTTATCAGCAACATCTACAAAAGCTTTTATAGTTTGCGATACTTGATCTACTTTACCGTTTACACGAACTACTTTACCTGTGTATTCTTTTGTTTTTTCTAAATTAGAAAGTGCTACAGAATTACCCACTTTTAATAAATCTGCAAACTTAGAATTTACAGAAACTTCCATTTCATAAACACTTGGGTTTATAAACTCCCCTAATTTTTGACCAACTCTTACTAAAGAACCTGGGCTTACCAATGCTTCTGTTAAGATCCCAGTAAAAGGAGCTCTAATTTGATATTTAGATAAACGTACTTCTAAATTCTTAACATTATAATATGCTGTTAAGATTCCTCTTCCAGTGATAAAATACTTTTCTTTATCCGTAGAAAATTCAGGAAGTTTAGGAGTTGTTTTATTCATATCAAATCCTTTGATGTACGTTTCCCACTTGGTAAATGCAACAGGATAATCTAAACGCAAATCTGGTAGAATTGCAGTTATTAAATTATTTAAATTGCTTTTCTGAGATTGTAAACTTGCGTAAAACTCATCACTATTAATACTTAACAAAGTTGCACCTCTGTTATAATTGGTACCTGCTTTAAATAACTTGTTAGATGCTTTTAAAACACCTGAAACTTCAGAATATATTTCTATTTTATTCTTTGCTATTAAGGTTCCGTTTGCTGTTAAAATAATAGGAACATCTTTATTAACAACATTTTCTACAAAAACAGTTTTTATTTGTTTTTCAAAGGTTGGTTTTGGTTTTTGGTTTTTTTCAATAAGATAACTACCTAATAAGATAGCTCCCAGAACTGTTAAAACTCCTAGAATAGCTAGAATAATCTTTCTCATAATTGGTTAATTGTACTTTTATATTTATACTTAAAAAGTATTCGGTTTTTGCAAATATACTTTTAAGACGTTCAGCACTTTAAATAATTAACAAGTAAGAATGTTAAAGAAACGTTATAATTTTAAAGTTCTTATCTTTTAAAAATAGAATTATACTTATTTAAGTCAAATTTGAAAACATCTTTAACAGCAAACAAAACTATATATGACTCTAAAAATTATAAAAAAACAACACTTCAATTAAAATTTCCTTAAAAAAATTAAAAGGACAATTGGTAAGTAATTATACTAATTTGCGACTCAATATTTGACCACAAAAAAAATGAATTATAGTAAATTTTTCTAAAAAAATCATTTATAAATTAAAAATCTCTAAAAAATGGTTTTATAAATGCTAAGAACTATTGGAATTGTGATTAGCGAAATTTGACTTATAAATTACCATATTATTACTAAAGAAAACGGAACTTTGCATATAGAGAACCTCCTTATAAAAGGTCTATAAATTTAAAAACCGATATGAATTAATTTGATTTGTTGCGCCAATACAAATACTGCAAAATTTTTCTCTTCTATTGATGAAATTCCTACCCAAATATGGGAGACTTTAAACTGTACAAAAAACAGTTATTTTCATCCTGATTTTTTAAAGTATATCGAAAAAAATCACCCAGAAATCACCTTTTCATATATTGTTTTAGTAGATAAAAAAAATATACCAACAGCTTTTGCCTGTTTAACAATAATTAATTTTGAATTAAATTCTATAAAAAATGACTTCGAAATTTTAAAAACTATTGGAAAAAAACTTCATGTATTTCCTGATAAAAAACCTTTAAAATTATTAATCTGCGGAAACACTTTTGTGAGTGGTGAACATGGTATTTTTATAAGGGAAAATCAAGATAAAAAAGCCATTATAAAAGAATTGGCAGAAAGTATGAAGCATTTTGTAAATTCTGATAAAAAACTAAAAAAACAAATTGATGCATTTCTTATAAAAGATTTTACAAAAGAATCACTAACCACAACAAGCACCTTAAAGAATTTTAATTATCATCCGTTTTCTGTAGAACCAAACATGAAGCTTCAAATCCATGAAAATTGGCAAAATTTTGATGATTATTTGGCTTCCATGAAAACCAAGTTTAGGGTAAAAGCTAAAAAAGCATTTAAACAGAGTGCAGCAATAAAAATTAAAGATGTTACTTTAGAAAATATAGATGAGATGTTACCAAAAATGACAGAGCTCTATGAGAAAGTTGCTTCTAATGCCGGATTTAATTTAGGTGTTTTCAATTTAGAAACCTATAGAAATTTAAAAGAACTGTTTGGTGAAAAATATATTTTAAAATCTTATTCTTTAGAAGGCAAAATTGTTGGTTTTGTTTCTGGAATCATAAACCAAGAATCATTAGACGCACATTTTGTTGGCATTGACTATCAACTAAATAGAGAGTACGCTATTTACCAAAGAATGTTGTATGATTATATAGAAATGGCTATCAGTAAGAAATTAAAAACCATTAATTTTGGAAGAACTGCTAGCGAGATAAAAAGTTCTGTTGGTGCAGTTCCTCAAGATTTAACCATGTATCTTCGTCATCAAAAAACAATAAAAAACAAAATTTTAAAGTTATTTTTGCAAAGAGTTCAGCCAACTCCATTTCAACAAAAGTTTCCTTTTAAAAATTTAGAAATTAAGTATGATAAATAGTAAAGAATTAATTGCACTTTTAAACCTAGAAGATTTAGGTAATCATAATTTTAGCGGAAATAGCGTTACCATTGGAAGCCCTAATGTTTTTGGTGGTCAAGTTATTGCACAAGCAGTAAATGCAGCTTATAAAACAATACCAGAAAATCGTATTTTACACTCTTTACATGCTTATTTTTTAGAAGCTGGAGATTTAACAACGCGTATTAATTACCATGTACAAGAGGTGAGAAATGGTGGTAGTTTTTCTACAAGGAGAGTTACTGCTAGCCAGAAAGATAAAACTATTTTTATTCTAGCGGCCTCATTTCATAAACAAGAAGATGGTTTTGAGCATCAGGCAACGTTTGATGCAACTATAAAACAACCAGAAAAATTGTTGAGTTGGGACGATATGTTAGAAAAATTTGGTGATTTTTTACCAAAATCCATGAAATACTTTTTAAGTATAGAAAGACCAATAGAGTTTAAACCTGTAAGAATACCAAATCCATTACAACCAGAAAACTTACCACCCACAGAACAGGTTTGGTTTCGTTTAAAGGGTGAAAAACAAGAAATGGATTTTAGAACAAAACAAGAAATTCTTGCCTATATTTCTGATTATAATATATTAAATGCCGCTTTTAATCCGAATGCAAGTAATCACAATTTTGGAAATACACAAACGGCAAGTTTAGATCATTCTATGTGGTTTTTTAGAGATTTCGATTTTGATGATTGGATGTTGTATTGTGTAGAATCTCCAAATGCTTTTGGAGCTAAAGGTTTATCTAAAGGAAATATTTTTACAAGAGATGGTAAACTAATTGCTTCTGTTGCACAAGAAGGATTATTAAGACCTATTAAAAAGTAGGCAGTAGCAAAATTAAAAAATAGAATTATGAGCGAAACTTTATTATACATACTTACCACAAATGGTTTATTATTTTTAATCAGTATTATTTTTTGGAAATTCCCTCCAAAAAAAGTGAATGGTATATATGGTTACAAAACACCTAAAGCAATGCTAAATAAAGAAATATGGGATTTTTCGAATGCTATTTTTAATAAAAGTCTTTTAATCTACTCTGGTATTTCTTTTTTAGGAGCTTTAGTTATTGCAAATTTTGCTACTATAGAATTAACCTGGCAACCAATGGTTTTAGTGCTACTATCTATTTTAGTTAGTGTTATAAAAACGGAAAGAGCATTAAACGATAATTTTACTGAAGAAGGTAAAAAGAAGAAAAATTAGAGTTTTTTCAAACTAAAAAAAGTAATTGAAAACATCTTGTTTCTTGTATCTTTTAGCGAAGCCTTCTTAAGTTTTTTTAGTGAACACTATAATGCATCAGCTAAAAACAGTTTCTAAAATTTGTAATGATTTTGGCTTTTTAAAACCATCTAAGTGCAGTTCGAAATATTGTATAATAACTTTTAAGACAATCTGTCTCTCTTGTTTACTAAAAGATACATTTTCTATTTCATCAAAAGTAATCCCTAACAATTTTTTAAATTGGTAATAATAATTGCCTGAAATAATGTTTTTTTGAGATATTAAATCAGAAAAAATTCCTTCACTTAAATCAAATCCATATTTATCATCATCAGATAAATCTGGATAAAAACCTAAAAAACGGGTTAAATTGAGTAAAAATAATAAGTGAAAATTGGCGATTTTATCATGTAAGTCTAACCAAATAAGTCCCGATTCTAAATACTCGAAAAGATCCTCATTCTTTTCTTCTTCTTTTATTGCGTAAGACAAAACTTCTGATAAAAACAAAACTACAGATTGCTTAACAATATCTCTATAAATAGTTTGATAAGGATTAGAGATTTGAACCTCTTTAATAGAGTTTAAAGTACCTTTATTGTTATGACTCGCTACAATTGTTAGTTGTGTTAATGGTTGAAAATAAGCTGCCTTTATACCTCCTTTTTTTGCTTTTAAAATACCTCTAATTAAGTAAGACTTTACACCTTCTTCTTCGGTAAAACATTTTACAATTAAACTAGAGTCTCCAAATTTTAGAGAACTTAAAACAATTGCTTTAGTAGTTACAACCGCCATTTTAATTTACAATTGCAATTTTTGTAATGGCAGTTTCTGTTGCATCATCATTAGATAATAATACAATATAAATACCAGAAGCTACATTGTTACCTGCAAGATTTTTTTTATTCCATACTACTTTACCTCCTTGCAACTCCTGCCCTTCTACCACATTCGTTTCATGCACCAAGTTACCAGCAACATCAATTATTTTTACATTGGTCCCTTTTGGTAAATGTGTGCCGTTTCTACCATCAATAGTAATCGTTTCATGATTCTTTAATGCAGGATTTGGATAAGCATAAATCTCTGGAATCACATCGCCAAAAGGCGCCACTTTACTATTATAAACTACAATCCCTTTATTGGTAGCAAAATAAACTTTACCAGTACTATCATCTACCGCTATTTTAACAATTTTATTAGATGGTAATGGCGAGTTTTGCATACTAAAATTTGCCAATGTTGTTTGTCCGTTTGGATTGGTATAAATTACACCTCCATTATCTGTACCAAACCACTTATTATCTGCGCCATCTACCACAATGCTATTAACCCTTTGATCTCCTAAAAGTCTTTCTCCAAAACCATCTTCATTTCCGTTAATAACTACTGCGTTTGCATTTGGAGTTGCATCATCAAAAACACCTGATGCATTATTATACATAACCAAGCCAGATCTAGTACCAATCCAAACTCTATTGCTACCATCTACAACTACAGATTGTACATTTACATCCGGAAGATTCCCTAAATTAGGCGTTGCAATTAATGCCTTTTTTCTAGCTCCGCTCTCATTAAATACATATACACCGTTTCCTCTAGATCCATACCAAAGACTGTTATTTCTATCAATAGCAATTTCACTTATACCTGCTCTACCACTATTAGTTTCTACAGATCTCATATCAAAACTAGACCAACTACCACTTGTAGAAAGTTTTTTTAACTCATTATCTACCAAAACATTTGTAACCCATAAGTTTCCTTCAGGGTCGAAAATAGTACCACTAACCCTTACCGTTACCCTGTTTGGGTCGGCTGCTTCAATATCTGCTAACGGACTATTTAAATGATTATAAAAGGTTTTAAGTTCATCGTTCTCTATCACTAATAAACCTCCTGTAGCATTTTTATTAGTATCTGATGTTGCATTTGTATCTCCAAAAGAACTAACGTAAACTCTATTTTCTACATTTGGATCGATTGTAATGTGGTTTAAATCTGAAAAAGGAGCATCTGAATTTAAATATATGTTTTTCCATTTTTCTCCGTCAGCCTCTCCGTCATTATAGTGGCTTATATAACCAATTCTATTTCCTATAGGTGTATAAATATCGTCATATCCACCATAAACAACCCAAACATTATTATTACTGGCTGCAATAGAAAAAACATCATTTTCTAAAGGACCTTCTGGGTGAATTTCTAAATAATTAATGCTGGTACTATTACTTTGCAAAATACCAAACTCTTTGGTTGCTAAAAAAATGTTATTATCTTCAAAAAAAGAATTGTTTAAAGTAAAATCGAATTCTGTATTTAAATCAAATTGAAAAGCGGTATTTAAAGAAGTATTTAAAATTACAGAAGTAGTATTAAAAGTTACTGATAAAAAATTAGCATCACTTTTAATAGCAATTATTGTTTGAAAAAAATCTCTTCTTTGATTTAAAGTACCGCCATTTATTTCATACAATTTAGATCCAGATATGGCAAATACTCTATTATTAAATGCTACTAATTTCTTAAAATTATTACCGTTAAATTGCTGTTGCCAATTATTAAAATCTATTAAAGATGTATTGTTTATATCTGCCGTATAAACTCCATTTTCTGTTGCTGCATAAATAACATCATTTAAAACAATTGTTGCATTAATTCTTATAGCACTAGACTCTGATCCAATAAAATAGGTGTCTCCAAACTCTAATCTATCAATATCATAAACTACAATAGCAAATGGGGTAGACAAATACAATTTGTCGTCATACTCTGTAATATCATTTATACTTTTCTCTCCAGATTGATTAAAACTTACAATATCCGATGAAATCGTTATTAGACCATCTTTATCAACAACCTCTACCAATCCGCTTTCATAACCAATTACAAGTCTTTTAAAAGTACTATTGTAATGAATTGAACTTGTAGTTTCTCCAGATAAACCATGTACAGAAGACAATTTATCTGTCTCTTTAGTAACTACATCATACGTAAAAACAGCATTGTCTACCAATGCATAAACAACATCATCTACCTTAACAAAGTCTTTTACATTATTGTAAGAATAAAAGTCTTCCCAAGAAGCACTATAATCTGTCTGCGCAGAAAACGATAATGAGAAAAATAAGGTAAAAAGTATAAAGAGTTTTTTCATCATTTAGATTTGATATCCCAAAGATATTTCTTTTTTATCATTAAACGTAAACATGCTAGTATTAGTACACTTTTTAACCATATTTCTATTGATGTTTGTTCTTTTTTATAAAACATTCATCTAAAAAGAATACGTATAGAGGATGACAGTTTATTATAAAAAAGTACTTTTGTAATGATTTTTAAAAGAAAATCAGTCTGATTTTGTGTTTGGTGTTTATCAAAATAAAAAAAGAACCTTACCTACTAGTACATTTAAATTATCGCAAAAAAACATTTTATGAGCGTAGAAATAGAAAGAAAGTTTTTAGTACAAAACGACGATTTTAAGAGTGAAAGTTTTGCTCAAAAAAGCATTAAACAAGGGTATTTAAATTCTGATAAAAATAGAACTGTAAGAGTTAGAATTGCTGATGAAAAAGCTTTTATGACTATTAAGGGGAGGTCTAACGCAACAGGAACAACTCGTTTTGAGTGGGAAAAAGAAATTGACAAATTAGAAGCAGAAAACTTACTTTTACTATGTGAACCTAGTATTATTGATAAAACAAGATATTTAGTTAAAGTAGGGAATCATACTTTTGAAGTGGATGAGTTTTATGGTGACAACAAAGGTTTAACAGTTGCAGAAGTAGAATTATCTTCAGAAAACGAACTTTTTACCAAACCAGATTGGTTAAGCGAAGAAGTTACAGGTCAGGTAAAATACTATAATTCTAGCATTAGTAAACATCCTTTTAAAAATTGGGATTAAAGATTACAAATAATAGATGGCTATAAAATGACTGATGCTACCTAATAAAACAAATACATGAAAAATTGCGTGGTTGTAAGGTATTTTTTTAATGGAATATAAAACCGCACCAATGGTATAAAAAACACCTCCGCCAATTAATAAGTTCAAATTAAAACTTGGTAAGGCAACCATTAATGGTTTTATAAAAAAGACCACTTGCCATCCCATTAAAAGATACATTGCTGTAGAAATTTTATCGAACCTTCCTGTAAAAAATAACTTTAAAATAATTCCTGTTAAGGCAAAAATCCAAACTGCTATAAACATATACCAACCTAGGTCAGAGTCTAAAGCTACCAGGCAAAAAGGGGTATAACTCCCAGCAATTAAAGCATAAATAGCTGCATGATCAAAAATATTTAATCGTCTTCTTTTCTTCGGATTTTTTGCCGCATGATAAAAAGTGGAAGCAGCATATAAAACAAGTAAACTTACCCCATAAATTACAAAACTTGCAATATCCCAAAAGTTAGAATAGTTGGTTGCTTTTACTATTAAAAAAGGAAAAACAATACTACTTGCAAGCAAACCTAAACCATGAGACCAAACATTTAAGCGTTCTTCTGTTTCTGAATACCCATGATTTAATTGTTCTTTCATTTTTTTCTATTTGTATCTTTCATGTACTTTTTATCACTAGCCAAATCCTTGTAAATGATATTAAATACTTTGTCTTTTAATTGATCTCTTTCTTTAATAGAAAATCCTTTTGTTGAAATAAATTTATGCTGGCGCACTCTAAAAACGCCCATACCTCCTTTAAAAACATCCCAAGAAAACAAACGTTTACAATCGTAATAAACTTGGGGTACAATAGGTATTTCAAACTCTATAGCTAAACTGAAAGCCCCTTTTTTAAATGGCGCTAAAACTACATCTTCTTCTGGCACTAATCCTTCAGGAAAAATAGCCATACTTACTCCGTTTTGCAACCTTTTTTTAGCCATGCTAAAAACTCTCCTTCTACTTTCTGGATTATTTCTATCAACCATAATAACAACTCGTTTATAAAAGAAGCCAAAAACAGGTATTTTAACCAGCTCTTGTTTACCAACAAATACAATAGGGTTTTTACTAATAGCTATCAAAACAAAAGGATCCATTAAAGAAGTATGATTTGGGCAAAACATATAACTTTTATTCGGTTCTAATTCTTCATCAAATTGTACATTTAAACGAAAACCCATTCCGTAAATTAGAACTTTAGATAAAATTCTAGCAATTCTCCAAAAAATATGATAGTGCGCTTCTTTAAAAGTGAATAACAATAAAAGTGGAGACATCACTAAAATAGTTATGATCATTAAAAGGTAAAACCACAAACGCCAAATTAAAAGAAAAGGAACCTTAAGGTACTTCATAGAATCAATAAAAGTTGCTAGATGATTTAAAATAGTAATCACTTAAAAAGAATAAAGGTATTCTCTTAAATTCTACTAAGAAACAAAAATACTAATATTCTTTTGTTTGATAGGTTTTCTTAAACAAAACCTTATTTTTGTAATTGCGGAGAGCAAATTAGAATCTCTCAATCAAAAAAAGATAAAAACAACGTAATGTCTAGAATTTTAACAGGTGTACAAAGTACAGGAACTCCACATTTAGGAAATTTATTAGGAGCTATTTTACCAGCAATAAAAATGGCAAATAGTCCAGAAAATGAATCTTTTATATTTATTGCAGATATGCATTCTTTAACTCAGATTAAGGATGGAAAAGAATTAAGAGAAAACACATACAGTGTTGCTGCAACCTGGCTTGCTTGTGGAATAGATATTAATAAAACCATATTTTATAGACAAAGTGATATACCACAAACCACAGAGTTAACTTGGTATTTAAGCTGTTTTTTTCCTTACCAAAGATTAACTTTGGCGCATGGATTTAAAGATAAAGCAGATAGATTAGGTGATGTTAACGCTGGTTTATTTACCTACCCAATGTTAATGGCTGCAGATATTTTATTGTATGATGCAGAAATTGTACCTGTGGGTAAAGATCAATTACAACATTTAGAAATGACACGTGATGTTGCTAATAGATTTAACAATATTGTGGGAGAAACATTGGTTCCGCCTCAAGCAGAAATTCAAAAAAACACAAAATTAGTTCCAGGAATTGATGGTGAAAAAATGAGTAAATCTAGAAATAACATTATCAATATTTTCTTACCAGATAAAAAGTTAAGAAAACAAGTAATGTCTATTAAAACGGATAGTTTAGGTTTAGAAGATCCTAAAAACCCAGATACAGATAATGTTTTTGGACTCTATAAATTATTAGCTTCTGATGAGCAGATTGCAACAATGAGAGCAAATTACGAAGGTGGTAATTATGGCTACGGACATGCAAAACAAGCTTTATATGAATTGATTCTTGAGCAGTTTTCTCCAATAAGAGATCGTTACAATCACTTTATGGAAAACAAACACGAAATTGATGAAGCTTTAAAAATTGGAGCTGAAAAAGCGACTGTAGTTGCAAACGGAGTACTAAAAAGAGTAAGGTCAAAAATTGGTTACTAAACCAATTTTTACCTATATAAAAACCACGCTAAATGCGTGGTTTTATTTTTTAGATATGCTTTAACTCTATGCCCATTCACATATAATACCTCCCATAATTGCCAAGGTTACCATCCAATAACCAGCGTTAATAGCAACATATTTTACAGATTTTCTTTCAAACATTGCTATAATTGATAAAATTGGTGAGACAAAAAATACTCCAGTCAAAACACCGTGTAATACACCGTGTTTAAATGTTCTATAATTATTTCCATACTTAGTCATAAAGTCTTCAAAATAAGCCAACGTTTCACCTTGTAATTCCATTGAACCGGATTCTAACATTGTAGAGAAAACACCACCTTGATGAATTACTAGTGATTGTAAAAGGAAAGCAATAAAAAAACTAAATATATAACAGAATATAAATGTTAATATCATATTCTTGCCCGCTAAAGACTCTTTAGTAAACCCCATTTCTTTCATCCAAATATTTCCAAATAAGGGACCATACCATACAAAACCAATAAATAAAGGGACTAAAGCCGCTAAAAGAAAGATGTAAATATTCGTTTCCATGATTAAAAAAGTTTTTGGTTGAATACCAAATATAAGTAATCTGAAATTAGCAATTTATTCCATAAAAAAAAACGAAAGCATTTGCTTTCGGTTTTAATAATAATTTACAAAGTACTTTTATTGAATCTTCATAGATTTTGCAATTGCCTCCAACTCAAATAAAAATGCTCTTTTATTTACAGAAGGTGCATAAGTAAAGCCTTCAAAAACAATTAATCGATTGTTCTTTTTATCAACCACCGTATAATTTAAAAATGGTCCAGCCATAAAATCGTTTTTCACCTCCCACTTACCACGAGTTTCATAAGCTTTTTTACCATCTATAACTGCATCAAAAGTAAAAGGAGTATATGCTTTTTCTGTAATCATGTGCATGGTTTCTGGATCTGAACCAGGTATGTATTTTTTACCAATTCTGTTTCTAACAGCTACAATACTATCCAACACTTGTGTTTCATCTTCTAAAGGAACAGAATACACTAAAATATTATTACTACCTGTTTTTGCAATTCCGCTTGATAAATGTTGACGTAACCATAAAAAATCTCCTGTATCATCTACCGTATTAAATTTATTATTAATGGTTAATGAAATTCCTAAATTTTGTAATGTTTTAAATTGAGAATCATCCAATTTGTTTTTTGAAAACAAATTTTGAAGCATATTTACATCTGATTCTATAAAGGTTTTAATAATTTCTTCTTGGTGCTTTTTAAACATTTTTACAACACCCGCTTTATCTTTTGCATAGACATAAACAATTGTTTGAGGTTGTGCATAAACATTATTTCTTACAAAGTATTCTTCTTCGTCTGCAACACCAATAACCATAATATTTCTACCAACCTGCATCATTGTTCCAAATCCGTTTGGCGCTACTTGTGAGACAGATAAAAGAGGCTCTGGTTGTGGCAAACCTACCATTAATTCTCCAAAAGAATTTCTTATTTCTTTACCAATATCACCAGCCCAATCACTAGCTTTGGTAACTACCATTACTTTGTTTACTTTACCAACTGATGATCGTAAAGTAATTTTATCATTACCTCCACCACATGAGGTTAATAAAACTGTAATTGCAAGTAGCGTAAATATTTTTTTCATGAGTTTCGTTATTTTTATATTATAAAGTTGGTTCTAACTTCTAAAAGTTTAACACCCCAAATACTGTTCCACTTTTAAAGTATTTCTAAGAAAAATAAAAATGTTTATCAGAAATACTTTAAAGCTGGTTTACTGTGTCTTTTTCGTATTCAATATAGGACTTATGGTTTCTTTATACAGTGTCTATTTTCCTAATTTCTTAGGATATACAGACAACCTCTGCCCTATTTTTAATCGGCTTGTTTTTAAACTATTCCAACGTTTTAGATCACTTACCCGAACACCAAATTTATTTGCTATTTTACCTAAAAAATCGCCACTTTTTACTTTATAGCGAATACGTTGATCCATTTCAAAGTATTTAGGTAAAGGTTTTTCTCTTTGTGCATCATCTGTATCTGCTAAAGCATAAATTTCTTTTTCTTTATCTAAAAACTCAATAACCTTATCACTTGGTAGTCTTAATGCATACTCTCTATCTTCTACAAACGGAATAATATCTAATTTATAAGACGGATTTAGTTCAGATAAAACATCTTCATCAATAGCGGTCTTCTCTGAAATTTGATCGAAACTAATGGTTCTTTTAATTTTAATAGTATCTGTCTGAAAATTAAAAAATTGAGGAAGTTCAGAATAAATATTATGTTCAGTTGCATATTCAAAAATATACATCGTTGCATAAAAAGCAGGTACATAACCTGCCGTTTCTCTTGGCAAATAAGGTCTTATATTCCAATAATTTGTATATCCACCAGAACGTTTTATTGCTTTTCTAACATTTCCAGGACCGGAGTTATAAGCCGCTAAAGCTAAATCCCAATCTCCAAAAACAGTAAATAATTGACTTAAATATTTACAAGCTGCAATGGTTGCTTTTACTGGATCTTGACGCTCATCTACATAAGAACTCACCTTTAAATCGAATTCTATACCTGTACCGTACATAAATTGCCACAAACCTGTTGCCCCAACTGGCGATTTTATTTTAGGTCTTAAAGCCGACTCAACAATAGCCAAATACTTCATTTCTAAAGGAATATCATATTGATCTAGATATTGCTCAAACATTGGAAAATAATATTTTGCCTTTGCCATTAAAGCTGGATAGTATTTTTTACGATATAGTAAATAACTATTAATAACGTTTTCTAAAGATGGATTAAACGCTAAGTTAAAAGGCGTTTTACTATTTAAAGCAGTAAGACGTAGCTTCAGTAAATCTGTTGTTAAAACAATACTTGTATTCCCTGTAATATCTATATCATTTATTACATAACTCAATGAGTCTACTAATGCCGAATTAAATTTTTCATCGACTAATAAGCTATCAATTGCGTCTAAATCTGCGTCAGAAAAAAAACTTTTTCTAACAGGTTCTTGTATGGTATCTTGGGTTATAAATAAACTATCTTTTTTTATTTGTGAAAAAATAGTATTCGTAAATAAGAGACATATAATAAGTTTCTTCATGTTTTATTTTAAATATCAAGTTCTAAAGCAATTGGACAATGGTCTGAATGTTTTGCTTCTGGCAAAATATATGCTCTAGAAATTTGCTCTTTTAAAGGTTCTGAAACCATAGCATAATCTAAACGCCAACCTTTATTGTTTGCTCTAGAATTTGCTCTATAACTCCACCAAGAATATTCTTGTTTTTCTTGATTTAGGAAACGAAAACTATCTATAAATCCATTTTTAATAAATTCACCAATCCACGTTCTTTCTTCTGGTAAAAAACCTGAAACACCTTTCATTTTCGGGTTGTGAATATCAATTTCTTCATGACAAATATTATAATCTCCACAGATTACTAAATTCGGAATTTCTTGTTTTAAATTGTTGATGTATTCTTGAAAATCATCCATGTATTTAAACTTAAAGTCTAACCTTTCAGAATTTGTCCCAGAAGGCAAATACAAGCTCATTACAGAAACTTTATCGAAATCTACACGTAAATTTCTACCTTCAAAATCCATAGATTCTATTCCGGTTCCATATTCTATATGGTTTGGTTTTTCTTTACAAAAAATGGCTACAGAAGAGTATCCTTTTTTTTGTGCAGAAAACCAATAATGATATGGATAACCTGCATTTTCAAAATCGGTAAGATCTAATTGTTCTTTATGGGCTTTGGTTTCTTGGATGCAAATTACATCTGGATTTGCAGCTTTTAACCAATCTAAAAACCCTTTTTTTAATGCAGCTCTAATTCCGTTTACGTTGTATGATATTATCTTCATGTATGCTTTTTAATTTCCTAAAAAAGAAAACACTCTTATTTTTATTTTATTGCTCTACTTAATAAATACTTAAAGACGTTAAACGTCCATTTCTGGTATTTCTCCATTTACAACCAAGGTACCTTCGGTTGCTTTCTTAATTTCTTCAACAGAAACTCCAGGAGCTCTTTCTAACAAATGAAATACATTATTCTTTACTTCTAATACCGCTAAGTTTGTTACTATTTTTGTTACACAACCAACACCTGTTAGCGGCAAAGAACATTTCTTTAAAATCTTAGATTCTCCACGCTTATTGGTATGCATCATGGCAACAATAATATTTTCTGCAGACGCTACTAAATCCATAGCCCCACCCATACCTTTTACCATTTTACCTGGAATTTTCCAGTTGGCAATATCTCCATTTTCAGCAACTTCCATAGCTCCTAAAATAGTTAAATCTACATGTTTACCACGAATCATCGCAAAACTCATGGAAGAATCGAAGAAACTTGCTCCAGGCATTGTAGTAATGGTTTGTTTACCTGCATTTATAATATCTGCATCTTCTTCTCCTTCAAAAGGAAAAGGGCCCATTCCTAGAACACCATTCTCACTTTGAAACTCAACTTCTATATCTTCTCGTACGTAATTTGCAACCAAGGTTGGAATTCCAATACCTAAGTTTACGTAAAATCCATTTTGAACTTCTTGCGCTATTCGCTTTGCAATACCAATCTTGTCTAAAGCCATAACTATTATTTTTGTCTTACCGTTCTTTGTTCAATTCTTTTCTCGTAATCTTTACCTTGAAAAATACGTTGTACAAATATTCCTGGAATATGAATATTATTAGGATCTAACTCGCCAACTTCAACCAACTCCTCTACTTCTGCAACGGTAACTGTTGCAGCACCACACATATTTGGATTAAAGTTTCTTGAGGTTCCTTTAAAAACTAAATTACCTGCAGCATCACCTTTCCAAGCTTTTACAAAGGCAAAATCAGCTTTAAAAGCAGGTTCTAAAACATACATTTTTCCATCAAACTCTCTGGTTTCTTTTCCTTCTGCAACTTCTGTTCCATACCCTGCAGGTGTATAAAATGCAGGAAAACCAGCTTGTGCTGCTCTACATTTTTCTGCTAAAGTACCTTGAGGTGTTAATTCTACCTCTAATTCTCCAGATAACATTTGACGTTCAAACTCATCATTTTCGCCAACATAAGAAGAAATCATTTTTTTGATTTGTTTATTTTGAAGCAATAAACCTAAACCAAAATCATCTACACCTGCATTGTTAGAAATACATGTAACATTTCTAATATCTAATTTTACGAGTTCTGAAATTGCATTTTCTGGGATTCCACATAAACCAAAACCTCCCAACATAAAAGTCATTCCATTTTTAACACCTTTTAAAGCATCTGCTACGTTGTTTACTTTTTTATTGATCATAATGTTCTTGTTTTAGAGCTTCTCGATTACGCGTGAAGCCACATTCTTGTAATTTACTGAAAAATAAATTTAGTGCAAAATAAAGAATTTATTGAAACAAAGAATCTCCTAACAAGTAGGAGACTCTTTTTAGACTAAAAATCGGTATCTTCTTCTATAGGTGAATCTTCATCATCAGAAGTATCATTACAATCAATATTTATTGATAAATTATCTGGTTTTTCAAAATCTGCTTTACTAACATTTAACGTTTTGTCTGCATAAACCTTTTGCATATATAACGCCCAAGATGGTAAAGCCATTGTAGCTCCTTGTCCCTTTGCAATACCTGCAAAATGAGTTGATCTATCTTCTCCACCAGTCCAAACACCTGTTGCTAAATTAGGTACAATCCCCATAAACCAACCATCCGATTGATTTTGAGTAGTACCTGTTTTACCTGCAATAGGGTTTGTAAATCCATAAGGATTCCCTGTAATATAATCTGCTCTTTTCCAAGATAGGCGTAAACGAACACCAGAACCAGATTGGGTAACTCCTTTTAATAAATCTAACACAACATAAGCAGATTCTTCACTAAGAACTTCTTTTGTTTCTGGTGTAAATTCTTCTAAAACGGTTCCGTTTTTATCTTCAATTCTTGTTAAAATCATTGGAGCAACTCGTAAGCCTTGATTTGCAAATGTAGCATATGCACTTACCATCTCTAATAATGATAAATCTACAGCACCTAATGCTATTGCAGGGTTAGCATCAATATGACTTTCTATACCTGCAGATGTTGCTAAACGAACTACATTTTCTGGACCAACCATATCTATTAATCTTGCAGACATTGTATTTACAGATCCTGCTAAACCATCTTTTAGGCTTAACATTCCTCCATACTTTCTACTCGCATTTTCTGGTGTCCATGCTTTTGGAATTCCATATTTTCCTTTTGGAATTGTATAAGGTATGTTTGGAAACTTATCACAAGGAGATAATTTTAATTGATTAATTGCTGCAGCATACACAAATGGTTTAAAAGTAGAACCTACTTGTCTTTTCTGTTGTGCAACTGCATCATATTTAAAATGTTTATTATTAATACCGCCTACCCAAGCTTTAATATGACCAGTTTGTGGTTCTATAGATAACAGCCCAGAACGTAAAAAGTATTTATAATATCTTACAGAATCTATTGGAGACATAATAGTATCAATATCTCCTTTCCAAGAAAAGACACTCATTTCCGTTTTTGTTTTAAAAACTTCATCGATGTATTTACTAGATTTTCCTGCAATTTTTAATCGCTTATATCTATCTGAATTTTTCTTTGCTCTTTCTAGAATTGAATTAATTTCAGATTGCTCTAAATCATAAAAAGGGGCATTTTTGTTTCTTTTCTGCTCCTCAAAAAAATAGGATTGTAGGTTAGACATATGTTCTTCTGTAGCTTCTTCTGCGTATTTTTGCATTCTAGAATCTATGGTTACATAAATCTTTAAACCGTCTCTAAAAATATTATACTCTTCACCATTGGGTTTTGGGTTTTCTTCTACCCATTTTCTTAAGTATTTTTGCAAATAGGTTCTAAAATAAGTTGCAGAACCATCACTGTGTCCTTCTTTATGGATGTCTAAACCTAAATCTAGTGCTTGTAAAGAATCTTTTTCTTGTAAAGAAATAAACTCGCTACGATTCATTTGTTTTAACACAACGTCCCTACGATTTTTTACACGCTCTGCTCTTCTTAAAGGGTTAAATAGTGATGCATTTTTTAACATACCAACCAACATTGCAGATTCTTGTACCTCTAATTCTTTTGGTTCTTTACCAAAGTAAATACGTGCTGCAGAACGAATACCCACTGCTTGATTTATAAAATCATACTTATTTAAGTACATTGTTAAAATCTCATTTTTGGTATATTGTCTTTCTAATTTTGTAGCAACAACCCATTCTTTTACTTTTTGACCAATTCTTAAAAAAATATTTCTAGAAGCTCTACCTGTAAATAACATTTTTGCCAATTGCTGCGTAATAGTACTAGCACCACCACTTCCTGGTTTTAAGATTGCTCTTGCAGTTCCTTTAAAATCAATACCAGAATGCTCAAAAAAACGTTCATCTTCCGTTGCAACTAATGCTTTTATTAAATTCTCTGGTAAATCATTAAACTTAATAGGTGTTCTATTTTCTGTAGCATATTTCCCTAATGTTTTACCATCTGAAGAAATAATTTCTGTTGCCAAATTGTTTTCTGGATTTTCTAATTCTTCAAACGTTGGTAATTTTCCTAAACCACCCCAAGAAGCTATTAAAAACAATAATAATATTGATGCAAATCCACCTAGAACTAGCAACCAAAACCATTTGATATATTTTTTAAAATCTGTTGTTTTCTTTTGTGTCATCTTCTAATTTAATTTTCTATGCTAAAACCAACATCCTGAATTCCTTTTAAAAATTCAATTGGGTTTACTTCACCATTTTTACGCATTGCATGGCGCACATTAAATATATAATTCCCAGAAATTGGAAATGCCTTTTTTTCTTTATAAAATAATTTATTCTCTTTAATCTCTGTAAACCCAACACCTAAAAACTGCCCTGTTTTATCAGCCATTTCATATTGCAAAGTGTCTACAACCTTTGTTTTATTAGGAAAAATAAGCTCTGTAATAATATACAAATTACTATAGGCATACTCATTATTATTTCTAATATTAATAAACAAGTTCTTTGGAGAAATAGTGTCTTTTACATCAAACTCAAAAAATATTTTTTCATTTGCTTTCCAACCTTCATTATCTATTGATTTATATAGATTAAAATCTGATTTATCGTCACAAGAAAACATCAAAAATAGAGTTACTAAAACAATTGAAAAACTACTTCTTTTCAGAACTGTCATCATTTTTCGGGTTGTTATTTTTACGGTTTCTATTATTTCTTCTTGGCTTATTTACCTTTTTTACTTCTCCTTCTGGTTTATTTACATCTCCTTGAGCTTTAGGCCTTGGTTTTGGCCTTGGTCTTGGCTTAGGTTTCTGAGCAACATCGTCTTTAACCTTTTGATTTGGTTTTTGATTCGGATTAGGTCTTGGCTTAGGTTTCTGATTTGGATTGGTATTTGGTTGTTTTTTTATCTGAGGCTTTCGTTTCTGATTTGGGTTTGGTTTCGCTTTTTGACCAGGGATTGCCTTTGCCGCTGGCTTGCTTCGATTATTACTAGCAACTGCAACCGGTTTTTTCTTATTTCTATTTCTATTATTCTTTTTACGATTACTCGTCTTTGGAACATCAAAACGTGTTAAACTATCTTGCCCAACAGCATCTTCGAAATCTACTTTTACTGGAATTTCTACATCTGCTTCATATTCTTCTAACGAAATAGATTTCTCGTTATTCTTATTCAGATCAACTATTTCTAGAACTTGTTCTAAAGTAAGTCTAAACCATTTAAAACGTTCCTCTTTGTATGTATACCAAAGGTGGTTTTTAAAAATATCCATCTTCACAAAGACAGCATCTCCCTTTTCTGTTTTTAAGACTACATCTTGTTTAGGAAACGATTTTAAAGCATCTAAATACGTGTCTAATTCAAAATTTAAACAACATTTTAATTTACCACATTGTCCTGCTAACTTTAAAGGATTTAAAGATAATTGTTGATAACGTGCCGCAGAAGTTGTTACTTTTCTAAAATCTGTTAACCAGGTAGAACAACACAATTCTCTACCACAAGAACCAACACCTCCTAAACGAGCCGCTTCTTGTCTTGCACCTACTTGTTTCATTTCTACACGAATAGAGAATGCACTTGCCAAATCTCTAATTAACTGTCTAAAATCTACTCTTGTATCTGCCGTATAATAAAACGTAGCTTTGTTGCCATCACCTTGATATTCTACATCAGATAATTTCATTTGCAAACCTAAACGTCCTAAAATCTCTCTTCCTTTTCGTTGCGTTTCTTCTTCTTTCCCTCTGGCTTGTTGCCAAATATCAATATCTCTCTGACTTGCTATTCTGTAAATCTTCTTTACATCTTCATGATCTGCGGTAATTTTGCGTTTTTTCATTTGCACTTTCACCAATTCTCCTGCTAAAGAAACCGTACCAATATCATGTCCTGGAGCACCTTCTACCGCAACAATATCTCCCATAGTGATGGGTAAATTATCTGGATTTGTAAAAAAATGCTTTCTTCCATTCTTAAAACGGACTTCAAAAATATTGAATCTTTCTTGTCCACTTGGTAACGTCATATTAGACAACCAATCAAAAACGGCTAGTTTATTACTACCACTTCCGCAGGTTCCTGACCCACAATTACCATTACTCTTGCAACCTTTTGGTACTCCATTTTCTGTTGTACCACAACTTCCACATGCCATGTAAGTATATATATTTTTATAGTTGATATTTTTTATAGCATATTTTTAGCAGCAAATCCACTAAAAAACCTCTCTATAAATTCTAAAAACCTCTTGGTTCATAATTTGATTATCAGACCGATACACAAACACAGCCTAATCTTCACTAATTCGTAAATATACGCATTCTCAAAGAATGAAAAAATAGGTTAATATAAAGTTCTCATAACTAATTTTTTATTTGATGATACCCAAATGTAGTATGAATAGTTGTTTACCCACTAATTCGTTTAGTATTTGCATGGATTAAATTAGTATTCGTATAAAAAATCTCTTTTTTCAACAAAAAAAGACCTCAAAAATGAGGCCTTTCTATATTTAGTTTATGTACTTATTAAATCTGTTTTACTTCAATAATTTTAACAGGACACGCTTTTTTTGCTTCGTTAGAACAATCAAAAATAGACTCATCAAAAGATTTTATGGTAAAAAAACCTTTCTTTTCTACGGAATGTAACAGCACCGTTTTGCCATCTTTTTTTGACATCTGGAATTGACTTGGAGCCAACTCTACGCAGTAATTACAACCAATACACTTGTTTCTTTGCAATGTAACTACCACCATTAGCTTACTGCGAATTCAGTTTTTACAATCTTATACAACTTGTCTGATCTTCTAATTTTAAAATCTAACTTCATGGTAACTTCGTCTCCTTTTGTTGCTTTTTGGGCAGAAGCATCATTTACAAACATTTGTTTAACTTCCATTTCTTGAGCTCCAGTTGTTGGCCCGGTAATTAAAATAGTGTCTCCTACCGCAACATCATAGGCATCAATTTTAAATTGACCAATTTTAGCTTTGTCAAAATAATGTTCTCCTTTACCTAAATACACTTTCTTTTGTGTTGCATGAGAGCCAGATTCTTTACTCCACTCTCCTAATTTCTGACCTAAATAATAACCATTCCAAAAACCACGATTGTAGACTTTTTCTAATTCTTGCATCCAAGAAATCACCTTCTCATTATCATACGTTCCGTTAGCCAAACTATCTATAGCATCTCGGTAACATTTAATTACTTTGGCTACATATTCTGGCGCTCTTCCTCTACCTTCAATCTTTAAAACTTTGATTCCTGCCTCTGCAACCTGATCTAAAAAATCGATGGTACATAAATCTTTTGGAGACATAATATACTCATTATCCAATTCCATTTCAAAACCAGTTTCTTGATCGATAACTGTATATTTTTTTCTGCAATTTTGTTTGCAAGCACCTCTATTTGCTGATGAATTATGAGAATGTAAACTCATATAACATTTACCCGAAACAGCCATACACAAAGCACCGTGACCAAAAATTTCAACTTCAATTAATTTACCAGAAGGTCCTTTTATTTGATCTTTCTCAATTGCTTCTGTAATCTTTTTTACTTGTCGTAAACTCAACTCTCTACTTAAGACAATTGTATCAGCAAAAAGTGCATAAAACTTTACAGTTTCTATATTTGTAATATTAATTTGTGTAGAAATATGAACTTCCATTTGTTGTTCTCTCGCCATAGAAATCACTGCTTGATCCATGGCAATTACCGCAGTTATATTTGCTTCTTTTGCACGTTTTATCAATGTTTTTACTATTGATAAATCATGGTCGTAAACTATGGTATTTAAGGTAAGATAGGTTCTTACTTTTTTTTCTGAACATCTTTTAGAAATCTCTTCTAAATCATCTAAAGTAAAATTAACAGAAGCTCTTGCTCGCATATTTAGTTGCTCTACTCCAAAATAAATAGAATCGCAACCATTATCTAAAGCAGCCTGCATCGATTCAAAATTACCGGCTGGTGCCATTAATTCGATTTTTTGCATGTCTTACTTCTTAAACTTTAAAACTTCAGATCTTCCTTTTTTAAATATTTTATTGCTATTTCCCTTCCCTTTTCTAAGCTCTTTTTGCTCCTCAAAAGACAATTGAATTATTTCTTGACAATCTGTAGAACAGGTGTTTTCCATAGCTTCTGAACATTCATCACATTGAATAAACAATAAATGACATGCTTCATTTGCACAGTTGGTATGTTCATCACACGCTTTACCACATTGGTGACAGTTAGAAACGACATCGTCTGTAATACGTTCGGCTCTTCTATGATCGAACACAAAGTTTTTACCGATAAATTTATTCTCTATTCCTTCTTCTTTTACTTGACGCGTGTATTCTATAATTCCGCCTTCTAGCTGAAAAACATTTTTAAAACCTTTGTGTTTGTAATACGCAGATGCTTTTTCGCAACGAATTCCGCCAGTACAATACATCAACAAGTTTTTGTCTTCTTTGTTGTCTTTTAAATCTTCTTCTATAATATCTAAAGAATCTCTAAAAGTATCTACATCTGGTGTTACAGCGCCATCGAAATGACCAATTTCACTTTCGTAATGGTTACGCATATCTACACAAACTGTGTTTGGATTTGCTAACATCTCATTGAATTCCTTTGCATTTAAATGAACTCCTTTTGCAGTAACATCAAAAGTTTCGTCATTTAAACCATCAGCAACAATTTTGTTTCTAACTTTTACTTTTAGCTTTAAAAACGATTTATTATCATGTTCTACAGCAACATTTAAACGGATGTCTTTTAAGAAAGAAATACTGTCTAATTGTTCTTTTAAAGCATAAAAGTTTTCTGATGGAACAGAAAGTTGCGCATTAATACCTTCGTAAGAAACGTAAATTCTACCAAGTACATCTAATGCATTCCATTCTAGGAATAACTTGTCTCTAAGTAATTGTGGGTTTTCTATCTTAAAATATTGATAAAAAGAAATTGTTAAGCGGTCTTTACCAGCTTCGTCTATTAATGCAGCGCGTTCTATGGCGCTTAACTTATTGTACAGTTGCATGCTATACTAATTGTTTAACGTTTTAAACTGAATTTGTTTCAGTTTCTATAATTGCAAAGTTACAAATTTTAGAAACAGATTTTATGACTTTTATCAGGGATTTACTAGGTTTTACAGTGTACTAAAATAAGTTAGTAAACAGGTTTAGCCCAGATTGAAGCATTTGTTTGAGCTCTTTTTTGGCTTTTTAGACAAAAAAAGCGAGTGCGGAAAGCTGGAAATAGCTTCTAAAGAATAAAATAAGATTGCTTCGTACCTCGCAATGACAATAAAGTTTAAATTTAAACATTAGAAATTTTTGTGAATCAATTTTAAACTTTAGTTGATTTAGAACGATTTAAGTGATTTGTATGATTATTATTTTTAGGATATTTGTAACTCAATTTATAATATTAAATTTTTAGGCGATGAAAATAGCTGTAGTTGGTGCAACTGGAATGGTGGGCACAGTAATGTTGAAAGTTTTAGAAGAACGTAATTTACCAATAACGGAATTGATTCCTGTAGCATCTGAAAGATCTGCTGGAAAAAAATTAACCTATAAAGGAAAAGAATATACCATAGTAACCTTAGCAGATGCCGTAAAAATGAAGCCAGATGTTGCTTTATTTTCTGCCGGTGGAGATACTTCTGTAGAATGGGCACCTAAATTTGCCGAAGTTGGTACAACTGTTATTGATAATTCTTCTGCTTGGAGAATGGATCCTACTAAGAAATTAGTGGTACCAGAAATTAACGGAGATGTTTTAACGAAGGATGATAAAATTATTGCAAACCCAAATTGTTCTACAATTCAGTTAGTTGCAGTATTGTCTCCTTTACATTTAAAATATAAAATGAAACGTGTAGTTATTTCTACCTATCAATCTGTTTCTGGTTCTGGTGTAAAAGCGGTACAGCAATTAGATAATGAAGAGGCTGGTATTGATGGCGAAATGGCGTATCCTCATAAAATTGGTAGAAATGCAATTCCTCATTGTGATGTTTTCTTAGAAAATGGATACACTAAAGAGGAAATGAAATTGGTAAAAGAACCAAAAAAGATTTTACGTGATGATTCTTTTTCTGTAACGGCAACTGCTGTTAGAATTCCTACCGCTGGTGGACATTCTGAAGCTGTAAATGTTCAGTTTGAAAATGCATTTGATTTAGCAGAGGTTAGACAAATATTAAGTGAAACTCCTGGTGTTATTGTAGAAGATGATTTGGCTAACAACGTTTATCCGATGGCAATAAACGCACATGATAAAGATGAAGTATTTGTTGGACGTATTAGAAGAGATGAATCTCAAGAAAATACCTTAAATTTGTGGATTGTTGCAGATAACCTTAGAAAAGGAGCAGCTACAAACACAATACAAATTGCCGAATATTTAATTGAAAATAATTTGGTGTAAAATATACATTTTTAATGTCAACATTTCACAAAGTAAACATACAAGAAGTGATAAGAGAAACTGCAGATGCGGTTTCTCTTGTGTTTAAAATACCTGGTAATTTAAAAGCAAAATTTGCTTTTCATGCAGGACAATACTTAACACTTAAGAAAACAATTAACGGAAAAGAGGTTAGAAGAGCGTATTCTATCTGTTCTTCTCCAAGTGATAATTATTTAAAAGTGGCAATAAAAGCGGTAGAAAATGGTACTTTTTCTACGTATGCTACCACAGAACTAAAGGAAGGAAATTTTATAGAAATTTCTGAACCAGAAGGAAAATTTACTTTAGAACCTAAAGCAAATAAAAATTACATCGCTTTTGCAGCTGGATCTGGTATTACTCCAATACTTTCTATGATTAAAGATGTATTAGAAAACGAAACTTCGTCTACTTTTACATTAATCTACGGAAACAAAACAGCAGAGGATACCATCTTTAAAAGTGAATTGGACGCTTTAAAAGAATCAAACCAAGATCGTTTTAACCTACACTACATTTGTAGTAGAGAACAACAAGAAGGTTCTTTATTTGGTAGAATAGATAAAGCACACACCAATTTCTACATCAACAACAGTTACAAAGACACTTCTTTCGATTCAGCATTTTTATGCGGACCAGAAAGTATGATTAATGAGGTTTCTGCAACACTTACTGAACGTGGATTTGCAAAAGAAAATATTCATTTTGAATTGTTTACGGTTTCTCTTGATGAAGAAGCAGTTTCTGAAATAAAGGAAGGTACAACGGAAGTAATTGTAATGTTAGATGATGAAGAAACTACGTTTACCATGCAGCAAACAGATGATCTTCTTTCTGCAAGCTTACGTAATAACTTAGATGCCCCTTATTCTTGTCAAGGTGGTGTTTGTAGCACATGTATGTGTAAAGTTACAGAGGGTAGTGCCGTAATGGTTAAGAATTCAATTTTAACGGATAGTGAAATAGAAGAAGGATTGGTTTTAGCTTGTCAAGCATATCCAACAACTTCAAAAATCTCTATAGATTTTGATGATGTTTAGAAAATAATGATGCAAAACTGCATAACTATATGATGATGAGTACATAAATACAACATTAATAAAGGGTGGTTTTTCCATCCTTTTTTTTTGTCCCTCGATTAAAAATCTTAATTTTAGAAAATGGATATTTACGACTTTAAAAATGCTTTTTTAATAGGTTTTTTCATGGCTTTTATGATAGGACCAGTATTCTTTATGCTAATTCAAATTAGTATTTTAAAAGGTGCTAGAGCGGCCATTTCATTTGATATTGGAGTAATATTAGGTGATATTACTTTTATATTAATCGCTTATTACGGAAGTAGGTCTTTATTAGAAAAGATAAAAGACGATCCTAGACTTTATTTTGTTGGTGGTTTGGTATTAATCGTCTACGGATTGATTACATACTTTGATAAACAAAACAAAAAGGAAGCTTTAGAGCACACCAAGACAATTGAAGTTCCTGTTAAGAGTAATTATATAAAACTATTCTTTAAAGGATACTTTTTAAACTTTATCAATATTGGTGTTTTGGCATTTTGGTTAGGCACCGTATTAGTTATAGGTCCTACTTTAGACATGAATCCTAATAGTATCTTTTGGTACTTTGCAACGGTAATTCTTGGTTATGCAGTAACAGATCTAGGAAAAATACTTTTGGCAAAACAGCTAAAAAATAAAATGACTCCTTTGGTTATTTATAGAATGAAAAGAATAATGGGAATTATCCTTTTTGTATGTGGTATTTTCCTCATTCTAAAAGGATTTATACCGAATGATAAAATAGATAACTTCATCAATTAGAACAAGATCAACAACTTTGTGAAGATTGCAGTTAAAGGAAATTTAATGCTTGAAATAAATAAAGTGTAGACTAAAAATTGAAATAGGTTCACAAATAAATTCAACTTTCTTAAAATAATCTAGTGTTAATACAAATATATATAAATGTATTCATTTGTTATATATCTAGCTTTTTTAAACTAACTTATAAATCTTGCTAGTAGAATTTATATTTTAAAAGCATATAAGTTTAAACAAAACATATAAAAGTATCTATTACCCCATCTATTTAAGTTGTATGAGGGTATTACACTAAGAAACATCAGCATATAAACATTCTTATAGAAACTTATAAAAGCAAAAAACCAGTGATGTAATATCACTGGTTTTTATATTAAGAATCATTTATAACTAAATGATATTTTTACAATCTAAGAAGGCTCTTCACCATCTAACAAAGGTACCGTTTGTAAAACGTAATCCTCACCGTGTAAATAAGCACTATCATCATCTTCTGCGTCTACACGCTTACTATAATCATAAGCCCATCTATGTACTTCTGGTAATTTCCCTGGCCAGTTTCCATGTACATGATCTACAGGAGTTGTCCATTCTAAAGTATTTGCTTTCCAAGGGTTCATAGTTGCTTTTTCTCCTCTATAAATAGAGATAAAGAAGTTAGAAATAAAGAATATCTGAGCAAAACCACCAACTAAGGCAAATAATGTAATTACAATGTTAATATCAGATAAATCATCAAACATAGGAAATGCTGTGTTAGAATAATATCTTCTTGGTAAACCTGCTAAACCTATAAAGTGCATTGGCCAGAAAACTCCGTAAGCACAAATAATGCTTAACCAGAAATGCCAGTATCCTAAAGTCTTGTTCATCATTCTACCGTACATTTTAGGAAACCAGTGGTACACACCAGCAAACATTCCAAAAATTGCAGAAACTCCCATTACTAAGTGGAAATGCGCTACTACAAAGTACGTATCATGAACATTAATATCTAAAGCAGAATCGCCTAAAACAATACCTGTTAAACCTCCTGTTACGAATGTAGAAACCAATCCGATAGAAAATAACATAGCAGGATTTAATTGAAGATTCCCTTTCCACAGTGTTGTAAGCCAGTTAAATGATTTTACAGCAGAAGGAATTGCAATTAATAACGTTGTAAATGTAAATACAGAACCTAAGAAAGGATTCATTCCTGAAACAAACATATGGTGTCCCCAAACAATTGTAGATAAAAATGCAATTGCTATAATAGAACCAATCATTGCACGGTATCCAAATATTGGTTTACGTGAATTGATAGCCAAAATTTCTGAAACAATACCCATGGCAGGTAAGATTACAATATAAACCTCAGGGTGACCTAAGAACCAAAATAAGTGCTCAAATAATACTGGAGACCCACCTTGATAATGTAATACTTCACCAGCAATAAAGATATCTGATAAATAGAATGAAGTTCCAAAACTTCTATCAAAGATTAATAATAAAGCTGCTGATAATAAAACAGGGAAAGAAACTACACCTATAATTGCAGTTACAAATAAAGCCCAAATTGTTAAAGGCAATCTTGTCATTTTCATTCCTTTTGTTCTTAAGTTAAAAACAGTAACTATATAGTTTAAAGAACCTATTAAAGAAGATGCAATAAATATAGCCATAGAAACTAACCATAATGTCATACCCATTCCAGAACCTGGAATTGCTTGGGGTAATGCACTTAACGGAGGATAGATAGTCCATCCTGCTGATGCTGGACCTGCTTCTACAAATAAAGATATTACCATGATTATACTTGAAATAAAGAATAACCAATAAGATACCATATTTAAAAAACCAGATGCCATATCTCTAGCTCCAATTTGCAACGGAATTAATAAGTTAGAAAAAGTACCACTTAATCCTGCTGTTAATACAAAGAACACCATTATAGTACCGTGTATTGTTACCAATGCTAAGTACATATCTGGGTTCATTACACCGTCTGTTTGATGAGGGCCTAAAAATGCTTCAATTATAGAAAAAGATTTTTCTGGCCATGCAATTTGCATACGAAATAACATAGACATAAATACACCAATGATTCCCATAAACATACCAGTTACAAGGAACTGCTTAGAAATCATTTTATGATCTTGGCTAAAAATATATTTTGTTACAAATGTTTCTTTATGATGATGTTCTGACATAATCTTATTTATTTGTAGTGTCTTTTTAATTATTATTATTTAATACTGATGCTAATGTTGGTTGCTCTGCAATCCATTTGTCGTACTCTTCCTGCTCTACAACTGTAATTTTCATTTGCATGTTATAGTGAGATGCACCACAAATTTTATTACATAACAATAAATAGTCAAACTCATAAGGATCTTCTCCTTTAGCTTTTCTAATTTCATTAATACCTGCAGTTTTTTCAATTACTTCAGATTGCTGTCTCATTTCCGCAGTTGTATATTTTGGAGTAAAACCAAATTCTGTTACCATACCTGGCACACAGTTCATTTGCGCTCTAAAGTGAGGCATATAAGCTGAGTGTAGCACGTCTTGAGAACGGAACTTGAAATGTACTTTTCTACCTTTAGGTAAATACAATTCAGTTACTTGCTTATCATCTTGAGCATTCTTATCAGTCATATCAACACCAATAGTGTTCATACCTTTAATATAGTTTACATTACCCAAACCTAACGTATTATCATCTCCTGCATAACGAGCATCCCATCTAAATTGTTGAGCATATACTTCTATAACTACAGGATCTTCTAAGTCTGATAAATCCATAATATTATTCCATTGCCATAATCCGTATCCAATTAAAACAACTAAAACAACTGCTGGAGTAATCGTCCAAATAGCTTCTAATTTATGACTATCAGAATAAAATTTTGCTTTTTTACCTTTCTCACCTTTATATTTAAAAGTAAAGTAGAAAATTAAAAATTGCATTAAAAACTGAACGATACCAATTAACCAAAATGTAATATCAAAAAGGTTATCATCATGCTCTCCTTCAATAGAAGCAGATTCTGGTAACAAAATAACATTCATGAAGATTAAACAGTAAATCATCATTGCGTATAAAAATACCATAAAATAAATGGCATTTCTTCCTTGGGTTGCGTTGTCTTTATCAGTAGCGATTACGCTTCTTAAGTTTAAAATTCTGGTTATTTGCCAAAAACTTACACCGATTGCAACAGCTATAAAAATATAAAATAGAGCTAGCATATTTATCTCGTCTTAATTATTTTAATTCAAATTATTTATTAATGATGATCTCCTGAACCTTCTCCTCTGTGTTCAATATTATAATAGTGATAATGTTTACTTTCTTCTAAGAAAGGATTACCAATAGGTACTGATCCTGCTTTTGCAAATGAACTAAAAGTAGCATATATAAAGACTCCTAAGAAGAATAATATTGCACTAATTTCAGGAATACCGAAAGCCCATTGTGCTCCAACTGTACCTGGCATAACCATTACAAAAATATCAATATAATGACCGAAAAGGATAGCGACACCTCCAATAACGATAAACCAAGGAACACTCTTAAAGTCACTGTTTAATAATAACAATACAGGAAAAACAAAGTTCATCACTACCATTGCTAAGAACGGAAAGTTGTACTCATTAAATCTCATCGCAAAATAAGTAGTTTCTTCAGGAATATCTGCATACCAGATTAACATAAATTGAGAAAACCATAAATAAGTCCAGAATATAGAAAAACCAAACATATATTTAGCTAAATCATGAATATGACTATCATTTACACCCGGTAAAGCACCTTTAGATCGTAAGTAAATTGTTACAAGTGCAATAACAGTTAAGGCACTTACTAGTAAACTAGATAATACATACCATCCAAATAATGTAGAGAACCAGTGTGGGTCTAAGCCCATAATCCAATCCCAAGACATCATTGTTTCAGTAATCATAAATAAGAAAATAAAACCTACAGAAGCATTATAACTTAATTTATATGTTTTACCACCATCATTAGCAGTATCTTCTTTGATAGAGTTTTTACGAATAAACCATCTATAAGCATTCCAAATAGCTAAATACGCGATACTTCTAATAGCCCAACCTGGTACATTAATCCACCAAGATTTACCATCAACAATAGGATCGTAATTAGGACTTGTAGGGTCAAAAACGCCTTCTGCCATCCAAGGGAACATGTGGTTCCAATGCATAACTGCAGAAGCTACTATTATAACCATTACAATAGAAGTTGGTACTAAATTAGCTGTAATTGCTTCCATTACTCTAAACAGTAGGATAGACCAACCGGCTTGAGCTACTCTTTGGATAGCATAAAAAGCTAAAACCAATAACGTAGTACCTAAAAAGAAAAATAAGGCTACATATATTGCAGACCAAGGTTTATTTTTTAATTGATGTAAAACGTGTTCTGCATGTGCATCACTATGATCTGCATCTACTGAAGCATGGTTCTCACCATGTGATTCTTCTTTATGCCCATCTACACTAACCTCTTCATGAGAAGTAGCATGACTATCACCATGTGAAGCTTGTTGTGCAATTACTTCTTTAGCTTCTTCAACTGTTTTTGGAGCTGAATAAAAACCATAACCAATTCCCACTAAACCAACAAGTATAAGTGCTAATGAGAATGTTTTTAATTTACCTGAGAATTGATACATATCTTTTTCGTATTCTTTCTAATTGAAATTATAATTCTGAACGTAATTTTTCTACGTACTGTACTATTTGCCAACGCTCTGTATACGTTGTTTGAGATGCGTGTGATCCCATTAAGTTTTTACCGTGCATAATTACATGATAAATACTCCCTGTGTTGATATCTCTATCTTTATAATTAGGAATACCAGAAAACTTATCTCTTTGAGATAAAACTCCATTTCCATCTCCTTTTTTACCATGGCAAGAAGCACAATATATATCGTACATTGCTTTTCCGTTTGCTAAACTTTCTTCAGTTGTTTCTAAAGGATTAGTCACAACAGTTTTAGACAATTCATAACCTTCGTTGGTATTAGGAATATCATAAGCAGGATGCCCACCTCTTGGAATTGTTCCTGCAACAGGTTTACTATTTACAGGTTCTCCGTTAAGACCATTAGCTCCATTTACATCATAAGGAACAGATACATACATATCTGGCATGAATTGTAATTGCGGTTTAGTTTTATCGTTACAAGAAATGATACTTGTAAGAGTAAATAAAGCGATAATTAATTTAAAATTCTTCATTTTCTATATATTAGTGCTTGTCTACTACATTAATTTCTACAGCTCCTGTATTTGTTAATAAAGCAATAATTTTAGCTTCATTATTGTCTACAGGTATTTCCATTAAAAAATGATCATCTGTAGTTCTTGGATCTGGATTCTCTGCATCTTTAAATGGCCATAATCTACTTCTCATATAAAAAGTAATTACCATTAAATGGGCTGCAAAAAACACAGTTAATTCAAACATAATTGGCACAAATGCTGGCATATTAGCCCACCAAGAAAAGTTTGGTTTACCACCAATATCTTGTGGCCAATCTTGAATCATCATGTAATTAGTCATCCAAATGGCAAATGATAATCCTGTAATTCCGTAGAAAAATGCAGTAATTGCCAATCTTGTAGGAGCTAATCCCATTGCTTTGTCTAATCCGTGTACTGGAAAAGGACAAAATACTTCCTCTATATGAAGATGTTCTGCTTTTACAGCTTTCACTGCGTCCATTAGAACTTCGTCATCATTATAAAATGCGTGAATAACTTTTGATGATTCCATAATTATTCTTTATTAGATTTATCAGTTGTACCTGCTACGTTTGCTACGTTAATAGCTGGCTTAGTTGGTATACCTTGTTCTCTTCTTTTCTTGTAAAACTCTCCAGAAGATTTTAAAATTGTTTTTACTTCTGCTTGTGCAATTACTGGAAAAGTTCTTGCATATAATAAGAATAATACAAAGAAAAATCCAATAGTACCTACAAAGATTCCAACATCTACAAATGTAGGTTCAAAACGCCACCATGTAGATGGTAAATGTCCTTTACTTAATACAATTGCAATAATATCGAAACGTTCAAACCACATACCAATATTAATAGCAATAGATATGATAAAAGTGATTATAAAACTTCTTCTAAATTTCTTAATCCATAATAACTGCGGAGTAATTATATTAAATATAATTAATGACCAGAATGCCCAAGCATAAGGTCCTGTTGCAGCACCTACAGATAAGTATGTATAGTTTTCATAAGGTGAACCTGTATACCAAGCAATAAAGAATTCTGTTGCATAAGCTACAGCTACAATACCACCTGTTAAGATAATTACAATATTCATATACTCGATATGCATACGTGTAATATAGTCTTCTAAGTTAGTTACCTTTCTCATGATTCCTAATAACGTTTGTACCATTGCAAATCCAGAAAAGATTGCTCCTGCTACGAAATAAGGAGGAAAAATTGTTGAGTGCCAACCTGGATTAATAGAGGTAGCAAAATCCATAGATACAATTGTGTGTACAGAAAGTACTAATGGAGTAGCTAAACCTGCAAGTACCAAAGATACTTCTTCAAAACGTTGCCAATCTTTAGCTCTACCAGACCAACCGAAAGATAATAAAGCATATATTTTCTTTTGAAAAGGCTTTACTGCTCTATCTCTAATCATTGCAAAATCTGGTAATAAACCTGTCCACCAGAAAACTAATGATACAGATAAATATGTTGATATCGCAAAAACATCCCATAATAATGGTGAGTTAAAGTTTACCCATAACGAACCAAATTGATTTGGCATTGGCAATACCCAATATCCATTCCATGGTCTACCCATGTGGATAAGTGGAAACAATCCTGCCTGAAAAACGGCAAAAATTGTCATTGCTTCTGCAGAACGGTTAATTGCCATTCTCCATTTTTGACGGAACAATAAAAGTACTGCAGAAATTAAAGTTCCTGCGTGACCGATACCAACCCACCATACAAAGTTTGTAATATCCCAAGCCCATCCAATGTTCTTGTTCAATCCCCAAACTCCAATACCAGTACCTATGGTATAAAAAATACATCCAAATCCCCAAAGCGTTGCTGCCAAAGAAATATAAAATGCTATGTACCAATTTTTATTTGCAACACCTTCAATAGGTTTTGCAATGTCTTCTGTAATATCGTGATAACTTTTATCACCTAATACTAAAGGTTCCCTTATGGGTGCTTCGTAATGAGACATATTTTTATTACTTAGTTTAATTATAGTTTTTAAACTTTCAAAGCCGTTTAACTTTGAATTTTAAATTTAAAATTTCTTACGCTTCGTTTGTATTTCTAACTTTCACTTGATATACTACATTCGGTTTCGTTTGTAAGTAATCTAATACGTGATAAGCTCTTTTATCTTCTGCTAATGCTGCTACTTCGTCTTTCTCGTTGTTAACATCACCAAAAACCATAGCTCCGGTTGTACAAGCAGATGAACAAGCTGTTGAGAATTCGTCTGTGTTAACAGCTCTTCCTTCTTTTTTAGCTTTTAGAATTGTAGCTTGTGTCATTTGAATACACATAGAACATTTTTCCATAACTCCTCTAGAACGTACTACAACATCTGGGTTTAATACCATTTTACCGTAGTCATTATTCATGTTGAAGTCAAACTCTTTATTATTCGAATACTGGAACCAGTTAAAACGACGAACTCTATAAGGACAGTTGTTTGCACAATATCTTGTACCAACACATCTGTTATATGCCATTTGGTTTTGACCTTGACGACCATGAGATGTTGCTGCAACCGGACAAACAGTCTCACAAGGAGCATGATTACAGTGCTGACACATCATTGGTTGAAAAGTAACCTCTGGGTTTTCGGCTTCAGTTTCTATAGCTTTATACAAGTCTCCACCGCTTAAGCCCATAGCTTTAGCTTCTTCACGTGTTGCAACTTCAGAAGAATAATATCTATCGATACGCAACCAGTGCATATCTCTACCTACTCTAACTTCATTTTTACCTACAACTGGTACATTGTTTTCTGCATGACATGCAATAACACAAGCACCACAACCTGTACAAGATGATAAATCTATTGATAAGTTAAAGTGATGACCAACTTCTCTGTTGTGCTCCTCCCATAAATCTATAGATTTTGCTTCAACTTCTTGATGATCATAAGATACAAAAGCAGGTTTGTTCCAAGAATGTTTTGGATCTACACTACTTACTACTTCTTTTAAAGAAGCTACTTTTAAAATATCATGACGACCCGCAATTGTTTTTTGTACTTGTGTACAAGCAAACTTATGAGTTCCAGATACTTTTTCTATAGTAACTCCGTACTGAATATTGTTTCCGTTCATGTATAATGGATAACCATTAACACCAACTTTCATTTCTTCTTTTAATCCAAAAGTTTTACCGTAACCTAATGCTAAACCTACAGAACCAATAGCCTGACCTGGTTGAACCATTACCGGAACCACAACATCAACACCATTAACAGATACTTTGGCATAATCACCATTAATAGCACCGTTATCTTTTACAGGGTTTGAAAAACCTAACTCTCTGGCGTCTGCCATAGACATCATTAAGTAATTATCCCAAGAAGCTCTTGTAATAGGGTCTGGGAATTCTTGTAACCAAGGGTTGTTTGCTTGTTTACCGTCTCCTAAACCTGTTTTAGTATATAAGTTTAATTCAAAACCAGAAGCTTGTTTTGCTGAGCTTGCTAATTTAGAAGCAACATCAGAAATAACAACAGTAGATTCAAAAGCTTCCTCATCTAAAGATGGAGTCATTTTGAAAAAACCATTATGTAAAGCTTTGTTCCATGAAGCACCAGCTAAAACGTTGGTAGCTGCATAAGTTTTTAAATAATCGTAATATTTTGTTGTATCTCCAGACCATTTTAACAACGTATCTTGAACTTGACGTGTATTAAATAATGGCTGAATAGTTGGTTGCATTAAACCATATGTTACAGAATCGAATTGCGCATCACCCCAAGACTCTAAAAAGTGTGGTGTTGGTAACGCAAAATCCATTAAAGCTACTGTGCTATTATGTTCTGTAGACAATGCTACTGAAATTTCTAATTTACTTAATCCCTCAGAAAAATCTGATGAATTTGATAATGTATATACAGGATCTACATTGTAAGTAATTAATCCTGATACCTTACCAGCTTTCATATCTGAAACTAATTGAGCAACTTCAGCATCATTTCCTTTACGGATATTTAGCGTATTTTTTGTATCAATAATTTCACTGTTTAATGCTTTATTAATTGCTAATGAAATTAATTGTGCATTTTTATCGTTCAACCCAGTTAAAACAACTGCTTTAGAACCAGCTTTCTTTAAGTCTGCTGCTAATGTTTTAATCGTTGCATCTACAGAAGTTGCTTTAGAAGAAACATTAGCTCCTGTAATAGCGTTGTATAAATTTAACAAAGCAAATACCTGATCAGATGGTTTTACAACCACTCTTTTATCAGCATTAGCACCTGTTAAAGACATATTACTTTCTACCTGTACATGGTAAGACATAAACCCTTTTCCCGGTTGTCTACCAGCAATATATTTCTTCTCTAAACCACCGTGAAAATCTCCAAGAAAATCTGCACCAAAAGAAACAATTGTTTTTGCATTCTCTAAATGATAATTTGGTAATACACGTTTACCGTACATTGCCATAAAAGCATCGGCTGCTCCAGATTCTGAAACCGCATCATAAACAACATGCTTTACATTTGGGTTTGCTGCAATAAATCCTTCAATAACTTTATCAGTTGATGGACTTGCCATAGTACCTGTTAATAATACAACAGGTTTATTAGCTTCTTTTAATTCGTTTAATTTTGCACCGATTTTTGCATCAGCATCTGCCCAAGTTAAATAAGACTCTTTATCTTGAGGTTCTTTTAAACGTAATTTTTCATCATATAAAGATAAAACAGAAGCTTGCACTCTCGCACTTGTTGTTCCGTTTGCTTCTTTATTTGGCATAATTTGAATAGGACGACCTTCACGTGTTTTAACCAACACATTTGCAAAATCGTAACCATCTGCCATAGAAGTTGCATACCAATCTGCAATACCAGCAATGATATCGTCTGGTTTTACAACATAAGGAATAGCCTTTCTAACTGGTCCCTGACAAGCTGCTAATGAAGCTGCAGCTGTAGTAAAACCAACATATTTTAAAAAGTCTCTACGTGAAGTAGAAGAATTTTCTAGAGTTTCTTTATCACCTAAAAACTCATCTGTTGGAAGTTCTTCCACAAATTCGTTTTTACTTAACGTTTCAACAATAGAACTACCTTTAAGTTCCTCAACACTTTGCCAGTATTTTTTGTCTGAAGCCATTTATACTTTTTATTTAATGATTGAAAGATTTAAAACTAAAAACATTCAGTCTTTTGATCTTTTAATTTTTAATTCTTTTTTATTAGTAGTGACATTTACCACACTCTTTACCACCTAATTGTGAAATGGTAACTTGATCTACATTGTATTTCTTTGCCAAATCTTCATGGATTTTCTTGTAATAATCATTACCTTTTAAATCCACTTTCGTACCATTATGACAATCTATACACCAACCCATTGTTAATGGAGCATGTTGATACAACTCATCCATCTCCTCTACAGGTCCATGACATTTCTGACAATCAACACCAGCAACAGTTACGTGTTGTGAGTGATTATAGTAAACAAAATCTGGTAAATTATGAACTCTCACCCATTTAATTGGAGCTGTTTCACCTGTATATTCTAAGTTTTCTGGATCCCAACCAGCTGCAGTATAAATTTTTGCAATTTCAAGATCTAATTCTTCTTTTCCAAGAACAACTCCATCTCCTAACTCCACAACAGTATCATCTGCTACTTCAGAAATATTTAAGTGACAATTCATACAAACATTAACAGATGGAATACCTGATGTTTTGCTATGTTTTGCCGAAGAGTGACAATATTGACAATCTATCTTATTATCTCCTGCGTGTATTTTATGCGAAAACGCTATTGGCTGAATTGGTTGGTAACCTTCATCTACCCCCACCTTAAACAAGGTTCCGAATAAGAAATAAATACCAATCAACACTAAGAATATAGTAGCTAATACTTTCAAAAACGTATTCTGCTTCACTCCCGCCCAAAGCTCATGTAAATCTCTTTTAAGATTTGAAGTTTCTCCTGGAGCAGTATCACCTTTTAACTCACTTACTTGCTTTAACAAACTAGCAATCATTAAAAAAGCAACAATAATAGCACCAGACAAAACATATATTAACCAACCAGGTGCTCCTTCAGAAGAAACATTTGCAGCAACATCACCTGTCGCTACAACTCCCGCTTTCTTAAGTTCACCTACAGTAGTATAATACAAAATATCATCTACATTTTGATCTGTTAACTGAGGAAATGCAGACATTGCCGCTCCGTTGTATTCTTCAAAAATTGCATTTGCATCTGAATCTCCGGAAGCTCTTAATTCTGCGTTGTTTTTAATCCAAGCATGTAACCAATCGTTCTCTCTTTTTTCCTCGACACCACCTAAAGCTGGTCCAATTAATTTCTTATCTAACTTGTGACAAGAAGCACATAACGATTTAAATAATTTTTTCCCTTCTTTCTGACGAGCCTCATCTACCTCTTGTGAATAAGCAGATATACTGAATGCAAAAATTAGGAGAAAAGTAATACTTTTAAGAAGTAATGTGGTTAGTCTATTGTGCAGTTCTACACTTTTCATATTTAAACTTTGATTAAAAATATCTAATATAAAATGACAAAAGTCATTTTTTTCCGTTTGACAAAAGTAATACTTCTTCCTAAGGTTTGAAAAGCTAAAAGAACGTAAAACATAATTTATAATAATTCTAAATAAGAGTTAAATCTAATTTATTCCTAAACTAGTCGTTATTTTTGTATCAAATTAAATTAGGTATGAAAAGTAAATTAACAGTACTCTCGTTTTTGATTGTTTTACTAACAACAAGTTACAATTCTTTCTCACAAAACAAGACAAATGAATCTCCAGAAATAAAGGATATCATTTCTAAAAAAAGAAGTTTCAATAGCACTTTTGGGTTTGGTTACAGAATTCAACTTTATAATGGAAATGAGCAAAAAGCAAGGGCATTTATTGCTCGTTTTAAAGTAGAATTTCCTGGAAACTTCTCTAAACTAGTTTATTATGCACCTGAATGGAAAGTACAAGTAGGTAATTACAAAACAAAATTAGAGGCTGATAAAGATTTAATAAAGTTTCAAGAAAAATTTTCTGGAATTATTGTAATCCCAATGGGTAAATAGATATTTTACTCTAAAAAGCTAAAGATTACAATATAAGTAATCAAAAAAGCTTCATTTTATGTTTTCTAAAGAGAGAACATAAAATGAAGCTTTTTTTTTGATATAATATATCTAAGAAGACTCTATAAATCTAAAACACTTAAGAACATAACGTAAAAACTAATCTTCTGAATCCAAATCCTCTTGTAAAGAAACTGAAACCACCGTATTGCCCCAACCTAAATACATAGTAATGACATCTTCTTTTTCTTCATTAAAAACAATCGAAAAAGCTTCAATGATCTTTTCTGATTCAGAAACCTTACCAGCAACTCTTAGAACATCATCTTTTTTATCATACGTATAATGCCCCCAAACATTTCTAACAGCACTAAGTATTACTGTCCATTCTTTATCGCCAGGAATCGTAAATAAGGTATAAGTACCAGCTTTTACTTGTTCACCTGCAAACAAAACATCCTTAAAAAAAGTAATTTCTGAAGCTTCATTGGCACCAGTTCTCCAAACACCTTTTTCAGACACATCTGCCAAAGAAGACAACGCTCTTCCTTTTAATTGAGGTCTTCCGTAAATCACCTTCACTAATTTATCTGAATTTCTCCAGTCCGATGGGTAGGTAGCTGCATCCAGTGGACTGACATCTAATCTTGGAAATTTTTGAGCGAATGTATCGGTTGATGAAATAATTGCGATTGCAAAGAGCGCAAATGATAGAATTGTTTTTTTCATTTTTTATAATTTATGATATGGTTTAAATATCAGTCATCAAAAATAAAAAATCTTACAGCCTTAATTTACTAATTTTGTGTTAAACATCTTATAATTCAATTACGTAATCAATAAAGTCAAGAGTACTTTATTTTATTAGTTTTACAACAAGTTTGCTTACCGTTAAATTACCTTAAACGGTTAAAAAAGGATTTATAGATTAGTGAAAAAATTAATTAACACCCACAACCAGAACTACAACCCTTATTTTTTTTAGAAGGAAAAATATATTTTCTCACTAAGAAAAACACTGCTAGAACAACTAATATGTATGCTATAATTTCTTGCATTATGTTAAAATTTGATAAGTTATAAATGAAGCAACATAAGCTAATAATCCCATTCCGAATAATTGGATTAATGGCCATTTCCATGTTTTTGTTTCTCGCTTCACAATAGCTAAAGTAGCCATGCACTGCATTGCAAATGCATAAAAAACCATTAAAGACATCCCTACAGGGAAATTAAATCGTTTTCCCCCAGTATCAGGATTTATTTCTGACCTCATTTTTTCTTTAATAGTAGACGTATTTTCATCATCTGCCTCAACACTATAAATGGTTGCCAACGTACCCACAAACACTTCCCTTGCGGCAAAAGATGTTATTAAGGCAATTCCAATTTTCCAATCATATCCTAAAGGTCTAATTGCTGGCTCTATCGTTTTTCCTAAAATACCAATATAAGAATTCTCTAATCTTGCTGATGCAATTTTTTGCTGTAACTCTTGATCTGTTAAACGCTGATTCGCAACATTTTCAACAGTATTTTTCTCAGCATTCTCAAAAGAAGTTGGTCCGTTTGATGCTAAAAACCATAAAACAATAGACAGTGCTAAAATGATTTTCCCTGCCTCTAAAACAAACGACTTTGTTTTTTCAATTACTTCATAAAACACATTTTTAACAGAAGGTAATTTGTAATTTGGCATTTCCACCACAAAAAACGACTTCGACTTTATTTTTAATGTTTTATGTAAAATATAGGCTGCTATAACTGCGGTTGCAAACCCCAAACCGTATAACAACAATAAAACCAAACCTTGTAAATTTAAGAATCCAAAGATTTTAGTATCAGGAATAATTAAAGAAATTAAAATTGCATACACCGGCAAACGCGCAGAACAGGTAGTAAAAGGCACTACTAAAATAGTAATTAATCGTTCTTTCCAACTGGCAATTGTTCTAGTAGCCATAATTGCAGGAATTGCACAGGCGGTTCCAGAAATTAATGGAATTACACTTTTACCATTCATACCAAATCGTCGCATAATTTTATCCATTAAAAATACCACACGACTCATATACCCCGTTTCTTCTAAAACTGAAATAAATAAAAACAGAATGGCTATTTGAGGTATAAATATTATAACACCTCCAATACCCGGAATTATCCCTTCGGTTAATAAATCTGTAAGCACTCCATTAGGCAGGTTACTTTTTGCAAAATCAGCAATTTCAGCAAATGTAGTGTCTATAAAATCCATAGGCACAGAAGCCCAGTCAAATACAGATTGAAAAATAATCAACAATAAAAATACAAAGAAAAAGTACCCAAAAAACTTATGCGTAAAAACTCTATCTAACTTACCACGTAAATCTTTTGCCTTCGTTTTATCAACGATATAGGTCTTTTTAAGTATTTTATTAATTTCTTGATAACGATAAATAGTTTCTTTATGTTGATATTTCTTTAGCTTAGAAACATCTTCTTTAAAGCTAAGTAACTTTATTTTTTCTTCTGATGATATGGTATCTGGATAATTATTCTGAGTTACCATTAGCCATAATTCATACAAAGAGTAATTAGGGCTAATTTCTTTTAACTTATCAAAATAATCTGGATCAATTTGATGGTTAATCCCACATAAAGGAGAGGCTTTTGCAGCAACATGACAACGAATAATTGCAGCTTTCACATCTTCTATTCCTTCATTTTTTCTTGCACTTATTAAAACTACTTCTGTATTTAACTCTTTTTTTAATAAGGATAAATCAATCGTAATTCCTTTTCTATTCATTTGGTCAACCATATTGATTGCCAAAACTGTTGGAATTTCTAAATCTTTAATTTGAGAAAATAGTAGTAAGTTTCTTTTTAAGTTTTCTACGTCTGCAACAACCAAAATAACATCTGGAGATTCTTTAATATCCTTTTTTAACAAGGTTTTTAAAACAATACTCTCATCTAAAGAAGTAGGATTAATACTATATGTACCTGGTAAATCTGTAATAATTGCATTCTGAGTTGCAGATAATTTACTAACACCATTTTTCTTATCTACCGTAATTCCTGGATAGTTTCCAACTTTCTGATTTAAACCTGTAAGTTGGTTAAATAGAGATGTTTTACCAGTATTAGGGTTCCCTATTAAAGCAACCTTTATATCATTTTTAGACATTATAAATGTACTTTAAGGATTCGAATTTTAGAAGCTGTTTCTATTCTTATTGCCAAATGACTCCCGTTTACGCAAATATATAAAGGGTCTTTTAAAGGCGCTATTTGAACCAACTGAACCTCAGCTCCTGGCAAACAGCCCATTTCTAACAATTTTAAAGGAATATAATCTAAAGACTCTTCAGAAATATACCCAATCTCTCCCTTACGTAATGTAGCTATTGTGCTCAATGAATTTTATTTGGAAGGCAAATATAATCATTTAGAATGATTCTAAACAAGTTATTCAGAGGCATATTCTTCTTTTAACAAAACAATATCACTTTTAAGTTTTTCCATATCTTCTTTCTCTGTGCCATCGTAATAACCACGAATACGTCTCTCTTTATCTACTAAAATAAATTGTTCTGTATGTATAAAATCATTTTCATCACCAAGACCTTCATCTAAAACTGCAAAATAACTTTTTCTTGCCAACTCATAAATATGTTTTTTAGCACCTGTAGTTACATTCCATTTACCGTCAATAACACCTTTTCTATCGGCATATTCTTTTAAAACAGAAACACTATCCATAACTGGTGTAACAGAATGAGATAAAAACATAATATCATCATCATTTTTATAAAACTCTTGAAGCTCTCCCATATTATAAGCCATGGCAATACAAATTGTTTGGCAACGAGTAAAAAAGAAATCTGCTACGTAAATTTTATCTTTATAATTACTATTTGTAATTGTTTCTCCGTTTTGATTGATCAATTTAAAATCTGCAATGGTATGGTTGTTTTGAATATGCGTCATACTATCATCTACCAATCTCGGGTTTACATCAATAGGATTGTAAATTTTAAGGTGATTATCCACTTTTAATAAATGATAATAAACCGTAAGTGAAATTGCAGAAAACACCAAAAAAAAGATAAGTAGTGGAATAGACTTTTTAAAGATTTTAAACTCCATAAGATAATTTTGTAAACACAAATTTACGACTTAAAATAACCTTAGAAAAACAATCAAAAGGGAATAGTTTCCAAAATCTTTGTTAAATTAAAAAGGTACCTCAATTTGTTCTTTTGCAACTATCTTTAAAAACGTACATTTGCGACTATTTTAATTATGATTTAACGCTGAATGGAAATATTAATAAAAGCATCGCAATTTATTTTAAGTTTATCTTTATTGATTGTATTGCACGAGTTAGGGCACTTTATCCCTGCAAAATTGTTTAAAACCAAAGTAGAAAAATTCTACTTATTCTTTGATTATAAATTCTCTATTTTTAAGAAAAAAATTGGTGATACAGTATATGGTATTGGCTGGATTCCTCTAGGTGGATATGTAAAAATATCTGGTATGATCGATGAAAGCATGGATACTGAACAAATGGCTTTACCTGCACAACCTTGGGAATTCCGTTCTAAACCTGCATGGCAACGTCTAATTATAATGTTGGGTGGAGTTTTTGTAAATTTCGTTTTAGGTATTTTTATCTACATTATGTTAATGTATGCATATGGAGAAAACTTTTTACCAAACGAAAATGTAAAAGATGGTGTTTGGGTACAAGATTCTTTAGCAATGAACTTAGGTTTAGAAACTGGAGATAAAGTTTTAACGATTGATGGAGAAAAAATTAAAAAGTTTAACGAACTAACTTTAGGTTTTGTAAACGGTAATAATTTTCAGATTGAAAGAAAGGGGGAAATTATTGATAAAGTAATTCCGGAAGATTTTATCTCTCAATTAGTAGACAGAGGTAAAGATGCTGGTGTAATTTTACTACCAAGATATCCTTTTGCAATTACTAGTATTTCTGAAGATTCACCAAATAAAAATGCTGATTTAAAATCGAAAGATATTGTTGTTGCCATTAACGGAAATGCAATAAAATATTTTGATGAAGCTCAGGTTGAATTAAATAAGTTTAAAAATCAAGATATTTCAGTTACCATAAAAAGAGAAAACGAAACAAAAGATGTCGCTGTAAAAGTTACCAATGAAGGTAAATTAGGCGTTGGTTTTGGGTTATTACCTTCTAAAGATTTAGAAAGACTTGGCTACTACGATTTAGCGAATATCGAATACACTTTTGCAGAAGCAATTCCTGCAGGATGGAACAAATCTGTAAAAACACTTACAGACTACATCAAACAATTAAAGAAAATATTTAACCCAAGCACAGGTGCTTATAAAGGTTTAGGTGGTTTTATTTCTATAGGAAGTATTTTCCCTTCTGAATGGAGTGCAGAATCTTTCTGGAACATTACAGCCTTCTTATCTATTATGTTAGGTTTTATGAATCTTTTACCAATACCTGCTTTAGATGGAGGTCATGTAGTATTTACCCTTTGGGAAATGATTACAGGTAAAAAACCAGGAGATAAATTTTTAGAATACGCACAAGTAACTGGCTTTATTCTTTTAATAGCCTTACTACTTTTCGCAAACGGAAATGATATCTTTAGGTTGTTTAATTAAACAAAATATAACTATAAAGAAAGCCTCACAATTTTAAAATTGTGAGGCTTTCTTTTTATAATTTAAACGAACGATTGATAAATGAAAACCAAGTATACATAGTATTACACCTGTCACAAGCATAGGACTTAGTACCTGGTATTAATTTAACAAATGCACCTCTTCTCATTCTGTGATTCGATGTAGATTTACACTTCGGACAAGCTTTCATAATTAAGTTAGTTTAGTTTACGCCTGAAATTTAGGAAGATAGAGCTAAAAACACCTATACAGAATTAACTCATTTATATATTAAACTCATATTTTCAAAAAGAAAAGTTCAAAATAGAAGACTTAGATTTACAGACATATTGAATCTCAGTAAAGAACAAAATTAGTGGGACAAGGTTTAGTATATTTAGACAATCTATTTTTTACACTTTAAAAGTACGGTTGATAAAAGAAAACCACGCATACTGTGTATTACAATTATCACAAGCATAACCCCTTGTTCCTGGAATTATTTTAACAATTCCTTTTCTCATCATTCTGTGTCTAGATTCAGATTTACATTTCGGACAAGATTTCATAAGCTAGAGGATTTATTTTAAGCACGCAATGTACTAATTGCAAGCAATGCATCTATACGTATAAATACCCATTTCTTTGAAACCTTTAACAACAAATTATGAATCAAAAAAATAAGCCATCATTTAAAAATTAAATGATGGCTTATTCTAAAACTTATACCTTAAGAGACTACTTATCTTTCGGCTCAATTACCTCTGCAGACAACTCAGTAGGGATATCTTTACCTTTTAAATAACTTGGTAACTCCATACCAGCCATATTAAACATTTCTTGTAATGGTGGCACTGCTTTATACATACCAGAAATAAAGTTAGAAGTAGATGTTTTACCATCTTTTCCTCCACCATTTTCCCAAACAGTAACTTTATCAATCTTAATATTTTTAATTGCTTCTGCTTGTATTTTAACCAACTCTGGTAATTTATCAGCAATTAATAATAAAGCTGCATTTTGAGAATCGTTTCCTGCCGCTTTTACTATTTGATCTAAACCTTGTGCTTGTTTTGTTAAAACCTCATACAAACCTTGTGCTTCTGCTTGTGCTTTAAATAAAATTGCATCTGCTTCTCCTTTTGCAATTCTTCTAATATTTTCTGCTCTTGCTTCTGCATCAATCTCTACTTTACGCTTATCAATTTCTGCAGGCACAATAATATCTGCTAATTGAGAAGAACGTTCTCTTTCTGCTCTGGCAACCTCTGCCTCTTGCTCTGCTGCATAAGATTCTTTTAACGCATTTGCTGTTTGTACTTTTTCTGATGCAATTGCTGTACGTTCTGCCTCTGCCTCTCTTTGTCTTCTTAAAGAGTCTGAATTTGCAACATTAATTTTTGCTGTATTTTCACCTGCTACTGCTTGTGCATTTGCTGCTGCAACTTGTGTTCTTTCATCTTGTACTGCGTTTGCTTCTCCAATAGAACCATCTCTATTTTTCTCTGCTACAGATTTTCTTGCTGCGTTAATTGCATGTGCAGCTGCTTCTTTACCTAAAGCCTCTATATAACCAGATTCATCAACAATATCTGTAATATTTACGTTGATTAATTTTAAACCTACTTTCTTTAATTCTGTTTCTACAGATTGAGAAATATTAGTTAAAAATTTATCTCTGTCATTGTTAATTTCTTCAATATCCATCGATGCAACTACTAAACGTAATTGCCCAAAAATAATTTCTTGTGCTAAATCCTGAATGCTATCTTGGTCTAAACCTAATAACCTTTCTGCAGCATTTTGCATAATTCCTGGTTCTGTAGAAACCCCAATTGTAAATCTTGAAGGAACATTAACACGAATATTTTGTTTAGAAAGTGCATTTACCAAATTTACTTCTATAGAAATTGGTGTTAAATCTAAAAATTGATAATCTTGAATTACAGGAAAGATAAATGCGGCTCCACCATGAATACATTTAGCAGATTCTCCACCACCTACTTTTCCATAAACAACCAAAATTCTGTCTGACGGACATCTTTTATATCGTTTTACCATTGCGATTAGCAATATAAAAACGAAGAGAATTGCAATTCCTATTCCGATTAATCCAGCAAATTGACTGGCTTGTAATACCATAAAGTTTAACATAGCTTTTTTTTAATTTTGAGGTTCTATTATTAATATTCCGTTATTTGTTACTTCTATTACTTTAATTATCTTTCCTTGTTTTAAATCTTCATTATAATCTGTTAACGCTTCTAATTCTCTTAAAGCTCCTTGAATTTTAATCTGAATTTTACCTGTTTTAGATCTATTTGCACCAACCGTTAAATACACTTCACCTATAGAATTTAAAGCATTTTTCATTTTTAAAGTTCCACTAGAGGACAATTTACTGATGTAATAAAACAATGCTGCCATTACAAACATCATCAACAAACCAGAAAATATAGAAATAATAATGGTAGTTCCTGTTGCGTTTCCTGCATCCATACTTGCAATTCCACTCCATCCAAAAATGGTAAAAAAAGCAACTAAGTTTTTTAAGGTAAAAAACTGAAATCCTGCTCCAGTATCTGCATCTATTTCGGCATCTACATCACCAATATCATCTGTTTCTGCACCAATTATTGTGGTTATTAAAACCAACAAAAACATAAATGTAGAAATTCCGGTAATTACCCAATAGGTCTTTTCGAAAGTAGTTAATTCTTGAAACCATTCCATCATAGCAGCTTGTTTTAAAAGAGATTAAAGATAAATATTTTTTGACCGTATAAAGCGATTTATTCCATCAATATAAAGCGTAAAACAATTTTATGAACATCAACTTTTAAGAACACTCTTTAGAGTTGACTTTTAAACTTTAATTGTTAAAAAAGATAAAGCAATAAAAGAGATTAATAGTCTTTAGCTTTTACTATTAGTAGCCTAAGAGCTTGTTTTGTTACAAACTTTTAAAAATTTAAATTACAGAAGTACTAAAACGGCTGTTTGAGACATCAAAAAAATACAAAAAGAAGAAAACGACACACAATTCGTTATCATATTAATGAGACCTAAAGTATATTGATTTTCATAAAACTTAAGAAAATCAATAGTAAAAAAAAGCCTTGATAAAATATATCAAGGCTTTTTTAAAAATATGGAATTTTATTATTTAGAAACCATAACGCAATCCGAATAAAACATTACTACCAGGCATTGGCACAAAACCAGATTCTATATAATCTGTATCAAAAATATTATTTGCAGTAACTGTAAAACTAATTTTATTAAGATCTATAATTACAGAAGCATCCCAAACATTATAACTTGTACCAACAGTACGTTCTGCATGTTTGTAAATAATATTCTGACTTACATTTTTAAATAATTTTGATGAAAATCGGGTTGTAAAATGGTGTTTTAAAGTATTTAAAGAATAACGAGACAAATCTTTATTCTGATCTAAAATATCATCCTCTAAAAAAGTATAACCAACAGAAAGGGTTTGTTTGTACTCTTTTATATTAAAACGATAATCAGCATTTACCTCAAAACCTTGCGTATTTACTTCTGCTATATTAGTTGCTGTAAAAATAGACGTTGCAGTATCCGGACGAATAAAATCAATTAAATCAGTTGCATCTCTATTAAAAACAGCAACAGAAGCGCTAAATTTTTCAGCATCATATTTTAAACCAATTTCTTGTGCAAACGCTTCTTCTGGCTCCAAATCTGAATTTCCGTTAGTACTTGGTGAGTTGTAAAATAAATCTGTATAAGTAGGTATTCTATATGTATAGCCAACATTTCCGTAAGCCTTTACATTGTCTGCCAATCTATAACCAACATCCAAACCTGGAAAAGCATGGAATTTAAAATCAGAAAAATAAGTAACTGCAACTCCCGGAGTAATATCTAACTTGTTATCTAACAATTTAAAACGATGCTCTAAAAACAAATTCGCCATCGTTCTATCTCTATCCCCTAAATTATTACTACTGATAGAAACCTTAGAAACATCTACACCAAAACCCGTAACACCTATATTAGAGGTGTAAGAAGCATTTGCTTCTACTCCAAATTTATGAGTTGTGTGTAGATTTCTAAAAAAACTAGGATCGTATCTTTTTAACAAAAATATATCTTGCCCTCTTTTCCAATAAACCCTTGGTGTAATTTTAAAATTTTCTGTCTTAAAGGTCGTAGAAGCACTTATTAAACTACTCTGCGTTTCTTCATACTCATTCCAATCAGGATTTGTAGTATAAAAATTTTCTGCTCCGAATTTCTTATCGAAAAAAGTAGCTAAAACCTCTATCGGTTGCTTCTTTTTATTAAAAACACCTTTTAAGAAATAATTGTAATTATTATAATCTGTATTATTTCTATATCCGTCTGATGTTAATGCACCAACATGTGCAATTATAGATGAATTTTCAAACTCTTTACCAACCGTTACAGAACCATTTAATTGACCATATGAACCAGCCTCTACATTTATAGAAGCCGTATTTTCTAATTTCTTTTTAGTCACAATATTTATGGCACCCGTAAATGCATTCTGACCAAAAACTCTTGCTGCAGGACCTTTAATAATTTCTATTCTCTCGATAACCTCAACCGGTAGCGCAGCGTTTAATGTATGATGTCCTGTTTGAGAATCATCCATTTTAATACCATCCACCAATAATAAAGTCTGATCGAAACCTCCTCCTCTAATATATAAATCTGCTTGACTACCTCCAGTTCCTCTTTTTCGAATATCTACACCGGCAACTTGTTGTAATAAATCGGCAACATTTGTAGCAGCACTATTTTTTATTACTTCGGATGAAATAACATTTATAGTTCTAGAATTTTCTTTAAAAGGCAAATCTATTCTTGTAGAAGTAATAACAACTTCTTGTAACGTATCTCTTTTTATAAGATCTGATTGCGCTTGCGCCTGAAAAGCAGCAAATAACAAAGTAATGATTCCTGTAATTTTAATTTTCATAATTAGTTATTTTAATATGATGCAAAACTCGTAACTTTCCGGACGATTAAAATAGTCCAGTATTAAAATGACAGATAGTCCGGTTAACATATTATTTAAGCAATTAATCAATTTTGATAAATCCATACCTCAACCTGTCTACATACAAGTTGCTCAACAAATAATAAATGCCATACAACGTGGTTATTTATCTAAAGGCACCATTTTACCCGGAACACGTGTTTTAAGTCAACTTTTAAAAATACACAGAAACACGGCAGTTGCAATTTACGAAGAATTAGCATCACAAGACTGGGTAGAAATCATCCCTAATAAAGGTACATTTGTTTTAGAACCTGCATTAAAAACAGCTAAAATAAAAGCTACTTCACAAAAAATAAATCAAGCTTATAATGCTGCAAAAATCACTGGGTTTCCATTTCAGAAATCATTTCATTTAGCTTCTACAATTCAGTTAACAAGAGCCCAATACACTATTAACGACGGAAAACCAGATTTACGTTTGCATCCTGTACATGAATTTTCTAGATGGTATAGCGCTGCAATGAAACGTAAAACATTAATCAAAAAATGGAATAGGTCTAATGAGTCTCTCTATTCTTTATTCGAAACCCAACTTTGTAACCACTTAAACGCTACTAGAGGTTTTCACATAACCCCTAATAACTTAATAAGTACACGTAGTACAGAAATGAGTTTATACATTGTTTCTCAACTATTAATCAAACAAAACGACATTGTTTTAGTTGGCAACTTAAGTAATTATGCTGCAAATATGATTTTTCAGCAAGTTGGCGCAAGTATTAAAACAATTCCGGTAGATAAAAATGGATTAGATGTAGACTACATCAGAAAACATTTTATAAAAAACAGTATTCGATGTATATATATTTGTGCACATAGAGATTATCCTACAACCGTAAAATTAAGTGCAGAACGTCGTTTAGCATTATTACAATTAGCCAAAGAATACGGTTTTGCTATTATAGAAGATGATTACGATTACGATTTTCAGTTCGAAGGTTCTGCCATGTTACCAATGGCAAGTTCAGATGCCAACGGAATGGTGATTTATTTAGGTAAATTAGGTCAATCTTTATTCCCTAGTTTTCAAACAGGATTTGTAATTGCACCAGAAAATTTAATTTCTGAAGCAAAAAATTATCTCCAGTTATTAGATGAACAAGGCGATTTAATTCAGCAACAAATGTTATCCGAATTAATTAATGAGGGTGAAATTTATCGCTTAATTAAAAAAAACATTGTTATCTACAAACAAAGACGCGATTGTTTGTGCGCACTCTTAACTCAGTATTTTTCTGAAATTGCAAAATGGGAAATCCCTTCTGGCGGTTTGGCAATTTGGTTAGAGTTTCAACATCAAATATCATTGGTAAAACTAGCAGAAGAAGCAGAAAAACAAGATTTATTTATACCAAAAACCATTCTGTATCAAGATAAAAATACGTGTGCCATTCGTTTTGGTTTTGGTCATCTAGAAAAAGAAGAAATGGAAACCATTATTATTAAGTTAAAAGATGCTTTTAACAAATTGCCTTTAAGTTAAATTAATTCTTTCTTATTTTTTATAAAACAAAGATATTAACAACGCTATTTTGCCTGCTATTTTTTGATACTTTTATAGCATGTTTGCACTCGTAGATTGTAATAATTTTTATGCTTCTTGTGAGCGGGTTTTTAACCCCAACTTACAAGGAAAACCCGTTGCTATTTTAAGCAATAATGATGGTTGTGTTATTTCTATGAGCGATGAAGCGAAGAAGTTACAACTGCCTTTTGGTGCGCCTATTTTTAAATGGGATGCATTTTGTAAAGCAAATAATATTACTGTTTTATCATCTAACTACCCGTTATACGGAGACATGAGTGCGAGAGTGATGAATATTTTGGCAGGTTTCTCTCCAGATGTAGAAATCTATTCTATTGATGAATCTTTTTTAGAACTAAAAGGTTTTGAAAATTATGATCTATCTGAATATGCTACAAAAATGAGAAGTCGTATTTTAAAATGGACAGGTATACCAACTTGCGTTGGAATTGCGCCAACCAAAGCATTGACTAAAGTTGCCAATAAAATTGCGCGTTCTAACATCAAACAATCGAAAGGAATTTGTATTATAGATTCTGAAGAAAAAAGAATCAAAGCCTTAAAATGGACAAAAATTGGCAACGTTTGGGGAATCGGAAGTCGTTTAAAAAAACGCTTGCAAGATAAAGGTTGTATTACTGCGTATGATTTTACACAACTATCTAGTGATTGGGTTTTAAAAGAATTTTCTATTGTAGAATGGCGTTTGCAGAAAGATTTACAAGGCATTTCTAAAATTCCTTTAGAAGACGCTGTTTCTTCTAAAAAGATGATTGCAACTACTAGAAGTTTCGAATACACCTATTCGGATATTGATAATATTAAAGAGCGTATTTCTACCTTTGCAGCAAGTTGTGCCGAGAAATTAAGGAATCAGAAATCTAGTTGCCACATGCTAATTGTACAACTTTCTAGTGATCGGCATAAAAAAGAAATGCAGCAACATAGAGAAAACATTACGGTTGTTTTTTCTTCGCCAACAGATTCTACGTTAACCATTGCAAACGCAGCAGTAGAAGCTGTAAAAACTATTTTTAAAACTGGTGTTAAATATAAAAGAGCAGGTGTTATTGTTACGGGGTTAGTACCCAATGATAATTTTCAATTAGATTTATTTTCTAGTGAAAACCCTAAACACAAACCTTTAATGTCTGCTATTGATAAATTAAATCGTAAATTTAAAGCAGACAAAATTAAATTAGGAAATCAAGATTTACAACGCACCTGGAAAATGCGTCAAGAAAGATTATCGCCTAGATTTACCACAAATATTAATGATATTATAATTGTAAAAACCACCTAAAATACTAATTATCAACTTAATAAGCCCTAAAAAACTATTTTTTAAATCAGCTTGTCATTCGTAACTTACGCTTTCGAAATGACAAGAAACTATAATGAAATTGCAGGTTTTTAACCTTTTAAAATGATAATTTTATGAACGATAACTATACTGTTTTAGCTGTTTTCGAATATTCAACCGAGGCTCATGTTACAAAATCGAAGCTAGATTCTGAAGGTTTTGACACAATGCTCATGGATGAAAAAACTATCGATTCAGATCCTTTAATGAGCAATGCTATTGGTGGTGTAAAATTGTTGGTTCATAAAGATGATTTTGAAAAAGCGGTAACTATTTACAATGAGATTAGAATTTATCAAAAAGATAAAAACGGAAATGCTATTTTTTGTCCGAATTGTAATACTACTCAAATATTAATTGCCCCTCTTACAAGGAAAAATATATTCTACATGTTATTTCCTTTTTTCGAAAAAACAAGACACATTTGCAACAATTGTAAGACCGTATTTTAATTGTAAAATAATACCTCTAACATTTAAAGAAAAGTTATAATTTGCAAACATTATGAACGGAACTAAAAACCTTACTTTTTTTACACCTAAAGCTTCTTCTGGTAATGGAGCTGTTTTGGTAGATGTTGGTATTTCTGCTGGTTTTCCTTCTCCTGCAGATGATTTTAGAGAAACTAGAATTTCTTTAGATGATGAATTAATCCACAACAAAGACGCTACTTTTTTTGCAAAAGTAAAAGGGCAATCTATGATTGATGCTGGTTTAGACGACAACGATTTATTGGTTATTGACAGAAGTTTGGAGCCTGCCAACAACAAAATTGCGGTTTGTTTTTTAGATGGCGATTTTACTGTAAAGCGTTTACGTGTAGAAAAAAACGAAGTTTGGTTACAACCAGAAAACCCTAATTACCCTATTATAAAAATCACAGAAGAGAATGATTTTATGATTTGGGGAATTGTAACAAGTGTGATCAAAAAAGTATAAAATTACCTTTTTTTAATATTTTATTATTGTTTTTCGATAATTTTTATATATTTGCATATGTCAAATATTTAAAGTCATGAGAAAAATTAATATTTTAAAAGCAATTGTAGATTTACTTTGGATATTATCCATGCCAATAGTTTTGGTAATTATCGGATTTTCTATTGCTGTTTTCTTTGTAGACCTAGGTGATTTAAACATAAAAATAAACTCAATAGGTCTTAATACCGATACACTATTCTCAAAAACACTTCTTGTTGTTTCTGCACTAAATTATTTATTAATTGTTGCTGCTTTATATTTTTTTAAAAAAATATTAAACTACTTTATTAGAGTAAAAATATTTGAAGAAAAAGTTATTTCATCCTTTAAGAAAATGGGAAACCTATTATTTATTTCAGGAATTATTTCTCTTACGATTTCTATGATTAGTAGATTTTATTTTCTTCAGAAAGTAACTTTAGAATTCGGTTTGAATCAGCATTTAGTAATTATCTGTTTAGGCTTGTTCTTTTTAGTTTTAAGTGAAATTTTTAAAGTTGCAAAGAATCAAAAACAAGAAAACGATTTAACAATATAATATGGCAATCATTGTAAATTTAGACGTAATACTAGCCAAACGTAAAATGCGAAGCAAAGAATTAGCGGAAACTATTGGTATTACAACAGCCAATTTATCTGTTTTAAAATCAGGAAAAGCAAAAGCAATTCGTTTTTCTACTTTAGAAGCAATTTGTAAAGCATTAGATTGCCAACCTGCAGATATTTTAGAGTATCAAAAAGATTAAAAGCAGTACTTTTAGTCCGTCTTAAAACACATCAAATCAGTTAACGAATCGTAATGACAAAACACTTAAAAATTTTAAGCATACTTTTCTATTATTTATCTATTTCGATAGTAAATGCTCAGTTCTCTCCCAGCCTTAAAAATTATACTTTGGCAGAATATAAAGCTGGTAACCAAAATTGGGATATTACAAGAGCTAAAAACGGTAAAGTATATGTTGCTAATAATAGTGGTTTATTAGAATATGATGCTTTGGTTTGGAAATTGTATCAATTGCCTAATAAAACAACCGTTAGGTCTGTTTTAGCTGTAGATGATATCATTTACACAGGTTCGTTCGAAGAATTTGGGTTTTGGAAAAGAGATGATTTTGGAATTCTTAAATACCACTCATTAAGTGATACCATTCTCAATAAAATTTCGCCTAATGAAGAAATATGGGGAATTGTAAAGTATAAAGACAAAATAATTTTTCGTTCGTTTCTAAATATCTATGTGTACGATTTTAAGAGTATTGTACAGTTAAAGTCTGATTCGATACTTATTTCTCTTAGTGTTATTGATGATGACTTGTATGTAAGCACTTTAAACGCAGGTATTTTTTTACTAAAAGAAAAGAAACTAGCACCTTTATACTTTAATGATTTACTTGTAGATACTAAAATCATATCCATCAACAAGTATAAAGATAAACTGCTTTTAATGACCTCTCTAAAAGGAAGTTATTTTTTAGAAAAAGGCAAGTTGGTTCCCACTAATTTTAAAATAAATGAAGCCATTAAACTACATCAGCTTAATGATTTTTCTATCTTAAAAAATGGAGAAATGGTATTCGGAACCATAAAAGATGGTCTTTTCTTAACGGATCATTTAGGAAACTTAAAATTTCATGTTAGTAAAGAAAATGGTTTATTAAACAATACCGTTTTAGGACAATCTCTAGATGATTCTGATAATCTTTGGTTGGGTTTAGATAACGGAATTGCCCACATAGAATTAAACAATAGCAACTATTTCTTTAATGATGTTTCAGGAAAACTAGGGGCTGTTTATGACATTATTGAATATAAAAGTGTTATTTATATAGGAACTAACACAGGACTTTTTAGACTTGACAGCAACAATCGATTAGAGTTTGTAGAAGGATCACAAGGTCAGGTTTGGGATTTAACAATTATAGGAGATGAACTTTTTTGTGGTCATAATGAAGGGACTTTTTTGGTAGATACGAATACCTTTAAAAAGATATCTAATTTTACTGGAGGTTGGACTATAAAAAAAGTTCCAGAACGAAATGACACCTATATTCAAGGTACTTATTCTGGATTGGTAAAGTTTGAAAAGAAAGAGGGTGAGTGGATTGTAAAACAATTTGACAAAGCCTTAATACCTGCTCGTTTTTTGGTATTCGAAAATCCGCATACCGCTTGGGTTGCTCATGAAACTAAAGGGGTTTATAAGATTCGGTTTGATGAAGATTATGAAACAATACTAAATGTAGAAAATTATCAGAAAAAAGGTATTAGCTCTAATTATAACATACGAGTTTATAACATTAAGAATAATATTAGTTTTAAAACGAGTGAAGGATGGCAAAAGTATGAGCCTATTTTAGATTCTATTATTCCTTATAAACTACTTAATGATAAGTTAGGAAGACATAATTATATTATATCTGAAGATGATACAAACCTTTTTGCGTTAAAAAACAATGATGGCTTTATTAATTTTAAATCTTTCCATAATAATGACGAACAACTCATTTTAAGTGACGATCTATTAAAAAACAGATACATCATAGGCTATGAAAACGTCTCTAAAATAAACGATTCTGTTTATGCATTAAACTTAGACAATGGTTTTATGATGATAAATAGCACCACACCGTCTAATAATCGTTTGCAAAAACCAAAGATAGAAGTTGTATCTATTGGTGGAGTTCCTATCAACCTATCAAAGATTGTAAACAATGAAATCCGTTTTAATTTTAATGAAAATATTACAATAGAACTGTCCTCTTCAAAATCTGTAAATCATTATTTTGAATACAAAATATCCAACACAGGTAATTTATGGTACAAAGCAGAAAACGATAAAATAGAGTTCTCTAACCTTAAAGACGGAGAGTCTACAATTTCCTTTAGAGCTAAAGGAAATTCTGGAAATGTATCCACCATTCAAAACTTAGAAATAGATGTATTACCACCCTGGTATAGAGATACTTTTGGGTTCTTTCTATACGCAATTATTGCACTTTTAATTATTGCACTATTATATGTTTTGCAAAATAAAAAAATAGCAAAAGAACAGCATCTTATAAAAATCAAGTATCAGAAAGAACAAGAAAAACTACTACGCGAAAAGACATTAGAAAACGAAAAACAAATTGTAGAGTTTAAGAATGAATCTTTGCAGAAAGAAATTAAGCTTAAAAGTAAACAACTTGCCAATAATGCGATGGCTTTAGTGAAGAAAAATGAAATCCTTGAGGAAGTTAAAAAAGATCTGATGGGTCATAAAGAAGGCTTTAATAGTCAGTACAACTTTAAAAAATTGTTGAAAAAATTAGATAATTCTATTGTACTTAAAGATGAATGGGCTGTTTTTGAAAATAACTTTAGTCAAGTGCATGATGAGTTTTTCGAAATCTTAAAAACCAAACATCCAAAGCTTACTCCAAAGGATTTAAAGATCTGTGCTTACATCAAAATGAATCTTTCTTCAAAAGAAATTGCACCTTTAATGAATATCTCTCATAGGGGTGTAGAAACGCATAGATATAGGTTAAAAAAGAAGTTAAATTTAGAAAATGACATTTCTATCACTGATTATTTGTTAAATATCAAATAATAAACTTATTTTTTTACCTAATACACAATTAATAACTACGTCATCTATACGTCATTTATCAAATTCACCTTCAACTACAACGTTTTATTTAGGGCAACAAAGTACGTCAACCTCGATTTGTTAATGCTTTTTAACATTTAGTGCATTTAGTGACGTATTTAAAATGTAAAGCTCTTTTTAATTTATTTAATAATAGTTTATAATTTAGTCTACCGAATAAACTGAATATTTAATAATTAATAACACTAATATGAAAACAAAGATTAGTCTATTATTAATACTGTTTTTTTCATTGGGTGCTTTAGCACAAAAAATGGAAATAAATGGTATTGTAACAAGTAAAAATGGAGGTACTCCTTTACCAGGAGTAAGCGTTGCTGTAGCAGGAACAAGCAATGGAGTCTCAACCGATTTTGATGGAAAGTACGCTCTTACCGTTAATAAAGGAGAACAATTAACATTTAGCTACATTGGCTTTAAAAAAATTACAGTAACTGTAAATAATGAAAATGTTATCGATATTTCATTAGAAGATGACGTAGAATCTCTAAATGAGATTGTAGTTATTGGTTATGGTACCCAAAAAAGATCAGATCTTACAGGTGCTGTTTCTAGTATTAAATCAGATGATCTATTAAAACAACCAGCGGCAAACGCAACACAATCTATACAAGGAAAATTGTCTGGTGTAAATATCATTAATACCAACGCACCTGGTAGTGACCCTGTAGTAATGATAAGGGGATTAGGTACTGCCGCATCTGGCACAACACCTCTTTATATTGTAGATGGTATACAAGTAAGCGGTATCAGTAACATAAACCCTTCTGATATTGAAACGATGGATGTTATGAAAGATGCTGCCTCAGCTGCCATTTATGGTATGGATGCTGCAAATGGTGTTATATTCATTACAACCAAAAAAGGGAAGAATGGAAAAGCTAAAGTTTCATTAAGTTCTTACTACGGAGCAACTAGTACGCTTAACCCAGTAAAAATGGCAGATGCTTCCGAGTACATTACTTACTTTAATGAGGTTCGTACATCTTTAGGATCTACAGATTTATTATCATCGAACCAAGCATATGATACAGATTGGTATGATGAATTAACAGACGTTAGATTATCTAATAGTAATAATGTTTCTATTTCAGGAGCTAATGAACATACAAACTATTTCTTTAGTTTAAATAATTACAATGAGGACGGACTATTGAAAGATCAAAACTTAACTAGAAATACGTTAAGATCTAACAATACCTTCAATCTTTTTGAAAACACTGTAAAATTAACACAAAGCTTTAGTGCTGCAATTTCAAAAGGAACTCCAAAGCCTTTTAATGCCTTTAATGAAGCATATAGACAGTCTCCATTAGTACCTGCGTACTATGATAATGGTGCTTTTGGTCAATCTAACTGGAATACGAATACAGGAGTTGTTGGTTACCAAGGCAACAGTCGTTTAAACTCTATAGGTAACCCTTTGGCAACCGTATATTATAACAATCAAAAAGACGAAACTACAGATTTACAAGGGTCTTTTGATTTAGAGGTTAAGATAACAGGTTCTTTAAAAGCCAACTCTCGTTTTGGAGGTACTAAATCGTACTACAAATCAAGATCTTTTAATGATATCAAGTCTCAATATTTAACTACAAATACAGGGCAAGATGAGTCTGATTTTAACGCATTAAAAGAAGCAAACCCAACAACTACAGCATATGCAGACAACAATCTATCTTTTAGCAGATCTGAAAGCTATAGATACAACTGGGATAATTATTTAACTTTCGACAAAATAATAGGCAATCACAGCATTAATGTGGTAGCAGGTCTTACAAAAGGAAGTAAAAATAATACGTTTAGTACTTATCAACTTGCTTATGATGTACCACAAAAAGAGCAATACTGGAACATCAACTTTGCTTCTGAAGATTATGAACAAACGTCACAACAAAGTTCATCTACGCCTACAAATCAATTATCGTATTATGGAAGGTTGCAATATAACTTCAATGAAAAATACTTTCTTCAAGCAAATATCCGTAGAGATGGTATAAGCACATTCAATAACGATAATAATACAGAATATTTCGGAAACTTCCCTTCTTTTAGTGCAGGTTGGGTGTTAACTAAAGAATCATTTTTAAATGATATAGAAAATTTAAATTTCTTAAAAATGAGAGTAGGTTGGGGTAAATTAGGGAATTCAGATGTTCCTTTTAATATTTCAACATATTCAACCGCTACCGGAAGTAGTAATGTAAATTACGTATTTGGGGCGAATCAAGATTTAGTGTACGGAGCAGCTTTAGGCGCTTCTATCTACCCTATTTCTTGGGAAATTACTAAAGAAACAAACGTTGGTTTAGATTTTCAGGCGTATAGCTCAAGATTATCTGGTAGTTTTAACTACTACAACAGAAACACGGAAAATGCAATTCTAAACGTAACTCCTGTGTACACTTCTGGTGAAGGAACCAATTATTATGATCATGGTGCAGAAGTACTAAACAAAGGTTTTGAAATAGAATTTAATTGGAGAGACAACATCACTGAAGACTTATCATACAACCTAGGTTTTGTATTTTCTGATAATAAAAATAACGTAGAGAATGTAAAATCAGCTTATGATGGTCAAACCGGAGGTAGTTTATCTAACGGTCAAATTACAAAGAAATTACAAGAAGGACAGCCTATTTATGCTTGGTGGATGTACGAAGCAGATGGTGTTTGGCAAAACCAAGACGAAATAAATAACAATGCACATTACGGTACTCCATCTCCAGGACATTTACGTTATAAAGATCAAAATAATGATGGTGTTATCGATGATAATGATAAAAAATTCTTCGGTTCTTACATTCCTACTTACAACTTCGGATTTAATGTAGGTTTAAATTATAAAGATTTTGACTTGGCTATTGATGCTTTCGGAGCTGGAGGAAATAAAATTTATAATGGATTAAAAGGAACTAGCATAGATGGTGGTGAAAATATAGCGTATGATACATTTTCAAATAGATGGACAGGCGAAGGATCTACCAATGTAAACCCAGGAGCTGATAAAGACTCTTATGCATCAAGTTATTATTTAGAAGATGGAGATTATTTAAGAATCAACAATATTACTATTGGTTATACTTTGCCAGTACTAATGAATCAAGTTTCTAGAATTAGAGTTTATGCAACTGCTAAAAACCCATTTATGTTTACTAAATATTCTGGTTTTACTCCAGAAATAGTTGGTTCATCTGGTTCAGCGGGAGCAAGTGGAGCAGCAGGAATAGAACTTTCTGCATACCCAAACACTAAAACCTTTTTATTTGGTGTAAACATCGATTTATAAAATTTTAAAAAATAATTATCATGAAAAATAATATTAAAAATATACAGATTCTATTTGCTATAGGACTGCTTTTCACTACTGTTTCTTGTAGTGAAGATTATTTAGATGTTGATAGTAAAGATCGTTTAGAGCAAGACGATACTGAAACAGTAACGCCTAAAGAAATGGTAAATGGTGCCTACGGTATGTTAACCGAATGGGATTATGCTTTTTCTTATCTTGGAATCACAGAAATTATTTCTGACAATTCAGATAAAGGTAGTTCTTCTACCGATACTGGTGCTGATAAAGACGTATTAGATGCCTTAACCTTTACAAGTAGTGCAGGTTCAATTCTTTCTATGTGGCAAAATTGGTATAAATCTATAAACAGAGCATCTATTGCTATAGATTATACAGAAAATTATGGCCTAACAGATGAAAACTTAAAAAACAGATTAGTAGGTGAAGCGAAGTTTTTAAGAGCTTTAAATTATTTTTGGTTAGTAAGATCTTTTGGGGCTGTACCATTACAAAATATAGATTTAGTTGAAAGACAACCTGTAGCAGATGTATACGCTTATATAGAAGCAGATTTATTAGACGCTATAGAAAAACTACCTCTTAAAAGTAAGTATGCTTCAGAAGATTTAGGTCGTGCATCTAAGGGAGCTGCGCAAGCACTTTTATCTAAAGTTTACCTTTATGAAAAAGAGTGGCAAAAAGCATATGACATGGCAGAAAATGTTATTAATTCTGGAGAATATGGTTTACATCCAAATTATGAAGAATTATGGAGAGCTTCCACAGAAAACGGTATCGAATCTATTTTTGAAGTACAAGGTAGAGGAGAATCTATAGCTCATGGTGTGCAACAATACTCACAAACTCAAGGTGCAAGAGGTGCTGACGGTTGGGGATGGGGATATAACAACCCATCTGAAACACTTGTAAAAGCGTTCGAAGCAGAAGGAGATCTAATTAGAATGAATGCTTCTATTATTTTTGAAGGTGAAACACTATGGGATGGTCGTGAAGTTTTTGAAGTTGAGAACCCTAGGTATAATGAAAAAGCATATTCTAGTGCCTCTACAGGATCAGACGATGGCGATAAAAACATACGAATACTTCGTTATGCAGAAATTCTATTAATAAAAGCAGAAGCGGCAACATATATTGGTCAAGATGCGGCAACACCTCTTAATTTAGTAAGAAGCAGGGTAAACTTACCTACCATTAGCAACCCAACAGTAGCACAAATCTGGAAAGAAAGACACTTAGAATTAGCGATGGAACATGATCGTTGGTTTGATATTGTTAGAACAGGACAGGCAAAAGAAGCAATGGCTGCAGATGGTAAAACATTTGTTGTTGGTAAACACGAATTGTTTCCAATTCCTTACAATCAATTAATACAAACTCCAGGAATGACACAAAATCCAGGATGGGAGTAATCTAAAATTTCAGCTATGCTTACCATTTAAGTATAGCTGAAATTTAATGTATCATTTAAGAACATGTTATATATGCGTAATTTTCTATTAATAAGTATACTATCACTAGCTCTATTTGGTTGTAATAAGCAAAAGGAAGAAACTACTACAGATATCATTGTAGAGGATACCTTAATTTCTGATGATGCACTTTTAGATCGTATTCAAGAGCAAACTATCAATTATTTTTGGGACGGAGCAGAACCTAATTCGGGTTTAGCACTCGAAAGAATTCATATGGATAATAGTTCTTATGATTCTCCTAATAATACAGTAACAACTGGAGGAAGTGGATTTGGGTTGATGGCTATTTTAGTAGGGATCGAAAGAGGATTTATAACTAAAGAAGCAGCTCTTTTACGATTTCAAAAAATAGTAGATTTTTTAGACAAGGCAGATCGTTTTCATGGTGCTTGGCCACATTGGATTAATGGAGAAACAGGAAAAGTATATCCTTTTAGCGAAAAAGATAATGGTGGAGATTTAGTTGAAACAGCTTTTTTAATACAAGGTTTATTAACTGTTTCTGAATATTTTGATGGAGATACAGCTGCAGAAAAAGAACTGGTTTCTAAAATCGACAACCTATACAGAACGGTAGAATGGGATTGGTATACCAAAAACGGAGAAGATGTTTTGTACTGGCATTGGTCGCCAGAATATGGTTGGGATATGAATTTACCTGTTCAAGGATATAATGAATGTTTAATTATGTATGTGCTTGCTGCTGCATCTCCTACACATCCTATTAATAAATCGGTTTACGAACAAGGATGGGCAAAAAATGGAGGTATTGTTTCTAATAAGACATATTATGATGAAAACATCGTTTTAAACTATTTTTATAATGACACAGATTTGGTTGGACCTTTATTTTGGGCACATTACTCCTACTTAGGTTTAGATCCTAGAAATTTATCAGATCAATATGCTAATTATTGGACACTAACACAAAATCAAGCTAAAATTCATTACAAATACGCAGTAGATAATCCACTAAACTTTAAAGGATACGGAGAAAACCTTTGGGGTTTAACTTCTAGCTATTCCATAGACGGTTATCATGGACATAGACCAGGTGATGATCTTGGTGTAATTTCACCAACTGCAGCATTGTCATCATTTCCATATACACCAAAAGAAAGCATGAATGTTTTAAGGAATATTTATATGAATCACGATAATCTAGTTGGTAAATATGGTCCGTATGATGCTTTTAGTTTTGAAGATAATTGGTACATAGAAAAATATCTAGCAATAGATCAAGGTCCTATTCCTGTAATGATAGAAAACTACAGAACAGGTTTATTATGGCGCTTATTTATGAAAAATAGTGATGTACAAAATGGTTTAGATGCACTTGGGTTTACCTATTAATAAGTAAAAAAATGAAGTTAAAAACATTTATAACAACACTCTTTTTAGTTTTTGTAATGTCTTTTTTAATGAGCGCACAGCAATTAAAAAAGTCTGAAGATTTATTTCTAAACAAAATGCATATTGTTCAGAAAGACACGCTACAATTTAGAATGTTATTACCTAAAGATTTTTCTGAAGACAAATCTTATCCGGTAGTATTATTTTTACACGGTGCAGGTGAACGCGGTGGCGATAATGAAAAACAATTGGCAAATGGAAGCGATTTATTTTTAAATGAAACCACAAGAAACTCTTTTCCTGCAATAGTAATTTTTCCACAATGTCCAGAAAATGATTATTGGGCAAAATTAAAAGCAGATCGTACCACAAAACCAATTACGTTTAATTACAAATACAAAAAGCCTCCTACTAAAGCAATGGCTTTGGTTATGGATTTGATGGATGAAATGGCAGAAAAGCCATATGTAAAAACCAATCAAATATACGTTATGGGCTTATCTATGGGAGGTATGGGAACCTTCGAAATTATCTATAGAAAACCAGATATGTTTGCAGCTGCCATTCCAATTTGTGGCGGTGGAAATCCAAAATCTGTGTCATCCTATGCTAAATCCATTCCATTATGGGTTTTTCATGGTGCTAAAGATGATGTAGTAGACCCCAATTTATCCGTATACATGGTATCTGAAATTCTTAAAAATGGCGGATTCCCAAGATTTACACTCTATGATTTTGCAAATCACAATAGTTGGGATCCTGCTTTGGCAGAACCAAAATTATTAACATGGCTTTTCTCTAATTCAAAATAAAAAAAAATGACAAAACAATCAATTCTAAAAATAACAGGTCTTCTAATTATAGTAACCCTATTTTCGAGCTGTAATTCTAATAACAATACAGGTACAAGTTCTAAAACAGCAGTAGACAATCCATTCGAGTCAAAAATAGATTCAATTCTAGAACTGATGACCCTAGATGAAAAAATAGGGCAGCTTAATTTACCAACTTCTGGAGATATCACCACAGGAACAGCCAAAGGAACTGATGTGGGAGAACGTATAAAAGAAGGTAAAGTTGGTGGGTTATTTAATATTAAAACAGCTGAAAAAATTTATGAAGTTCAAAAAATTGCTGTAGAACAAAGTAGATTAGGAATTCCTCTAATTTTTGGTATGGACGTGATTCATGGTTATAAAACAACGTTTCCAATCCCTTTAGGTCTTTCTAGTTCTTGGGATATGGAAATGATAGAAAAAACTGCCAGAGTAGCAGCTACTGAAGCTAGTGCAGATGGAATAAACTGGACGTTCTCTCCTATGGTTGATATTTCTAGAGATCCACGTTGGGGACGCGTTTCTGAAGGAAATGGAGAAGATCCATATCTAGGAAGTAAAATTGCTGTAGCCATGGTAAATGGGTATCAATCTGATGATTTATCAGCAAATAACACCTTAATGGCTTGTGTAAAACACTTCGCACTTTATGGTGCCTCAGAAGCAGGTAGAGATTACAATACGGTAGATATGAGCCGCATTAGAATGTATAATGAGTACTTAGCTCCTTACAAAGCAGCGGTAGATGCAGGAGTGGGTTCTGTAATGGCTTCATTTAACGAAGTAGACGGAATTCCTGCTACAGGAAATAAGTGGTTACTTACAGATTTATTAAGAGACGATTGGGGGTTTAACGGTTTTGTTGTTACTGATTATACAGGTATTTACGAAATGATAGCACATGGTGTTGGAGATAAATATGCGGTTTCAGAACAAGCATTAAAAGCAGGTGTAGATATGGATATGGCAGGAGATTCCCCTTCAGTTCCAGCTGCTTTTATAAAAACTTTAAAAGAGTCTTATGAAAATGGTAAGGTTACTATGGATGAAATTGATACGGCTGTAAAACGTATGTTAACAGCTAAATATCAATTAGGCTTATTTGAAAATCCATATAAATATTGCGACCTTGATAGAGCTAAAACAGAAATTTTTACCCCAGAAAACAAAGCGTTTGCTCGTAAAGTTTCTGCAGAATCTATGGTATTGCTTAAAAATGAAAATCAATTACTTCCACTTAAAAAATCTGGAACCATTGCTTTAATTGGGCCCTTAGCAAAAGCAACGAATAACATGGCTGGAACCTGGAGTGTAGCTACAGATCAAGAAGAATCGAACTCTGTTTTTGACGGTTTAAAAGAAGTTATTGGAGATAAAGCAAACATGTTATATGCCAAAGGAAGTAACATCGATTACGATTTAGAATTAGAACAACGTGCTACAATGTTTGGCAAAGGGATTCCTAGAGATGGACGTACCGACAAACAATTATTAGATGAAGCTCTTAAAATTGCAGCGAAGTCAGATGTTATTGTTGCCACTATTGGTGAATCTGCAGAATTTAGTGGAGAAAGCAGTAGTAGAACTGATTTAGGGATACCACAAGTTCAAAAAGATTTATTAAATGCTTTGTTAAAAACAGGTAAACCTGTTGTTTTAGTATTATTTACCGGAAGACCTTTAGTTTTGGTTGAAGAGAATGAAAATGTACCAGCAATACTTAATGCATGGTTTCCAGGTAGTGAAGCTGGTTTAGCAATTTCTGATGTGTTATTCGGAGATGTAAATCCTTCAGGAAAATTAACAGCTACCTTTCCAAGAAATGTAGGTCAAATTCCATTATTTTACAATCATAAAAACACAGGAAGACCTCTTGGAAATACAGAAGGGAAATTTGAGAAATTTAAAAGTAATTATATAGATGTTCGTAATGAGCCTTTATACCCTTTTGGATATGGATTAAGCTACACTACGTTTGATTATGGTAACCTAAAATTAGATAAACCTACTATAAATATGGATGACGAAATTAATGTTTCTGTGGATGTGACTAATTCTGGTGATTACGACGGAAAAGAAGTTGTGCAATTGTACATAAGAGATCTTGTAGGTTCTGTAACACGACCTGTAAAAGAGTTAAAAGGTTTCCAAAAAGTATTGATTAAGAAAGGAGAAACTCAAACTATAACCTTCAAAATTTCTGTTGAAGATTTAAAATTCTATAATTCAGAATTAGATTTTGTAGCAGAACATGGACAGTTTCAAATATTTGTAGGAACAAATTCAGACACCAAAATGATGAAAGAATTTGAATTGACTAAATAAAAACATCTTATTTAGCTGATAGCAATTTTATGCCACACATATTTTTTAAGTTTTATTCTTATAATTTTGTGTGGCTTTTACTTGTCAAAATGTAGCACTATTTTAGATAAGCAGTTTAAAAGATTATAAATGCAATACGTCTTATAATTCACTAACCGAAAAAGACACTAAATTATAAATCATGAAAAATTTACTTTTTTTATTCACTTTAGTATTACTTTTTTCTTGTCATAATGAAAAAAATCAGAATGAAGCACAAGCTTCTGATACCAAGAAAATAGCAGAAATAAAAAAAAGACTTGAAACCTATATCAACCCATTAGATATTGATTACACCTATATGGTGTATAATTCAACTCAAAATAAATCGTACCGTTCAGGTGCAGATCCAGCGGTTATAGAGTTTAAAGGTGAGTATTACATGTTTGTAACGCGTTCTTTTGGCTATTGGCATTCTACAGATTTAATAAACTGGAATTTTATTAAACCAGAACAATGGTTTTTTGAAGGTAGTAACGCACCTACAGCTTTTAATTACAAGGATTCATTGGTGTATTTTGCTGGTAATCCTGCCGGTTACGGAAGTATTCTTTACACAGATGATCCGAAAGGAGGAAAATGGACACCAAGTGCCTCTATATCTACGGACATTCAAGATTCGGAATTATTTATAGATGATGATGGAGAAACCTATTTGTATTGGGGCTCTTCTAACGTGAATCCGCTAAAGGTAAAAAAGTTAAATAAAGACGATCGTTTTTTAGAAACAGGCGTTCGTAAAGAGTTGTTTAACCTCAACGAAGAAAAACATGGATGGGAACGTTTTGGAGAAAATAACTTTCACCCAACTTTAAAGGAAGGCTACATGGAAGGTGCTTCTATGACCAAACACAACGGAAAATATTATTTACAATATGCAGCTCCTGGCACACAATTTAATGTCTATGCAGATGGAGTTTATATTGGAGACACTCCATTAGGTCCTTTTACATACATGAAAAACAACCCAATGAGTTTTAAACCAGGCGGATTTACAAATGGTGCAGGACACGGAATAACGGTGAAGCAAACCAATGGACAATATTGGCACTTTGCAACAATGGCACTTGCTTCTAATTCACAATGGGAACGTCGTTTATGTATGTTTCCTACTTATTTTGATGACGACGGATTAATGTATAGCAACACAGCGTATGGTGATTATCCGCGTTTTGGAGCGAACCATCCTACAAAGGCAGGACATCATAATGGTTGGATGTTATTGTCTTATAAAGGAGATGTTACTGTCTCTTCTTCATTAATGCAGATTAAGAAATTTACATCTGATGATGATGCTGTAGAAGTAACAGAATTACCTTTAGAAAAAAATACTGATGGTCAAATAATCTCTAAAGTATTAACAGACGAGAACCCTAAAACATTTTGGGTAGCAGATGCAAATGATGATACCCAATGGATAACTATTAATATGCTAAAACCAGGAAACATCAATGCTTTTCAATTGAATTTCCATGACCATGAATCAGGAATTTACACACGTACCGAAGGATTAAAACATCAATTTACTATTGATGTATCTGAAGATGGCGTTAACTGGCAAACTATTGTAAATAGAAGCACGTGTGAAAAGGATTCACCCAATGCATACATTGTATTAGAAGCCCCTGTAAAGGCAAAGTATGTGCGTTATAACAATGTAAAAGTGCCTGGAGCAAACTTTGCAATGTCAGAATTTAGAGTCTTTGGATTAGGACTTGAGGATGCCCCAAAAGGCGTTACAGGGTTCAAAGTAAATAGAGAAAAAGATCGTAGAGATGTATCTTTTTCTTGGGATGCTGTAGAAGGTGCTCAGGGGTACAATATCCGTTGGGGAATTGCAGAAGATAAGTTATATCAGTCATGGCAAGTCTACGATACTAATGAACATTTTATGCGTTCTTTAGATAAAGATACACCGTATTATTTTACCATAGAAGCATTTAGCGAAAACGGAATTTCTGTAAAAAGTGATATTCTTTTCACTGAATAAATAGTATTAAACCTTCTTCTTTTAAAGTATTAAAGACACCATAAAAAAACTCCGAATTTTCATTCGGAGTTTTTTATACTTTAATTAGTTCTCGGTTTCGCTCGAACTGACATTAAACCTTTTACTTATTCATTGGTTTGTCTAAATTCATAAACTTAATATCTGCATCAGTAGCTTCTTTACCTAACAAATACTTACTAAAATGATCTGCTCTTAACCAAAAAGAATATTCTGTCATATTTCCAAAACCATGTCTTTGTCCTGGCATAATCATATATTTAAAACGTTTATTTGCTTTAATTAATTCGTTTGCCATTCTAATCGTTCCTGCAGGATTTACGTTATTATCCATATCTCCATGAATCAACATTAAATGTCCTTTTAGGTTTTTTGCTAAAGATTGATTGTCATCGATTTTATATACGTGAGAAATTTTTCCTTTCTCATCAATTTCTTCCTTTACACCATGATGTGTTTCACTCCACCAAGAATTGTACACATTATTATCATGATTTCCTGCAGATGAAACTGCTGCTTTAAAGAAATCTGGATATACTAACATAGCTGCTGTAGACATAAATCCTCCACCAGAATGACCATAAATCCCTACTTTTTCAATGTCGATAAATTTATGTTTGTTTGCCAATTGTTGTGCTACATACTTTTTATCAGCCAAACCATAATCACGTAAATTACCATACCCATAATTATGGTACCATTTAGATCTGTCTGGATGCCCACCTCTGTTTCCTAAGGTAATTACTATAAAACCAACCTGCGCCATTCTATCTACACGATCCATAGAATAAGAAAAAGATTTGTTTACCGCTTCTGTCTGCGGACCAGGATAAACATATTCTAATAACGGATAAACCTTAGTAGAATCCATATCAAATGGTTTATACATTACGCCGTAAATATCGGTAATACCATCATCTGCCTTTACTTTAAAGGTTTCTGGAAACTTGTAACCAGATGCAAACAGTTGCGATAAATCTGCCGTTTCTAAATCCATTACTTTACGTCCGTTTGCATTTCTAAGCTCCGATTTTGGTATGGTGTTTACTCTAGAAAAGTTGCTTACAAAATACTTATTAGAATCAGACATACTTGTGCTCGATGTAAAATCTCCAGGATTTAAAGTTTTCAATCCTGTTCCATTCAAACTAATTTTATAAGAATGTGCATAGTAAGGATCTTGTTCTTTATTAACTCCGTTTGCAGAAAAATACAAAGTCCTATTTTTTTCATCTAATCCTTCAAAACTAGCTACATGGTAATCACCTTCTGTAACCTGATTTTTTAAGTTTCCATCTGTATCATATAAGTAAAAATGTGCCCAACCATCACGTTCTGCCCAATGCAACATTTCTTTTTCATCATTTAATAAAATTAACGGACGAGATTCAATATAGGTGTTAAAACGCTCTTCAATTAAGGTTTTATACTCCCCTGTATTAATATCAGCAACATTAATATCGTATTTTTTACGATCTCTAGAGATTACACTGAAATATACTTTCCCTTTTTTAGATAAAAGTAAAGAAGGTCTAAACTCATCATCTCTACTAGATTGTTTTCTTGGAGCTCTAAAAACAGAAATACTTTGTTGTTTAATGGTATCTAAAGGTACTTTTACATGTGTTTTAGTAGGAATATCAAAAATTAATAACTCAGATTTGTAATATTCTTGTTCTCCTGGCATGTGGTATTTATAGGTTTCTAACGTTGGTCTTTTTTTACCAGTAGAATTAATTACCCATAAATCTTTAATGTGTCTAGAGTCTGATTTTTGAAAAACAAACTTTTTAGAATCGTGAGACCAAACGCCACCAACACCATTTCTTTTGTCTTTATTTTTTTCTTTATCAACATTATCTCCTCTAGAACCACGTCCGTAAGCATAATTTTCTTCACCATCTTTAGTCCATTGGTTTTCTACAACGGTACTATCTTTTTCATCTTTAATAAACTTCTTAAAGTTCATTTTATCCATCCAGTACAAGTTATAGTTTTTAGAATACAAAACAATAGAACTATCTGGTGCAATGTTTGCCCATTTTTTCCAGTCTTCTTTTTCTTTCTTAATGGTATCAATAATTGTCAAGCCATTTCCACCTAATTTATATTCTAAATGGTAAACTTTTTTCTCCTTTTTAGGTTTCTTGCTTTTTCCTTTTTTTGATGAAGTAGAATCTTTTTTCACTTCTTTTTTATCATCAATAACTTCAACTTCTTCTGTTGATGTTACTCTAAAACGAATAGCATCTTCTGCTTCGTTAAATTTAATATCCAAACGAGGTAAATGTTTTGCATCGTATGGATCTTTAGTGATTTCTGTTAACCACTTTGCCATCTTTACATTGTCGAAAAGTGATTTTTTAGATTTTTTATCTGCATCCACTAAGTAATAGTTAGCACCTTCGGATGTTTTATAAGCATACCAAAAACGATTTCCTTTTTTTAACCAATGTGGACTTACAGATGTAGAGTGTACCATTTTTGCCAAATTTGTTGGCGAGTACTTAGCAGCAGCTCTGTAATTGGGAGTTGGAGTTTCTTGTGCAGAAATTGTTGCCACAACAAAAAAGGACAAGAATACGAGTAAAAATTTTTTCATGTAGTAAAATAATTTGAATTAGTTGACGTAAAGTTTCTCTAAAACAAACTATCTCACAAATTTTTAAGAAATAATTGTAAAAATTTTAACACTAAATAAAAAGTAAAACCTAAATTAAAACTCCTTGTTATTAAATTTATATTTTAATTTCATCCATAAATAACTAAAAACTCTAGAGAGCATTTTATTATAATTAAAGTTAAATAAGCTATCAATAAGAACATCTATTGAAAAATGTTTCTGAAAAAACTCTACTCTATTCTCTACCTGTAAATCAGAATATCTATTGTACATTCTTCTAGCAGAAACTTCACTTAATCGCCATTTTAGAAGTTTCTTCTTTTTCCATTGCTTCTCGTACTCTTTAAAATTTTCTTGTCCTGTTTTAAAATAAACATCTATATAATCGCATGCTAAATTGGCACTTTGCATTGCATACCTTATACCTTCACCTCCTCTGGGGTTAATCGCGGAAATTGCATCACCAACAGCAATTACATTGTTTTTATAATAAGTATCGTTTAAGCCTTCACAGTATCTTAAAATACCACCATGAATATCTAATAATGTGTAAGTTTCTGGTTTGATATACTCTTTAATAATTTTTTCTGTAATTTTTTTGGTTGATTTATCTGTATTTTCTTGATCTTTAGATTTTAAATGTGTTCTACCCGAACCAACTTTTAAAATTCTATTTTCCATAGGAAAAACCCAAGAATACCCCTTCAAAGCCCATTTATGCCCTAAGAAAAAAACTAATTTCTCTTTAAATTTATTATACGTCTTTTGATCTACTTCAATTAAATACTCTGTTCCACTACCTAAATTCATTTTAGGTTGTTCTTCCTTAGAATCATACATTACTTTACGTAGTGGACCTGTTGCATCTATTAGAAGTTTCGTTTTTACTGTTTTTATTTTAGAAGTCTCAGCTTCTAAAAGGTCTACTTCTACCTCCGTACCTACAACTCTTTTCTCTACATATTTATGACCTAATAAAACTTCACCACCATTAAAAACAGATTCTTCTGCTAAAAACTCGCGCAATTTTCCAAAGTCTAAAACAACTCCTTTAGGCTTTTCTCCAAACCAGTCATATTCTTTTTCGGTACATTTTATGGTAATATCTTTCCAATAAGAACCAATCACTTTAGTTGGTAAATTAAACTCTTTTAAAGGCTCTAAAGTCATACCTGCACTAGAAAAATTATTATCATAAAAACTTTTATAACGCTCTACTAAAAGTGTTTTATATCCTTTTTGAGATAAATTTCTAGCTGTTTGTCCTCCAGCAGGTCCTCCACCAATAATTACAACATCGTATTTATTTTCTATCATACTCATTAATTCAAATTTCTTTTTTCAACAAAAAAACGTTTTAAAAGTAAAGAACATTCATTTTCTAAAATACCACCAACAACTTTTGTCTTTGGGTGTAACGTAGTATTTAAATTTACAAAACCTCTGTCTGGTTCTGTTGCTCCGTAAACAATTTTACCAATTTGCGCCCAATAACTTGCACCTGCACACATTTGGCAAGGCTCTAAGGTTACATATAGGATGCAATCTTTTAGATATTTTCCTCCTAAAAAATCTGCAGCAGCTGTAAACGCTTGCATCTCTGCATGTGCAGTAACATCGGTTAATGTTTCGGTTAAATTATGCGCTCTTGCAATAATTTGATCTTTAAAAACAATAATGGCACCAACTGGTACTTCGCCTTTATCAAAAGCAGATTCTGCCTCTTGTAAGGCTTTTTTCATAAAATAGGTGTCGTCAAAAGGCTGTATCATGTATGTTAATTATAAATATCAAAATTAAGTAAAATATTTACGATAGATTTGTATTTATTAACGATCCGTTTTACGGACACAAAATTTGATGTTGTAATTTCGTATTTCAATGAAGAACTTGTTAGACAATATAGTAAACCCAGAAGATTTACGAAAACTAAATCAAGATCAATTACCTCAACTTGCAAAAGAATTAAGAGACTTTATTATTGATATTGTAGCTACCAAAGAAGGGCATTTAGGTGCAAGCTTAGGTGTTGTAGAGTTAACAATAGCATTGCATTATTTGTTTGACACACCAAATGATTTATTGGTTTGGGATGTTGGCCATCAAGCATACGGACATAAAATATTAACAGGCAGAAAAGACATTTTTCATACCAACAGACAATTTGGTGGAATTGCTGGTTTTCCGACTATAAAAGAAAGTAAATTTGATGCATTTGGAGTAGGACACTCCTCTACTTCTATTTCTGCAGCTTTAGGAATGGCAATTGCCTCTAACATAAAAGGAGCAACAGAAAAACACCATATTGCGGTTATTGGAGACGCTTCTATTGCAAGCGGAATGGCTTTTGAAGCCTTAAACCACGCAGGAGTTTCTAAAGCAAATTTATTAATTATTTTAAATGACAACGCTATTGGTATTGATCCTTCCGTTGGTGCTTTAAAAGAGTATCTAACAAAGGTTAAAACCGATAAAAGACTTGCGGCGCAAAACAATATAATAAAAGCTTTAAATTTTGATTATTCGGGTCCTATTGACGGACATGATTTACCGAAGGTTTTATCAGAATTAAAACGTTTAAAAGATGTAAAAGGCCCAAAGTTTTTACATGTAATTACTACAAAAGGAAAAGGTTTACAGAAAGCTGAAGAAGATCAAGTAACCTATCATGCACCTGGTAAATTTGATAAAATTTCTGGTGAGCGATTAAAAATAGCGAAAAGTTTATACACAAAGTATCAAGATGTTTTTGGAAAAACGGTTGTAGAATTAGCCGATGAAAATAAAAATATTGTTGGTATTACACCAGCCATGTTAACAGGTGGTTCTTTAAAGTTTATGATGGAAAAACACCCAACAAGAACTTTTGATGTTGGTATTGCAGAACAACATGCAGTAACCTTAGCGGCAGGTATGGCAACGCAAGGTTTAGTGCCATTTTGTAATATTTATTCTACCTTTTTACAACGTGCATACGATCAAGTAATTCATGATGTTGCTTTGCAAAACTTACCTGTTATTTTTTGTTTAGACAGAGCTGGTTTGGTTGGTGAAGATGGCGCAACACATCATGGAGTTTTCGATTTAGCGTATTTACGTTTAATTCCTAATTTGATTGTTTTTGCACCAAGAAATGAAATTGAATTGCGTAATATTTTATACACTGCTCAATTAGGATTAAAAAAACCAATTGCCATTCGATATCCAAGAGGAACAGGAACTATTATCGATTGGAAAAAACCTTTTGAAAAAATAGAAGTAGGAAAAGGAGTTTGCTTACAAGAAGGAAATAAAATAGCGATTCTATCTATCGGAACAATTGCTAAAAACGTTTCTGAAGCTTTAGAGTTTGTAGAGAATCTAAATCTCTTTTCTCATTACGACATGCGCTTTGTAAAACCTTTAGATGAAAATTTATTACATCGTATTTTTGATAAACATCAAACTATTATTACCATTGAAGATGGCACGATAAAAGGTGGTTTTGGAAGCGCTATTTTAGAATTCGCATCAGAAAATAATTATCACCATAAAATAAAAACGATAGGAATACCTGATGAGTTTATTGAACACGGAAATGTATTAACGCTACAGCATAAACTTAAGTTAGATGCAGAAAATCTTGCAAATACATTTAATGCATTAACATAAAAAAAGACGCTACATAGCGTCTTTTTTATATCTGATATATTTATTCTTAAATAATATTTCCTGTTAATTTCTTATGTGTTCTAATAGCATAACTATCAGACATTCTAGAAACATAACTGCAAATTTGCATAATTCTTTGATACAAACTAGCCGATTCTGTTTGGTATTCTTCTGGTAATAAATTCAATACCAACTCATCAAAATTAGATTGATTACCATCAAACTTATTATTTAAAGCCGTTACAAAAACATCTAATAAATCGGCAATAATTCTATAACCAGCAATTTCTTTTTCTACAACATCTTTGCTTTTATAAATTTTTGCAATACTTAATTTAATAATGTCTTTTATTTGTGCTTCATATTTACATCTATCTAATAAAGACCTCTCGAAAGTACCATTTAAAATAGCCTCTTCATTTGCTAAGAAAATAGCAACCGCTTCATTAATTAAAACCCCAATAGCTAAAGCTCTTAAGTAACTTATTCTATCTGTTTTATGCTGTAAAGAATGATATTTATTAATATCGATGGTATCTTTTACCAACTTAATCATGTACTCTAAAGCAAATTCTTCTTCTATTAAGCCTAAATTAATTCCGTCTTCGAAATCTATTATTGTATAACAAATATCATCTGCAGCTTCTACTAAATAAGCCAACGGATGTCTGTAAAAAGAAATTGCCGAAGTAGATTTTTGTTTCATCCCTAAGTCTTCTATAATTTCTAAAAAAGCATCTTTTTCTGATTGAAAAAAACCATACTTTTTATCTACAATATGATTGGTAGGTTTCTTTGGTAAACTTTCTTTTGGGTATTTTAAAAAGGCTCCTAAAGTTGCATAACTTAAACGCAAACCACCAGAAATTCCCTCTCTAGATTCTGTTAAAATCTTAAATCCATTCGCATTCCCCTCAAAGTCAATTAAATCTTGATATTCTTTATCAGACAATTGGTCTTTGTATTTTATACCCTTTCCTGTTTTAAAATACTCGCCAATAGCTTTTTCTCCAGAGTGCCCAAAAGGAGGGTTTCCAATATCGTGCATTAAAGAAGCTGTACCAACAATAGCACCAAAATCATTAAACTTATAACCTAATTCTTCTAATTTTGGATGACGCTCTAACAACACCTTACCTACTCTTCTACCCAAAGTTCTCCCCACAACAGAAACCTCTAAACTGTGTGTTAAACGTGTGTGTACAAAATCTGTTTGAGATAATGGTATTACCTGTGTTTTGTCTTGTAAACTTCTAAATGCTGATGAAAATATAATTCTATCAAAATCTACATCAAAACCCAGACGAGTTTCGTCTTGTGTAGCTCTTGGGCGCTTTTGTGTATCGCCAAAACGTTTTAAAGAAAGAAGTTGTTCCCAGTTCATTTATTTTAATAATAAAGTTTAATCGGTAAAAATACAAACTATTATTTTGAGGTTATGGTATCATTATAAAAAACATTCTTTTTACAAAAAAATTAAGAGAAATTTAATGTAAAAAAGTTTAACATCTAATCAACTTAACTTATTTTTATAAAAATTTTTTAATGAAAACTAAAATATTATTTCTTATTATAATTTCAATTACCATAACAAACTGTAAGTCAGTAAGTGGAAAAGACTACGACAATACCATTACAGAAAAGTATTGGAAGCTTAAAACTTTGTATGGAAAAGAAATTAAAATGGAAGACAACCAAAAACGTGAAATATTTATTACTTTAAAGACAAAAGAGAGTAGATTTACTGGTTTTGCAGGTTGTAATACTATTAATGGCGAGTATATTTTAGAAGAGGGGAATAGAATTAAATTCACAAAAGTTATTTCAACAAGAATGTTTTGCAATAATACCGATGAATCTAAATTCTTAAAAGCTATAAATTCAACAGATAATTATACTATTAAAAATAATATATTATCTTTAAATCTTGGAAAAAGGGCTCCTATAGCAGTTTTTGAAGCTGTGTACATGAATTAAAAAAACGTTCGTGCCATTTTATTATTCAATTTATAAATTAACTTATTATTCATGATAAAAAAATTATTTATTACCCCGTTTCAAAAATTTGTAAAAATTGAAAGTTTTAGCGGAATCCTGTTACTAATATGTACTTTAGTTGCTTTATTTTGGGCAAACTCACCTCTTCATGAAAGTTACTCTTCTATTTTAGAATATAAAGTTGGTTTTTCAGGAGAAAATTTTGAATTGAAAAAATCTGTTTTATTTTGGATTAATGATGGTTTAATGGCTATTTTCTTTTTCTTAATTGGATTAGAAATAAAACGTGAAATTTTAATTGGAGAATTAAACACCGTTAAAAAATTAGCTTTCCCATTATTTGGAGCTGTTGGTGGAGCACTTATTCCTGTTGGTTTATTTATGCTTTTAAATCAAAATCCAGAAACATTTAAAGGTTGGGGAATTCCTATGGCAACAGATATTGCTTTTTCTTTAGCTGTATTAAATACATTAGGAAAACGTATACCTCTTAGTCTAAAAATATTTTTAACTGCTTTTGCAATTGTAGATGATATTGAAGCTGTTTTAGTAATTGCTGTTTTTTACAGTGAATCTATTCAAGTTGCATTATTATTAATAGGCTTAGGGTTAATAGCACTATTGTATGTCTTAACATATAAAGGGTATTACTCTAAATTTGTAATGATTGTTGTAGGTATTATCGTTTGGGTATTGTTCTTAAAATCTGGAGTACACCCTACTGTTGCGGGTATTTTAATTGCATTTTCTGTACCAATTAGACAAGAAATAAAAACAACTACATTTCTTTCTCAGTTAGAAGGTATTTACAATAGCATTAAAAGTGCACCTGTATTAAAGGAACCTATACTATCTAATCAACAATTAAAATTAGTAAATAACTTAACCCATTGGAGTAAAAAATTTCAATCTCCTTTACAACATTTAGAACATAACCTACACAATTGGTCGGCTTATTTTATAATCCCTGTTTTTGCACTTGCCAATGCAGGTGTGTTAATAGATAGTTCTGTACATATAGACATGGCTTTAGTTTTCCACATTATACTCTGTTTAGTATTAGGTAAGGGACTAGGTATACCACTAGTTATATTGGTTGCAAAAAAATTAAATTTAATTCAAATACCTTCAGACATTCACTTTATACAAATTTTAGGAGTTTCATTTATTGCTGGTATTGGGTTTACTATGGCTATTTTTATTGCTGGTTTGGCATTTTCAACATCACCAGAGTTTATTAGCTCTGCAAAAATAGGTATTCTTTTAGGTTCGCTTATTTCTGCGGTAATTGGTTATCTTATTTTAAGATTTGGGCCAGTTAAAGACTATATTAAACTTTAGTAAGTATTTAAAATCTTATTTATATAAAAAAAGAGAAGCTTTACAGCTTCTCTTTTTTTATTATTACTTTCTACCTGCGATTATTCTTTCTAAACTTTGTTGCCAGTTTGGAGTGTGTTTTATTCTAATAAACTCGTCTGCAGGTCTTGTTTGTATTTCGGTTCTACTCATTTTACTTAATTCTTCCCAATTTTCAAATAAAACGTAAATAGCATTTCCATAATTTAAATTCTCAAATACAACAAGGTTGTCAGAAAATTTAGCTCCAAAATATTTCCTCATACCACTTAGTCCTGATATAATTTCAACAGGATTTAAAGCAACTAAATAATCATATTTATTTTGAATTTCCTCAACTCTTTTAGGTGTCAAGTTTCTACTACCTTTAATAATTCTTTCTAAATCATCATTTCTTTCTCCAGGAGGAAATACATCCCAAGTTAAAGACAAAGTCCTTAAATACTCTTCTCGACTTGTTTCTGAAGAGAAAACATTAACAGAATGAATATTTTCTTGTAATAAATTTAAAACAAAAAATAACTCTTCATCAAAATTTTCATCATTTCTATTTAGTATAATATCAACAGAAACTTTAACTTTTAAATCATTTTCTGTTTCTTCAAGTAACTCCGTAGCTATAGATAATTCTCTTGGCGGAATATCATCAGATTGATAAACCTCTCTTGATGAATAAAGAGGAAAAGAGCCTTTTTTCCAATCTCCATAATAAGGTCTCTCCCCTAAATAAAATAATTTTCTTATTTTTTCTTGATCTTTGTGTACATTTTTATAACCATCAATATTTTTTCGGCTATATAATCCAACTGTATTTTCTGGAATATATTGATTTTTAAAACTTATATGATTATCAGTTAATTGTAAGTTTAAGTTTCGAAATTTTAAATCCTCAATTTGATTCTTGTTTATTTTAATTATTGTAGCAATAATAACATTATCAGAATTTAAAACTTTTATTCTATTTGTTATAAATTCAGGTGTTTTTCTGAAGTTTTTCTTCATCTCTGTTTGTGTTTAAATCAACCTATTAACTTTTTATTTTTGTTAACAAGTCTGTTCTACATTAGATAACAAGGCAATTAGCCCTATCAAAGAATGTATAAAATTTATAAATAAAACTTGGTGAAGAGAATCGTATTTTGTAATTTTGAAGAACAAAAGGGAAGGAGATTGAGTATTCTCAAAATTCATTTCTTTTAATTAAAATTTTGGCCGTAGGAAGCAAAAATTTAAAAAATTACACCAAGAAGCGATATATCTAGTATCGCTTTTTTTTATACTTATTATTTTTACCTCAAATAAAATATTTTAATTATTCATATTAAAGAGAAGCCTTTCGACTTCTCTTTATCAACTTTTAATGTGTTAATTACCCTTCACAAGAAGCACATTCTTTCTTTTGTTTAAACTTCTGTGCAGCATTCATACTGTGTTGGTAATACATAGATTTTACACCTAATTTCCAAGCATTAATATATACTGCATTTACGTCTTTAATCGGCATATCTGGGTGCACCATAATATTTATAGATTGCCCTTGATCTATATGATTTTGTCTATTAGCTGCCTGATACACAATTACATTTTGATCGATTTCTGAATATGTTTTAAACACTTCTTTTTCAGATTCCGTTAAAACGCTTAAATGTTGTACAGAACCATCATTGTCTCTAATACTTTTCCAAATATCAGATGTATTATGTCCTTTTTCTTCTAATAATGCTTCTAAAATTGGATTTTTAATAGTCGTTTTAATCTTTGCAATATCCTTTACATAAATATTAGACCAAATTGGCTCAATACCTTGTGATACTTGACCTAAAATAAATGCAGATGACGTAGTTGGTGCAATTGCATTTAAAGTAGTGTTACGTCTTCCGTACCCTTTTAATACTGCTGGCTCACCATACAACTTAGCCATTTCTTCTGATGCTTTGTAAGATTTTTCTTTAATTACCTTAAAGATTTCACTATTTAAAGCATACGCTTCTGCACTATCAAAAGCATGCATTTTAGATTGTAATAAAGAATGCCAACCTAATGCACCTAAACCTAAAGCTCTATTTTCTTTTGCAAAATTATACGCTTTTTCCATAAAACGGAACGTAAACTGATCGTCTCTATCAGATGAATCTTTATATACTTCTAACTTGGTAATAAACTCTTGCATTACTGCATCTAAAAAGTACGTAAGTGTTTCTACAGCATCTGTATCTTTCCACTTATCATAATGTAATAAGTTTACAGATGATAAACAACATACAAAAGACCAATCTTCATTAGAAGGTAACATGATTTCTGTACACAAGTTACTTGCATAAATTTCGTGGTTTTTGTCTTTATAAACATCTACCGTTCCATTATTTGCATTGTCTCTAAAAAGAATATATGGATACCCAATTTCTCCTCTTCTTTGTAATATTTTTGCCCAAATACTTCTTTTTTCTACATCACCATCAATCATTGCTTGCATCCAATCGTCACCAACGGTAACACCATGCGTTAATTCTTGTATTGGGTTTCCTTCTGTTCCTATTTCTAAAAACTCTTTAATATCTGCATGATCTACTGGTAAATATGGAGAAAAACGTCCACGTCTTACAGAACCCTGACTTACAACATCAACCATTTTTTCAAACAATTGCATAATGTGTACAGAACCAGATGAAGATCCGTTATTTTTTACATCGGCACCTCTTTTACGTAACTTACCAAAATAACCAGAAGTTCCTCCTCCTAATTTAGACATCATACCAACTTCTGATTGTGAGAATAAAATATCTCCCATATCATCTGCTACATGCGATCCAAAACAGCTAATTGGCAAACCTCTTTTCTTACCAAAGTTAGACCAAATTGGTGAAGCTAAAGAGTAATACCCCTCTGCCATGTATTTATAAAACTTATCAGAAAAACCATCCATTTTTAAAATACGCTCTGCATTGTCTGCAATTTCACGTATTCTTTCTTCTGGTGTAGTATCTCCTGTTAAATAACCAGACTCTAAAAATTTACGGCTATTTTCTGTTAACCATGTAATTTCTGGTTGGTTTTTACCTTTAAGCATTTCTTTCCTAGCAGCGGTTCTAACTTGAATTAACTGTTCGTGTTCTGTAAGTTCTGTTGTTTTTGTTTCGTTCAAGTTCATAATTTAAAATAAGTCGTCGCTAGTTATACTTTTTGTTCTTTTACTATAGTTGATTGATCTTTTTACAAAGAAATCACCATGTTTGGTTCCAATAATTTCATCATCAAACCAATCTGTCTCTTTTAATAATACTTGGTCTACCTCAAATACTTTTGCAATACCAATACTTTCTAAAGAGTTATTAAATCTGTTTTTAATAAATTCTTTGATTACATCTTTAGGTAAAAAATCTAATTCTCCTTTTTCAAAAATCCAATCGATTAATTTACTTTCTGATAAAAATGCTTCTTTACAAGTTTCTTGAACTAATAAATTATGCTCTTCACTAAACCAATCTGGGTTTTCTTCTTTAATAATTTTAATCAAATCGATACCAAAATCTCCATGAATTTGCTCTTCTTTAGAAGTAGCTTCTACCACATTAGAAATTCCTTTTAGTACGTTTTTATGCTTATTAAAAGCCATTATAATCAAAAACTGAGAGAATAAAGATACATGCTCTATAAATAGAGAAAATAAAATTATTGATTCAGAAAACTCCTGATTATCTTCACTATTTACGTTTTTTAATGCAGCTTCTAAATAGCTAACACGTTTCATAATTACAGGCTTCTTCTTTAAGTTTTTAAACTCATTGTTTAACCCTAGAATCTCTAATAAATGAGAATATGCATCATGATGACGTACTTCACTCTCTGCAAATGTTGCACCAACAGAACCAATTTCTGGCTTCGGCATTTTTTTATAAATGTCTCCCCAAAAAGTTTTAACTGCTACTTCTATTTGAGAAATTGCTAACATGGTATTTTTAATAGCATTTTTCTCTAAATCGGTAAGCGATGTCTTAAAATCCTGTATATCACTGGTGTAATTAAACTCAGTATGAATCCAATAAGAGTGTCTAATAGCATCTACATATTCTCCTAAAGCAGGATAATCATATGGCTTTAAGTTTATTCTCTTTTCAAAAATATTTGGTTTTCTACTTCTTGTTTGTTCGTCTCTATATAATATATAAGCCTTTGCAACATCATGAAAAGGGCTGTCCATTAATTTATACTCTACTATATCTTGTACTTGCTCTACTGTAGGTATATAATCTGGTTCATTTAACCTTCTTTCTAATAACGTACCGTGTACAATATTAGAGATTGCAATTGCATCGTTTCTAGAACCGTTGTTAACGGTAAGCATTGCTTTTTCAATAGCGTTAATAATTTTTTCTAACTCAAAGGTTGTTGTTTCCGAGTCTCTTTTTATAATGTGGGTAATTTCCAAGGTAAAAGAAGGGTGTTTAAAAGTTAATTTTAATGTTAACAAAGATTGGATTTTTTGCTCCAAAATAAAAGTTATACTTATTCACAAAACCCTTGAAGTTTTTAACAAATTGGATGTTTTATTGATTTTAGCCTCAAAAAAAAGATTTTTCAAAACACTCATTCACAATTCGTTATCAATCTAAAATCGCTGTAACCGCTACCTGTATTGACTTTCTTAAAACACCTCTATTAAATAATTATTGTAGTAATAATGTGCGTTTTTTTTTCATTTGACCACTCGCTGTTTTTACAAAAAAGAAATAATTATTTAAAACAGTATTTTGGTAATACCAATTAATATAATCTTATATTTGCAGTATTATTAACATTTATATTATATTATTTTGAAAAAAGGGACAGTAAAATTCTTCAACGAATCTAAAGGATTTGGATTTGTAACAGAAGATGATTCAAACACAGAGTACTTTGTACATGTATCAGGATTAATTGACGAAATTAGAGAAGGTGACGCAGTAGAGTTCGACCTTAAAGAAGGTAGAAAAGGTTTAAATGCAGTAGACGTTAGAGTTCTATAATTTTAAATTTTTTGAAAAGAACAAGTCGCTTAATTTTTTAAGCGGCTTTTTTTTTGTCTTATTTTTTTTACAAAACAAGCTTTTTATAAAAAGGAAACTGTCATTAGAACTAATTAAGTATAGTTTTTTTTAGAAAACAAAGCTGTTTTAAAAACTTATTGGCAAGTATTTTCTTTTTTATAAGAACAAGTCGTTTAATTTATTTTAAACGAATTTTTTTTGCCTTATTTTTGTAAAAACATTTATTTATAATGAAAAGTAGCTTCGCGAAAACTGTACAAATTGCCATTATATCTGTCTACTTAATTTTTTTAGCAGGCTCTGTTGTTAGAATGACTGGCTCTGGAATGGGATGTCCGGATTGGCCAAAATGTTTTGGGTATTATATTCCGCCTACAGCGGAAGAACAAATTACATGGAAACCAAATACTGAATTTAAAAAAGGTTTTATCATCATTAAAGATGAAGCCCTATTTGTTGCAGAACACGATATAAAAACAGCAGACCAATTTAACAAAAGCAATTGGGCTACTTATACAAAACACGATTACGCAAATTTTAACAAATACCACACCTGGACAGAGTACATTAACAGACTATCTTCTGTTTTAGCAGGTTTTGTTTTCTTATTCTTAATCTACGGAGCTTCAAAATTTTGGAAAACAGATAAAAGAATTCCAATACTTGCTTATACTGCTTTCTTTTTAATGTTAGTAGAAGCTTGGTTAGGAAAAACTGTTGTAGACACCAATTTAAAACCCTCTATAATAACCATTCACATGGTTATTGGTTTAATAATTATTGCACTTTTACTACAACTAAAATTTATTACTTCAGACAAAAATAAAACCCACAAGTACAACTCATTATTTAGCAAATTACTTATTATTTCTGCTGTATTTTCTTTGATACAAATAGCAATGGGAACACAAGTAAGACAATTTATAGATGAGCAAGTAAAGTTGTATGGTTTCGAAAACAAAGATTACAGTTTAATGAATCCGAGTTTTAAATTCTACTTTCATAGATCTTTTACCATTGCCATTGTAGCAATTAACTTTGGTTTATTCTACATAAATCAAGTAAAAAAATTAGATTATAAGTTGATAAACTGGGTGATTGCATTAATTTTCTTAGAAACTATTTCTGGTATGTTAATGTATTACGCAGAGTTTCCATTAGGTACACAAGCAACACATTTATTGGCAGGTGCAATTCTATTTGGGTTACAGTATTATTTATGGCTGCAAAGCAGAAAAACAATTAAGTAATCATCCGCTAGCACTAGCATTGGTAAGTGAATAGTATTCAGTATCAATTTTCAGTGGATCACTGTTAGGGAAGAAGAAAACATCATTTTTTTAGACCTTAAAACTTATTTATAGACTACTCCGATAGCGCGAGCGTCCCGCTCGTGCAAACACCAATAACTTGTAGAGTAATTTACACAAACTTATGCTACAATATTTTAAAAAAAGATACGAGCGAGACGCTCGCACCAGCATTGGGCGTTGAGTAAAACTGTGTACTAAAAACTGAATTTACGGATGCGCATTCACCCAAACCTCACCGTCAGAAAAATATTCTTTTTTCCAGATAGGAACGGTTTCTTTTAGAGTATCAATAGCAAATTCACAAGCTTCAAAAGCTGCTTTTCTATGTTTAGAAGACGTAGTTATAATTACAGGAATTTCACCAACCTGTAACATTCCTTCTGCATGATGAATGGCAATTTTTTTTATGTCGAATTTTTCTAGTGCCAAGTCTGCAATTTTTTGCATTTCTTTAATCGCCATTGGCTTATATGTAGAAAAATCTAATTGAAGAACTTCTTTTCCTTGTGTGTCACTTCTAACAGTACCTACAAATGCAGAAATTCCACCACAAGAAGCATCTTCTACAAAATGATAACATTCTTGTAAATCTAGTTTTTCTGAAGTAATTTTTATGGAAGTTCTTTTCATTTCTTGAGACACTAAAACATTTATACTGAATTTAACTCAGGAAGTTCAGTACTAAGACAAAAATAGGAAAACAAAGTTGTATTTTCGCAAAAATAAATGAATCAACATTACAAGGAGGTTTCTGTGTTTTAAAAAACAACGATCATCAACACAGATTATAAACATAAGTTGCCTTGACAAAAAATTATCTTTATGAAAAATATCTTTAGAATTGTAAGTATTTTAGAAGGAGTTTCTTACCTATTATTATTATTTATTGCAACACCTATAAAATATTTACAAGGTGATGCTTCTTACGTAAAAATGTTAGGAATGCCTCATGGAATTCTTTTTATGCTATATGTAGTATTGGCTATTGTAATCAAAAAAGAAATGAATTGGAACAATAAAACTTTAGGAATTGTTTTGGTTGCTTCTGTAATTCCTTTTGGTACTTTTTATGTTGATAAGAAGTATTTTAAGAAATAATTACTCGTACTCTTTTAGAAAATCATATTAGCTTGTTTCTTTCCTTAAGGATAAAAACAAGCTTTTTTTTATCCTCCGCTTACTGGCGGAATCACCGCAACAACATCGCTCTCTTTTAGAAGTAAATTATCGGCTGCATAACTTTCATTTACAGCAATTGCATAAGAATTTAAGTTTTCTAATTGATGATACTTCTCTTTTAAAGACTTTTTAAAATCTGCTACAGTAGCAACATCAACTATATTTAACTCTAAAGTTGATGAACCCACTAAATCTGTTGTAATTCCGAAAAAAAGTACTTGAATTTTCATTATTCAAAAATATTAAAACATACTCAATCGAAGCAATAAACCATCGTTTTTAATTCCTCCATGAAAAGATTTTACATAATCTACTCTTAAAAATCGCCATTTACCAAAACCTATATTATCTAATCCAACAGAATATTCTGTGTATGGCTTTTTATCTGCCATGATTAAGGCTTTTGCACCACCAACTAAATGAAGATTTAATTTATTCAATAACGGAATCTTACCTAAAATAGCCCCTTTAAAATCATGCTGAATATGTGCTTCTGCATACCTATCATTGGTGTAAAACTTATAATACTCTAACAAACCAAAGCTACTTAACTCACGATCCAAAGGAAAAAGTAATTGGTTTCCGTTGGCTTGCAAAAAGTCCATAAAAGCGATGTCTTTCTTTTTTAGAAATACACCTCCCCTAACATTATAAGATAGTTCTCCGTAATTTACTGCATTAATATCTTGTGTTAAATTTGCTGTAAATACATCTGAATTTAACTCGGAATTAGAAGCGCCAAAGTGTTTTCTATAATTAATATTTAAAGATGGATATTTCTCGTTTCCAATATTTTCTTTTCTATCCGGATAAGACAAATATTTTTGTCCGAATACAAAAGTAGCACCTAGATTAAACGTAGCAATTTCATGTTCTTCAAACACATCAATAACATCTGAAGGATTATTAGGCCTATAACCTCCATTTTCACCTTGTTTTGCAAAAGAATAATCTGTAGTATTAAAAAGTGGTTTTCTATTTACATATTCTAACGATGTAGCTAGGTAAATTCCATTTACAATTTCTTCTGAATAATTAATTTCAGCAAACTCCTTTTCGTAAATTCTTAAATAATTTAACCTCCTTATCAAAGAACTAACGGTGTTATTTAATTTCATTATAGGATTTCTACCATTAAACTGAGCTGTTGTAACTCCACCAGAAATTGTCATTCTAGGCCTGGAAATATCATTCCAATTTTTAGTTAAAAAGAAAGTAGGTCTTATCCGTTTGTCCGAAAAACCATAATTTACTTTTCCACCTACATTCCACCATTTCCCTGTGTTATTTTGCTCTTTAAAATAACTACCACCTAAAGAAACATTAAAACCTTGTACCGTATTAAAATTAAAATCATTAATTAAACCATTGTAAGAAACAGACCATTTTTCAAAAGAATTTCTATAAGTATATCCCATTATTGGGGCCACTAAATTCATTTTGTTTTGTATTTTATTTACAGAATCTAAATATTTCTTAGACTTTCTTACCACCTTTAAACTATCTTTAAATTGATAATCTATCGTTTCCTCTAACGTTAAAGGAACTGGTCTTAACGTATTCCAATAGGTAGTATCTTTTTCTGTAGCTTGTTTCTCAAACGATAAAACTTCATTTGTAAATGTGTTTTCGTCATATTTTGGTGTAAAATTATATGCAGAATATGCAGATGAAAAACGACCATCTAACTTAAAACCAAAACCATCTACTTTAAAATCGATACTCTGACTAATTAATACCCAAGCATCATTTTCTTCTGAATAATTATAATTTTGTTTTAAATACAAAACGTCTACAATTGGTATGTTTACCTGCGCTCCGGTAACAGAAACATCTGCGCCATAAATAGCCCAATCATCTTCTACAATATATAAATAACCATTAAAAACGCGGTCATTTTTACGCTTCGGAATCAATTTTATTTTATTGATCAGTTTACCATTTGTATCATAAAATGTTCCTTCTAATTGATATTTGTAATAACTAAAAGCATTGGTAGAAACTGGTGAAATTAAATCGCTACCAAAAGTAACACTATCATCATAAAAATTAATATTTGCATCCTCTGCTCTATTAAAACTAATACCATTATCGGTTCCGCTTACTTTAGAAGCAATAATTTTTTCTTTAAACTTTTTTGGTTTTTTCTGAAAATGGATTTCAGAAACAGTTTCCGAAAGGTAAATAATTCCGCTTCTTGTAGAATCTAATGCTCCACCAAAATCCCCCATATTTCTACCCAAAAATCTTTCTGGTGCATCCTTAATTTTATACAAACCTCTAGAATAGAATTTAGCAGTATAATTTGCATACTTATTCGTGTTTTTATCCTTATTAGCTATTGTATTTCTAATAATTCTATTTGCAGGATTGTCTTTTGTAGAAATAGAAATTTCTGCCAACTGCACATTTTCTTCCTCTAATTGCACATTTAACTCAAAAGGAAAAGACGTAATATTTATTTCCTTTTTTAACGTTATGTATCCTAAAATTTGAAAAACAACAGTATGTTTCCCTTTCTTTTCAATACCTAAAACGTACGCTCCATTATCATTAGAAGTTGTTCCTGTAACACTTTCATCTAAATAAATACTCACAAATGATAATGGGTTGTTATTTGTATCTGTAATTTTTCCTTTTACTTGGGAAAAAGAGGATAAAGAGGTGAAAAAAATGAGTAAAAAAATAGAATATTTCATCGTGTAATTTTGGTTGATAAACACAAACATAAACTTTATGCTAAATCTAACCACTTATTTTTTATTAAACAAGGCCTAATAATTTCTAAATTTTCAATTTCAGAAACACAAAAACAACCTTAAAGTTTTCTTTTAGTAGATTCTCTAATCACTAAATCGGTATCTAAAACAACTTCTTTATAACTAATACTTTTATTCATTTTTCTGTCTTTTATTTCTTTATATAATATTTTAAAAGATTTTTTCCCCATTTCAAAACCAGGTTGATTAATTGTTGTTAAAGAAGGTGAAATTACAGAAGACATAAACCAGTTACTAAAACCAACAATACTAATATCTTCTGGCACTTTAACACCCAATTTAGCAAATTCCGTCATGGCCCCAATAGCAACTAAATCTGTATTTATAAAAATACCATCCACATCTTTATGGTCTTTTAATAATTGTCTTGCATTTTCTTTTCCTTCCTCAAAACTCATATCTCCACACTCATTAACATATATTAAAGAAGGGTCGTACTCTAAGTTATTATCAAGCAACGCCTTTTTATAACCAAGAAATCTATCGATAGAATTTTGAGGCAACAAAGCCCCTCTAAAATGAGCAATTCGTTTACAACCAATATCAATTAAATGTTTCGTTGCTATATACGCAGCTTTTCTATCATCAATAATAACCTTAGAACATTTTACCACTTTAGCAATTTTATCAAACATTACTAAAGGAGTTTCTTGTTCAATAATTTCTGTTAGGTGTTTAAAATCTCCTGTTCCGTTTGCTAAAGAAATTAAAATTCCGTCTACTCTTTTACTAAGTAATAAATCTATTTGCTTTTTTTCTAACTCGTAAGATTCATCAGACTGAAGAATAATTACCAAATACCCTTTTTTTTCTGCTTGAGAAATAATTCCTTTAATAACACTAGAAAAAAAGTGATGCACAATTACAGGTATAATTAAACCTATAATCTTAGATTCTTTAGTTCTTAAATTAACGGCAAAAGAATTTGGTTTATAGTGCAATAAAGAAGCTGTTTCTCTCACCAACTTTCTTGTTTTTTTACTTACATCCGGATAATCTTTTAATGCTTTTGAAACGGTTGTGATAGAAATACCTAATTGTTCGGCTATTTGTTTAAGTGTTACCAAAATAGAATTGTTTAATTTTTAGAGCAAATATATGTTTTATTACCCTGTAAATATAGTAAATTACCTTAATCGAAAACGTTTTCGGTAAATCGAAAACGTTTTCGATTTATTATTTACACAAAATACTGTGCTGCTATTTTAATTTTACTCAAAAAAAAGTCTAAATTTTATTAAATCAACAAAATAGATGCAAAACTCAATTACAATTAAATCAAAAACATGAATAAAAAAATAATAATCTGGTCTTTAACAACTGCACTAGCAGGTTTCTTGTTTGGTTTTGATACAGTTGTTATTTCTGGTGCTGAAAAAAAACTTCAACTAATTTGGGAATCTACAGATATGTTTCATGGATTGGTAGTTATTGGTATGGCATTATGGGGTACAGTCTTTGGGGCAATTTTTGGAGGAATACCAACTAATAAAATTGGTAGAAAAAACACCTTAATATGGATAGGTGTCCTTTACACAATATCTGCAATTGGATCTAGTTTAGCTAATGATCCTTGGACTTTTGCTTTATTTAGATTTATTGGAGGCCTAGGTGTTGGAGCATCTACAATTGCAGCTCCAGCTTATATCTCAGAAATTGCACCCGCAAAAGATAGAGGTAAATTAGTTGGCTTATATCAATTTAATATTGTGTTTGGTATTTTAATCGCTTTCTTTTCTAATTATTTATTAAATAATATTGGTGAAAATGCCTGGAGATGGATGTTAGGTATAGAAGCAGTGCCTGCAATTATTTATACTTTAATGATTTTATCTGTACCTAAAAGCCCTAGATGGTTATTAACCAAATCTAAAGAAGATGAGGCTAGAAAGGCTTTAAAAATTATTAATCCAAAATTAAACTCAAATGCTTTAGTTGAAGAAATCAAACAAGAGATGAAAGATACGATACCTAATGAAAACATCTTTCTTAAAAAATACAGATTCCCTTTAATCTTAGCTTTTTTAATTGCCTTTTTCAATCAATTATCTGGTATTAATGCATTATTATATTATGCTCCAAGAATATTAGAAGAAGCAGGTTTAGGAGAAAGTACTGCCATGTTAAGTAGTATTGGTGTTGGTGTTACAAATATGCTATTTACATTACTTGGTATATTTTTAATAGATAAATTAGGTAGAAAACAACTAATGTATATAGGCTCTTTTGGTTATATTATATCATTATCATTAGTTTCTGCTGCCTTCTTTTTTAACTGGGAAGGAACTTACATGCCTATCTTCTTATTTATTTTTATTGCAGCACATGCAATCGGGCAAGGCACTGTAATATGGGTTTTTATATCAGAAATATTCCCCAATCATTTAAGGGGTTCAGGACAATCTTTTGGTAGTTCTGTACATTGGGTATTAGCAGCAGTTATTCCTTCATTAGTACCGGTATTATTCTCTACAATTGGGGCTAGTGTTGTCTTTCTATTTTTTGCAGTGATGATGGCCATACAATTACTATTCGTAATCTTTATGATGCCAGAAACTAAAGGTGTTACACTAGAGGAGCTAAGTAAAAAACTAATCAAAAATAAAAATTAAGCAAATGAAATTCAAAAAACTAACTTTTATAACTCTTGTGTTGCTTGTATTTTTTAACTGTAAAAAAACAGTAGAAACTAAAGAAAAAGTTTCTAAAACTTATACAGAAGAAGAACTTTACAGACCTAACTTTCATTTTACGCCAAAAAAAGCTTGGATGAATGATCCTAATGGCATGTTTTATTACAATGGTTACTATCATTTATATTTTCAATACCATCCAGATAGTAATGTTTGGGGTCCTATGCATTGGGGACATGCAATTAGCACAGATATGATTACCTGGTCAGAGCAACCTATTGCTATTTATCCTGATGAACTTGGAACCATTTTTTCTGGAAGTGCGGTTGTAGATATTAGCAATAGCTCTGGATTAGGAGAAGTTGAAAAATCTATTCCAATTGTTGCTATGTACACGAACCATAAAGATTTTGGTAACGGAAAGGTTAAACAGGTACAAAGTATTGCTTACAGTAATGACGAAGGTAAAACTTTTAAGAAATACGAAAACAACCCGGTTATAGACAACGATACTATTAAAGATTTTAGAGATCCAAAAATTACTTGGGATGAGGATAGACATAAATGGATTATGTCTCTAGCAGCTGGAGATAAAATAATGTTTTACGATTCTAAAAATTTAAAAAACTGGAACTTACTTTCAGAATTTAAAAAAGATGAAAATTCTAAAGATGGAGTTTGGGAATGTCCAGATTTATTTAAACTACCAATTAAAGGTACAGAAGAATTTAAATGGGTATTATTTGTAAGTGTTGGAACTGGTGGTCCAAATGGTGGAAGTGCAACACAATATTTTATTGGAGATTTTGATGGTAAGAACTTTAAAATTGATAAAGAGTTTGAAAAAAACTTAAAAGAAAATCATACGTATTGGTTAGATTTTGGTAAAGATAATTACGCAGGTGTTTCTTGGTCTAACGCAAGAACAAAAGATGGTGCTAAATTAATGATTGGTTGGATGTCTAATTGGGATTATGCAGTAAAAGTACCAACAGAAACATGGAGAAGCGCAATGACAATTCCTAGAAAAGTAGCACTTAAAAAAGATGATAATGGTTATCGATTAATTTCCAACCCTGTAACAGATTTAAATAAATACAGAGGCACCAAATTTAAAAAAGAAAATATTTCTGTAAACGGGAATACAAAAATTATAGGTTCAGAATCTATTGATTTATCTAGTTCTGAAATAAAGTTTAATATAAACAATTTAAATGATAAAAGCTTCACTTTTAAACTATCTAACAAAGTAAATGACTCACTTTTATTTGGATATGATAATGCTAAGAATTCTTTTTTTATTGATCGTAAAAAATCTGGAAAAATAAATTTCTCAGAAAAATTTGCAGATAAAATTTCTTATGCTCCTAGAACATCATCTAATAAAAATTTATCAGGAACAATATTAATAGATAAAACCTCTATAGAATTATTCTTTGATGATGGAGAAACTGTTATGACAGAAATATTTTTTCCAAACAAACCCTATTCAACCTTTTCTATAGAAACTAATAATCAAGAATTACTTCTTGATAACATCGAATTAAATCAATTAAACATTAACTAAATTAAATAAATTATGAGACGTAAATTACTCTTTTTACTTACAATATTTGCTCTTATCAGCATATCCGCCCAAGCCCAGGTTAAAGGTGTGATTACTGATAAAGATGGAGATATGCCATTACCAGGTGTTTCAGTAGTTGTATCTGGCACTACTGTTGGAACAACAACCGATTTTGATGGAAATTATACTTTAGCCAACACAAAAGGTGATGACACATTGGTTTTTAGTTATTTGGGTTACAAAATCGAAACCATAAAAATAAACGGTAGAACTGTTATAAATGTTGTACTAACAGCAGAAGCAAGTCAACTAGATGAAATAATAATAACTGGTTACTCCAAAGAAAAAAAGGTAGATGTAACTGGGGCAATATCTGTTGTAGAAATGGCTCCTATTAAGGGTGTTGGTTTAAGTACAGGTAGTGCCGTACAGAGTTTACAAGGCCAAGTAGCTGGTTTATTTATTGAGAAAAACGGAGACCCAACTGGTACAAGTAATAATATACTAATTAGAGGTGCAACCACCCTTGGTAACAACAACCCATTGTTTGTTATTGATGGTGTGCCAACACTAAGGCAAGAAGTTTTTGCAAGTTTAAACCCAAGTACAATAGAATCTGTTCAAGTTCTTAAAGATGCTTCTGCTTCTTCACTTTATGGAGCTCGTGCAGGAAATGGTGTGGTAGTTGTATCTACAAAAAACAGATCAAAAGCAGGAGGCGCAGAAAAATTTAAAATCAGTTTAAACTCAAACATTTCAGTTTTATCAGAAAAAAAACAACGTTATAAAATGCTAAATGCATTGCAAAGAGGTAAAGCTTTATGGCAAGCATCTGTTAATGATGGTGCAGACCCTAGTGGTGGTTATGGTGAAATATATAATTTTGATTGGAACGGTGATTTTAATAACCCTGTTTTAAATAGTGTAACTGTACAGCCCTTTGTTGGTGGTGATACAAGTGTACCAGTTGGAGACACTGATTGGCAAGACGAAACTTACCAAACTGGATATTTATACAATAATGAAATTTCATTTTCTGGAGGTACAGACAATTCATTTCACTTAATAAATGTAGGTCATTTAAGCAATACAGGTATCTTAAAAAACACAGGTTACGAAAGAATTACAGCTAAATTAAACTCTAATTTTAATTTATTTGATAATAGGTTAAGAGTTGGTGTAAATTCACAAATGTCTACTTCTGATGAAACTTTAGCTGCTAGAGACGTTGGTAGTGGTTATACAACAAGTTTAGCTATATCACTAGCACCAACAATTCCTGTATATGATGCAAACGGAGAGTTTGCTGGCCCTTTGGGTTCTGGTTATTCAGACAGAAATAATCCTGTTTTAATGCAACAACTTAATAGTTGGGACAATACAAACAGAACCACTTTTTTTGGAAATATTTATGGAGAGTTTGATATCGCAAAAAATCTAACCTATAGAACTAGCTTAGGTGTAGATTATAATGTAGTAGACAGAAGGGATATTGAAAGAAAAGTTAACAATGGTTTTATAACAAGAGCTACAAATAGATTGATACAAGGCAATCAAAAATTTACAAGTTTAGTATTTACAAACACCTTAAATTATAGTGTAGAATTAGCCGAAAAGCATAAAATAGGAGTGCTTTTAGGAGCAGAATCTATTAAAGACGATCAAGATAGTTTTATTGCACAAGCAGATGGATTTGCAGTAGAGACTGAGTCTTTCTTTCAGTTAGATGCTGCTACAGGAGCAAAAACAAACTTAGGGTCTTCTACAGGTAGTAGATTGTTGTCTCAATTTGCGAAAGTAAATTATGGTTACGAAGATAAGTATTTAGCTTCTGTAACTGTACGTAGAGATGGTTCATCAAGATTTGGAGCAGATAATAGATATGGTATTTTTCCTGCAGCAACAGTAGGTTGGAGAATTAGTAATGAGGATTTTTGGAAAGAAAATGATATTGTAAATTCTTTAAAATTTAGAGCGGGTTATGGAGAAGTTGGTAACCAATCTATTGGAGATTTAGCACGTTTTGGTTTATTTGAATCTAATTACGGACAAAATCAATTACAAGCTACTGGAGATACTTTTTTCTTTAATACGTTTTACAATGTTGGTACCGCTTATGATTTAAACGGAAATAACACAGGTAATTTACCATCTGGTTTTGTATCAATTCAAGCATCAAACCCAGCTTTAAAATGGGAAACTACCAAAGAATTTAATTTTGGTGTAGACTTTTCTTTATTAAACAATAAAGTAACTGGTACTTTCGATTATTTTACTAGAGAAACTAGTGATATCTTAACAACACCACCAATTGCTTCTGTAGTAGGAGAAGGACAACAAAGAGTATTAAATGGAGCAACAACAGAAACTAACGGTTGGGAATTAGCTTTAGCTTATGCTAATACTTTTGAAAACGGATTAAAATTAACTGTTTCTACTAACTTTGGTGCTTTTAAAGATAAAATTACGGCATTACCAGAAGAGGTTGTATCTTCTTATCCTGGTACTATAGACAATTCTATCATTGGGCATTCTCAATTTTCAATTTTCGGATATAAAACAGATGGTTTATTTCAAAGTCAAGCAGATATAGATGCAAGCCCAACTCAAGTTGGAGCTAGACCTGGAGGATTAAAATTTCAAGATTTAGATGGAAACGGCAGTATAGGTGCAGAAGACAGAGATTTTATTGGCACAACGTTACCAGATTTAGAATATGGAATTAGAGTAAACTTAGAATATAAAAACTTCGACTTTTCTGTATTCGGCTCAGGTGTTACAGGTAGAATAGGTTTAGACCCATATATATACTGGAATAACTTTGTACAAGGAAGAGAAAATGCTGGTTTAGGTGTTTTAAATGCATGGACACCAACCAACACGGGTTCAAATATTCCAGCGGCATCACTTGTAAATAACGATACAAGAACCTCTGATTATCTTTACCGAAATAATTCTTATTTCAAAATAAGAAACTTGTCATTTGGATATTCATTACCAGAAGAAATTGTTAATAAATTCGCAGGCATGTCAAGTTTAAGATTTTACGTTCAAGGAGAAAATTTATTTTGGTTTACACCTAAAGACTATATAGGATCAGATCCAGAAAGAACAAATGTAGATAACATTCCTGTTCCAACCACATTATCACTTGGTCTTAACATTAACTTTTAAAAAATATTAAAATGAAGAATATAAAAATATTATTAGCGGGAATCTTTGCTACATTTTTAATAGCAGGATGTTCTGATGATTTCTTAGAATATGAACCAGAAGGTGTATTATCTAATGAAAACGTAGCTACAGCAGAAAATGCAGAAGCATTAGTTGTTGCAGCATATGCAGGAATAGCAAATGATGACATGGTAGGTCCACTAACTAACATGTGGGTTTACGGAAGTGTTAGATCTGATGATGCCTACAAAGGTGGTGGTGGTAGAGGTGATGTTGATATTGTAGATAGATATGAACAATACAACTTAACAATTGCAGACGACCCTTTAGATTGGATGGGACCAAGAACTTGGACTAATTATTATAAAGCAATATCGAGAGCTAATTTTGCTTTAAAAGTAATTAATGATATACCAGATGTAGAGTATTCAAACAAAGCTATAAGACAAGGAGAACTTCGTTTTTTAAGAGCGCACTCTCATTTTATGCTTAAACTATTGTTTAAAAAAATTCCATATATCACAGAAGATTTAACACAAGATGAAATTATTAAAGTTTCTAATGATGTAGATAATGATGCTTTATGGAACACAATTGCAGATGATTTTAAATTTGCTTATGATAACTTACCTCAATCTCAAGATCAGGTTGGTAGAGCAGATAAAAATGCAGCAGCAGCTTATTTAGCAAAACTACGTTTATACCAAGCTTATGAGCAAAATGATAATCACGCCGTTACTAATATAAACATGTCTAAATTACAAGAGGTAGTTGATTATGCAGATGATGTAATAGGTGCTTTAGAAGGAGATTATGGAAATAACTTTTTAGATGGTTTTGATAATGGTTCAGAATCTATTTGGGCTGCACAATTTTCTATTAATGACGGAACAACTGTTAGTAGAGTAAGCTTTGTAACCGGTTTAAATTCACCTCAGGGTACTGGGCTGTATGGATGTTGTGGTTTTCATTTGGCTAGTCACAATATGGTAAACGCATTTAAAACGGATGCTTCTGGCTTACCATTATTAGATACTTTTAATGATAGTAACATTTTTGATGTTGTGGATGCAAATGGAGAAACTGCTTTAGCTACAGGAATTACATTAGACCCAAGAATAGATCATACAGTAGGTATACCAGGTCGTCCTTTTAAATACAGAAATACGGTAAATACTACTGGAGATATGATATACAATTTTAGTTGGGCAAGAGACCCAGGAGTGTATGGTTATTTTGGAAACATGAAAGAACAGCAAGCACCAGATTGTGGTTGTTATGTAAAAGAAGGTCCTTTTGTGGGTACTTCAAAGAATGTAGATTTTATAAGATATGCAGACGTACTTTTATTTAAAGCAGAAGCTTTAATTCAAATGAATCAAGTAGATGCAGGTGTCGAAATTATCAATCAAATTAGAAGAAGAGCTAAAGTAAGCACTCAAAGACAAATGAATGCGGGGGCTAGTAATGTATATAATGTGGGTGAATATGCCATGGGAATGTCTAAAGATGATGCTTTTAAAGCTTTAATGTTTGAAAGACGTTTAGAGTTTGGTATGGAAGGTCCAAGATTTTTTGACTTAGTAAGATGGGGAATGGCAGAACAAGTTCTAAATGCATATTTAGCAGTTGAAAAAACAAGAAAAGATTTTTTAACAAATGCTAATTTTACAGTAGGTAGAGATGAGTACTATCCAATCCCTCAAAGAGAAATAGATTTTACAGGTGGCATTTACAAGCAAAACCCTGGTTACTAATATAGTGTAGATTGTTTTTTGAATTGAATTAATTGGTATCAAGAGAGATTGACATTGTTTAATCTCTCTTGTTTTTATCACAATGAAATTGTTTTATTTTTAAATATTAAAAGATGTCAAAAGTAGTTTGTTTTGGAGAAGTTTTGTGGGATATATTTCCAACTCATAAAAAAATAGGAGGAGCTCCTCTAAATGTTGCCAGCAGATTAAGTTCATTTGGTCATAACGTTACAATGATAAGTGCTTTAGGTGAAGATAATTTTGGACAAAAAATAATTGAGTATCTTAAAGATAATAAAGTTAACACCAACCATATTCAAATAAAAAAACAATTTCAAACTGGTAAAGTAAATGTCATACTAGATAAAAGAGGCACTGCTTCTTATACTATAAATTACCCAAGTGCTTGGGATAAAATTTCCATTACTGAAAAAGCAAAAAATGAAGTTGAAAACGCTGATGCCTTTGTTTTTGGTAGTTTAATTGCAAGAGACAAAACTTCAAGAAAAACATTGTATGAATTAATTGAAGCCGCGAAATATAAAATTTTCGATTTAAATTTAAGGCAATCTCATTACACAACAGATGTATTACTATATTTAATGGAAAAAGCAAATTTTATTAAATTTAATGATGATGAGTTATATGAAGTTTGTAAAAAAATAGGTTCAAAATACAATTCACTTGAACAGAATATAAGATTTATTGCGGCAAAAACAAATACAAATCATGTATGTGTTACTAAAGGACCACATGGTGCTGTTTTATTATATAACGATATTTTTTACTACAATAGTGGTTATCAAATAAATGTTATTGACACTGTTGGTGCAGGAGATTCTTTTTTAGCTTCACTAACTAGTGAATTATTAAAAAAATCAACCCCACAAAAAGCAATCAATTTTGCTTGCGCTATCGGAGCATTAGTTGCTCAAAGTGAAGGAGCTAATCCAAAAATATTGCAATCAGAAATTGAAACTTTTATTAATCCACAATAAAAGATGTATCATCATAATTATTAGATAGCTTAGACATTTATGTCTTTCTTAAAAAAGAATAGATTAAAATAAATAAAATGAAATTAAAAAAACCTAATTTAAGTTTCTGGCAAATCTTTAATATGAATGTAGGATTCTTAGGAATTCAATTCAGTTTTGGTTTACAACAAACAGCAGTTAATCCTATATTTTCATTCTTAGGGGCTCATCATGAAGATTTACCATTATTAAATCTAGCAGGTCCTGTTACAGGTTTAATTATTCAACCTATAATCGGAGCTATTTCAGATAAAACATGGTCTCCTCGTTGGGGCAGAAGAAAGCCTTTTTTTCTTATTGGTGCTTTAATAGGTAGTTTATGTTTATTTGCTTTTCCATATAGTCCATCGTTATGGTTTGCTGTTGGTTTATTATGGATTCTAGATGTTGGAAACAATATGGCAATGGAGCCTTATCGTGCTTTTGTTGGAGACAAACTACCAAACAAACAATTAAGTTTTGGTTACCAAATGCAAAGTTTATTTGTTGGTGCTGGTATTGTTTTAGCTAATGCTTCCATTTTCCTTTTTCAAGATTGGTTTGGCGCAGAAGAAACCACAAGTACAGCAGCAACTTCTATACCTCAATGGTTGTATTATTCCTTTTTTATAGGAGCAATACTATCTATTGCAACAATTCTTTGGTCGGTATTAAAAACTCCAGAAATACCGCCATCAAATAAAGAATTAGAAGAAATTAAAAAACACAATGCACTACCCTTTTTAGATAGAGTTAAAACACCTTTTACAGAAATTGTACAAGCAATAAAAGACATGCCTAAGTTTATGTGGAAATTATCAGCCGTTTATTTATTTCAATGGTATGCTCTATTTATTTACTGGCAATTTATTTCTCCAATGTTCGAAGAAAGTATGGGCTTTAACAAGTCTGAAGCTTTAAGTCAGGCTGCAAAAATGAATACAACATACAACATTTCTACAATTGTTTTTGCTTTAGCTCTTGTTCCTTTAGCCCTAAAATGGGGTGGAAAAAAAGTATATGTTTTAAGTTTGTTCTTAACAGGTATTGCTATGCTTAGTATTCCCTACATTCATGATCCTATGCTAGTTATTTTACCTATGATTTTATTTGGTATCGGATGGGCAGCAATGATGGGAATTCCATATTCTATGGTTTCTAAAATTGTACCACAAGAAAGACGTGGAGTGTATATGGGAATTTTAAATATGATGATTGTTATTCCTATGGGAATACAAACAGTAACATTTGGACCTATTGTAAAAAATATTTTAAATAATAGCGCCGTAAACGCAATACTACTAGGAGGTGTTCTTTTTGTTATTGCCGGTGTTTTTGCACTACGTCTTAAAGAACCTAAACCAAATATTGATCATAAAAATACAGCAACCACAACTATTTCTGTTGAATAATTCTTGAACTTCTTAGACTAAAAAGCGCTAATTAAAATTAAAAAATTGAAAAACACAACTAAAAATATAGACATACTATGTGTTGGTGAAGTCCTTATCGATTTCATTGGCCACCAATCTGGCGTACTTATTAATAATACTAGAGATTACCATAGATATTTAGGTGGGTCACCTACTAATGTTGCTATGAATTCTGCTAGATTAGGATTAAAATCTGTTATGATATCATCCGTTGGTGATGATGGCTTTGGCGAATACATTTTTAAAAGACTTGCAGAAGAAGGTGTAAATACACACCATATTAAAAAAATTGACAAGAAGCCTACAAGTGTCATTTTTGTATCAAAATCAGAGGGAACTCCAGATTTTATTCCCTTTCGTGAAGCAGATTATCACATTACAGAAGAGCAGATATCTACAGAAATGTTGACTAAAACCAATATATATCACACAACTTGTTTTGCATTAAGTAGAGAACCTGCACAAACTACCATCTTAAAAAAAGCAGAAGAGGCTTATAATTTAGGCTGTAAATTAAGTATTGATTTAAATTATGCTAAAAAATTATGGAGCAGTCAAGAACAAGCTTTAAGCGTAATAAAAGCCTACTGTAAGTTTAATCCTTTGATAAAAATTAGTGAAGACGATATGCTTCGCTTATTTGAAAAAGAGTTACCACACCAAGAGATTTTTGATTTTTTTCATAACCTAGGTGTAGAAACAGTTTGTTTAACATTAGGCAGTAACGGTGTTAAATTGTCACAATCTGGTAAAGAAATTATTCAGTTACCAGCCATTAAAGTAGAACGAGTAATGGACACTACAGGAGCAGGAGATGCTTTTTGGTCTGGTTTCTTATTTGCTTACATTAAAGAAAAACCAATACAAGACTGTTTACAGGTTGCTTTAAAATTAGCGGCTTTAAAACTTCAAAACGTTGGCAGACTGCCAGATAACATTAATATTTTATCTAAACTTTTATAGTAATTACAATCTTATGCAAAAAGAAAACAATATAATTTCTAACGGAGTAATGCTTAATGCTTACCCAGATAGTATTGGACAAAAATTAAGCGACACTATTTCTATGCTTAAAACACCAGAATTTAAAGATGTTTTTTCTTTGTTTTATGTGTTACCTACCTTTTTTAATAGCGATTTAGATAGAGGGTTTTCTGTTATAGATTATAATTTAAATACAGATTTAGTTTCTAAAGAAGATTTAAAATCTTTAGAAGAACTAAACATAATGCTAAAATTTGATATTGTTCTAAATCATTTATCTGTAAATTCTCCACAATTTAAAGACATATTAGAAAATGGTGAAAAATCAAAATTTAAAGATTTTTTTATCAATTGGAATACTTTTTGGCAAGAAAACGGAACTAAAAACAAAGAAGGCATTGTAATACCAAAAGAAGCGTTTCTTAATAAATTATTTATGAGAAAATCTGGACTTCCAATACTAAAAGTTCCTTTTCCTGACGGCACAGAAAAACCGTATTGGAACACTTTTTACCAAGAAATTAAATACAATAAAATTAATAGCAAAGATTTAGAAAACAGTATTCCCACAAATTCTCAAAAAGCTGAATTAGTTTGTAAACAAGTTAATTTAGCTATTGAGAATAAAATTAATATTAATGATCTTGACTTAGGAGATTATAATAAATACAAAAAAGAAATAAGCCTTTTAGTAGAAAAAAATAGATCCTTTTTGGGGCAAATGGATGTAAATGCCAAATCTGAATTAGTTTGGGATTTTTACGAAGAAACGTTATCTAAAGTAAAAAGTTTTGGCTGTAAAATTTTACGATTAGATGCTTTTGCCTATTTACATAAAGAAGTTGGACAAACTAATTTTTTTAACAAACCAGGTACTTGGACCTATTTAGACCGCATTAATGAAATTGCTAAAAAAAATGATCTTATTCTTTTACCAGAAATTCATGCAGAATATGGTTTAGATTTACATGATGAGGTAGCAAAAGAAGGGTATCAAATCTACGACTTTTTCTTACCAGGATTAATGATTCACACCATAGAAACATCTAATGCTAAAGCTCTTTTAACTTGGGCAAAAGAAATTATTAGTAAAGGTTACAAAACTGTAAACATGTTAGGGTGTCATGACGGAATACCTGTTTTAGATTTAAAAGGAAAAGAAGTTAACGGAAAATACAATAACGGTTTACTAAAAGACGCTGAAATAGAATCGATCATGAATACTATTTTAGAACGCGGTGGTAGAGTAAAAAACCTATACGACCCTGCCGGAAATAAAATTTCGTACTACCAAGTTAACGCAACCTTTTTTAGTGCATTAGGAGAAAATGAACAAAAACTATTACTAGCAAGAGCCATTCAAATGTTTATGCCAGGCATTCCTCAAGTATGGTATTTAGATATTTTTGCAGGTAAAAATAATTATGCAGCCGCAGATAAAGGCGGAAGCGGTGGTCACAAAGAAATTAACAGAACAACCTTATCAAATAAAGACATAGAACAAGGCGTTAAAACAGATATTGTTTTAAACCAACTAAAAATAATGCGACTAAGAAATACTTCTAAAGCATTTAAAGGAACAATAAACATCAATGAAAGTTCTGAAAATGAATTAAATATAACCTGGTCTACCAAAAAAGATTTTGCTCAACTAAAAGCAAATCTTAAAACATATTCTTTTTCTATTACCTATTCAGAAAACAATACCACAAAAACTTTATCATATTAGAATACTAATGAATAAACCTTAAGTTAAAAGGTCCTTTAAAAGATTAGAAAATAAATTTTCTCTTTCACTGAAAATCATATATTTGTAAGCTTAAACAAGCAAAGACTTATTATATGAGCGATTCTAGAAAAAGACACGAAGCTTTATTATATCACGCAAAACCAAAACCAGGAAAGATAGAGGTAGTTCCTACTAAAAAATATGCCACTCAACACGACTTAGCATTGGCATATTCACCCGGTGTTGCAGAACCTTGCTTAGAAATTGTAAAAGATAAAAACAATGCATATAAATATACTGCAAAAGGAAACTTAGTAGCAGTAATTTCTAACGGAACTGCAGTTTTAGGCTTAGGAGACATTGGTCCGGAAGCTTCTAAACCAGTAATGGAAGGAAAAGGATTACTTTTTAAAATATTTGCAGATATCGATGTTTTTGACATTGAAGTTGATGCAACTGATGTAGAACTTTTTATACAAACCGTAAAAGCAATTGCTCCTACTTTTGGAGGAATAAACTTAGAAGATATTAAAGCACCAGAAGCTTTTGAAATTGAAAGAAGGTTAAAAGAGGAATTAGACATTCCGGTAATGCATGATGACCAACACGGAACAGCAATTATTTCTGCTGCAGCCTTAAAAAATGCCATAGACATTACCAACAAAGATATTAGTAAAGTAAAAATTGTTGTTAATGGAGCTGGAGCTGCTGCAATTTCTTGCACACTTTTGTATTTAAAATTAGGTGCAAAGAAAGAAAACGTGGTAATGTGCGACAGTAAAGGCGTTATTAGAAGCGATAGAGACAACCTTACCTCACAAAAAGCAGAATTTGCAACCGATAGAGATTTGCACACGCTAGATGAAGCCATGCATAATGCAGATGTATTTATTGGTTTATCTAAAGGAAACGTGGTTTCTCCTGAGATGCTTTTAACAATGGCAAAAGACCCCATTGTTTTTGCTATGGCAAACCCAGTTGCAGAAATAGATTACGATGTAGCAGTTGCTACAAGAAAGGATATTATTATGGCTACAGGAAGATCTGATCATCCTAACCAAGTGAATAATGTACTTGGATTTCCATTTATTTTTAGAGGTGCTTTAGATGTTAGAGCTACCAAAATTAATGAAGAAATGAAAATGGCAGCCGTTCATGCTTTAGCAGATTTAGCTAAAAAATCGGTGCCAGAGCAAGTAAATATTGTCTATGATGAAGTAAGTTTAGCTTACGGAAGAGAGTATATTATTCCAAAACCATTTGATCCAAGATTAATTTATGAAATTCCACCAGCAATTGCAAAAGCTGCAATGGATTCTGGTGTTGCATTAGAACCAATTGAAGATTGGGATAAATATAGAGAAGAGTTAATGGAACGTTCTGGTTCTGGAAGTAAAGAAATTAGAATTTTACACAACAGAGCAAAGAGCAATAGAAAACGTATTGTGTTTGCAGAAGCAGACCATATAGATGTTTTAAAAGCTGCGCAAAGAGTACATGACGAAAAGATTGGTGACCCAATATTATTGGGAAGAAAAGAAGTAATCTTAGCTTTAAAAGCAGAAATTGGTTTTACTGCAATTGTACCAATTATTGATCCAAAAATAGACGAAGAAACAGAACGTAGAGAACGTTTTGGAAAGATTTATTGGCAAAATAGACGACGTAAAGGACGTACTTTATCTGAAGCAACAAAATTAATGCGAGAACGTAATTATTTTGCTGCAATGATGGTGAACGAAAAAGAAGCAGATGCTTTAATTACAGGATATTCTAGACCTTACCCAACAGTTTTAAAGCCTATTTTAGAATTGATTGAAAAAGACAAAGGAGTTACTAAAATTGCTGCAACCAACTTAATGTTAACAAAACAAGGTCCGTTATTTTTAGCAGACACTACAATTAACATAAACCCTACGGCAAAAGAATTGGTGAAAATTACTCAAATGACTGGTAATTTTGTAAAAATGCTTGGAATGAAACCAAATATGGCAATGGTCTCTTTTTCTAACTTTGGATCTTCAAACTCTGAAACTTCTAAGAAAATTAGTGAAGCCGTTTCTTATTTACACCGTCATTTTCCAGACACTGTTATCGATGGAGAATTGCAAGCAGATTTTGCTTTAAACCCAGAAATGTTGGCAAAAGAATTTCCATTTTCTAAACTAAATGGTAAAAAAGTAAATGTTTTAATTTTCCCTAATTTAGAATCAGCAAACATTACTTATAAGTTAATGAAACAATTAAACCACGCAGAATCTATTGGTCCTATAATTTTAGGATTAAGTAAACCTGTACATATTTTACAATTAGGTTCTAGTGTAGATGAAATGGTAAACATGGCTGCATTGGCTGCTGTGGATGCTCAAGAAAAAGAAAAAAGATCTAAAATTAATAATAATTTAGTGTAAGAAGAATTTGATGTGAGAGTCAAATTTAAAGAACATACATCATAGGCAATTTCCTTTTATCATTTAAAGGCTATTTTCTATGATTTATAAAATATAATTTGCTCTCACAGCAAACCTAAAATAAATTCTTACTTTAGAGGCTTAGAAAAAATACTATATGATTACACAAGTTAGAGGAAGATTGGTAGAGAAAAACCCAACAGAGGTTGTTGTAGATTGCAATGGAGTTGGTTATTTATTACATATTTCTCTAAATACTTTCTCTAGTTTACCAGATGATGAATCGGTTGTATTATACACCCATTTATCCATAAGAGAAGACGCTCACACACTTTTTGGATTTATCACAAAAACAGAAAGAGAAGTTTTTAAATTATTAATTTCAGTTTCTGGTGTAGGACCAAGTATTGCTAGAACCATGTTGTCATCAATGACATCAGAAGAAATACAACACGCTATTGCATCCGAAAATGTACAACTCATACAATCTGTAAAAGGTATTGGAGCAAAAACAGCACAAAGAGTCATAGTCGATTTAAAGGATAAAATTTTAAAAACCTTTAATATTGATGAAGTTTCTACATTTACAAGCAATACCAATAAAGATGAAGCGTTATCTGCTTTAGAAGTTTTAGGTTTTAATAAAAAACAGTCAGAGAAAGTAATCTCTACTATTTTAAAAGAAAATCCAGAAGCTACAGTAGAAAACTTAATAAAACTAGCCTTAAAAAATTTATAATAATTTTGAAAAGTTTTTTTAACAAAATATTTTTATTTCTTGCTTTTATTTTCATAGCAAATACAGCTCTATATGCACAAACAGATAGAGATACCACTACAGTAAAAAATGACACGCTACAGTTAAGATATAACTTTAAAAAAGAGCAAACGGGTGGATTGTTTTTAGATTACCTGGCAGAGAAAGAAATTATATTTGATAAAGATTTAAACAGGTATGTAATTGTAGAAAAAATAGGCGATTATTATACAAAAACACCTATTTATCTCACGCAAAAAGAATACGCAGATTATCGTTTAAGGCGAGATATGACGCAGTATTACAAAGACAAAGTAAGTGCTACAAACTCTAAGAAAAAAGGATCTAAAGAAGCTCAGAAAGACTTATTACCAACGTATTATGTAAAATCTGATTTATTTAAAACTATTTTTGGAGGAAGTGAAATAAAAGTAACACCTACCGGAAGTTTAAATTTAAAATTAGGTTTTATTTATCAGAATACAGAAAACCCACAATTATCTGAAGAAAACAGAAGTAGTTTTACGTTTGATTTTGATCAACAAATTAACGCAAGTATTCGTGCACAAGTAGGTACACGTTTAGATTTTACAGCAAATTACGACACACAATCTACTTTCGATTTTCAGAATTTAGTAAAAATTGGTTACGAGCCAACAGAAGATGATATTTTACAAGGAATAGAAGCTGGTAATATTTCTATGCCCATTAAAAACTCATTAATTAATGGGGCTCAAAGTCTCTTTGGGATAAAAACACAGTTAAAATTTGGTAACACCAATATAACCGCTGTTTTCTCACAGCAAAACTCAGAAAGTACAACAACAGTTTCAGAAGGTGGTGCTTCTATACAAGAGTTTCAATTAAAGGCTACGGATTACGATAATGACCGTCACTTTTTCTTATCTCAATATTTTATAGACAACTACGCAAATTCACTTAAAAATTATCCATTAATTAATAGTCAAATTAATATTACAAGAGTAGAAGTTTGGATAACCAACAGAAACTCAAGTACAGAAGATTATAGAAGTATTGTGGCTTTAGCAGATATTGGAGAATCTGATACCGATGTTTTGGTAAATCAAACAGGAGAAGTACAACCTACAAATCCGCCAACCACAACCGGTGGAAACATACCAACAAACGAATCTAACAATTTATCTGATTTACTAACTACAACTAGCGGAATTAGAAGTATTTCTACCGTAAATAGTACCTTACAACCTTATAACATGAGCGAGGGTACGGATTATTCTGTATTAGAAAATGCAAGAAAATTAAGCTCTAGCGAATTTACTTTAAACTCTCAATTAGGTTTTATCTCTTTAAATAGTAGATTAAATGATGGTGAGGTTTTAGCTGTTGCTTATGAATATACAATTGCTGGTGGAGTTTCTGGAAGCACAAAAACGTCTTTTAAAGTTGGGGAATTTTCTAATGATGGTATTCAAACTCCACAAACTTTAGCTGTAAAGTTATTACGTAGTGAGATTTTAAAAACAAAAAGAGATAGAGTTGTTGGTGGTGTTACTATTGAAGAGTCTTTTCCTACCTGGCGTTTAATGATGAAAAACGTGTATGCCTTAGGTACTTATCCATTATCTCAAGATGGTTTCTATTTCGAAATTCAATATAGAGATGACCAAACAGGTATTTCTTCTAATGTTTTACAAAACTCAAACACAGCAGGGATTCCTAACTTGCCGTTAATACAAGTTTTTAAATTAGATCAATTAGACCAAAGTCAGTATAGATCTCCAGACGGATATTTTGATTATGTAGAGGGCATTACTGTTAATTCTACAAACGGATTTATCTTTTTTCCTGAACCAGAACCTTTTGGTAATGATTTGGTACAACAGAATACCAATGATGTTGGTTTAGATGAGACTGTAGACAATAACTATTTATTTAAAGAACTCTATTTAAATACAAAAGTAAACGCGCAAAACAACTATCAAAATAAAGATAAATACTATTTAAAAGGATATTTTAAATCAGAAAATTCTGGAGGAATACCAATTGGAGCTTTTAATGTACCTAGAGGATCTGTTACAGTAACCGCAGGTGGAAGACAATTAGTAGAAGGGGTAGATTATGTAGTAGATTACCAAGCAGGACGTGTACAAATTATAGACAGTGGCTTGCAAGCTTCTGGAACACCAATAAGTGTTTCTACAGAAAACAACGCTGTATTTAATCAACAACAAAAAACATTTATGGGAGTAGATGTTGAACATAAGTTTTCAGATAAATTTATTATTGGAGCAACCATTTTAAATGTAAATGAAAAGCCTATTACTCCTAAAGTAAATTTTGGTTCAGACCCAATAAACAACACCATGTTTGGGGCAAATATAGATTACACAACAGAAGTACCTTATTTTACAAAATTAGCTAATAAATTACCTTTTGTAGATACAGATGTCCCGTCTAACTTATCGGTTAGAGCAGACATGGCATACTTGCTTCCTGGAACACCAAGCGGAATTGATGTGGCAGGTGCTGCAACCTCTTATATAGATGATTTTGAAGCTTCTCAAATACCTATTAGTATCTTATCGCCATTAGATTGGCATGAAGCAAGTACTCCAAAATATTTTCCTGGTTTTAATGGTGATCAAGAAGATTTATCTTACAACTACCAAAGAGGAAAATTAGCTTGGTACAATGTAGATCAAATTTTTTATGGAGCTGGAGATACCCCTGCAAACATTAATGCTGCAGAACTTTCTAGAGCAGAAACAAGACAGATTAATTATAGAGAATTGTTTCCTAATGTTCAGTTAGACATTACACAGAATTCTGTAATAAGAACTTTAGATTTAGCCTATTTTCCTTCAGAAAGAGGTTCTTATAATTTAGATACTGGTATTAACGTAAAGGCAGACGGAACTTTCTCTGATCCAGAAAATAGATGGGCAGGAGTTATGAGGTCTTTAACAACCAACAATTTTGACCAAGCAAATGTAGAATATGTTCAATTTTGGGTAATGGATCCTTATGAAAACTATTCAATTACAGAAGCAGAAGGTTTGCCTATTGGCATGAATCCTGAAAACACATCAAACCAAGTTGGAGATTTATATATAAACTTAGGTAATGTTTCAGAAGACATCTTAAAAGACAGTCGTAAAATGTATGAAAATGGTTTATCTGAAACTGGTGGAGACTTAAATACAGCAGAGACAACTTGGGGTAAAGTACCAACAAACCCATCTATTATTTATGCATTTGATGAAAATGATGAATCTAGAACCAACCAAGATCTTGGTTATGATGGTTTAAATGATGCTGAAGAATTTTCTAAGTACAATGCAACCATTCCTAACTTTAGTAAATTAAATCCTAATGATCCTGCATCAGATAATTTTCAATATTTTAGAGGAAGTGAATTAGATGCAAACCGTGCTTCTATTCTTACCAGGTATAAAAATTATAACAATACACAAGGGAATTCACCAACCTTAAATCAATCTACAGAAAGCTACCCTACTTCATCAACAACCTATCCAGATGTAGAAGATATTAATAAAGATCAGACCATGAATACCGTAGAAAGTTACTACGAGTATAAAGTTTCTATGAATAGAAATGATTTGGTTGTTGGAAAGAATTTTATTGTTGATAAAAAAACAACAGATGTAACTTTAGAAAACGGAGCAAACCAAACAACAACTTGGTATCAATTTAGAGTCCCTATTAGAAGCGGAACACCTGTAAATGGTATTTCAGATTTTAATAGTATTCGTTTTGTTAGAATGTTTTTAACTAATTTTAAAATGCCTGTTGTAATTCGTTTTGGTGAGTTAGACTTGGTACGTGGAGATTGGAGACGTTATACAAAAACTTTAGACGAATCTATTTCAACTCCAGTAGATTTAGATGAAAACGAATTAAAAGACTTTGAAGTTGGTGTTGTAAGTATAGAACAAAATGAAGGAAGTTATATACAGCCTCCAGGAATAGAAAGAGAACAATTACAAGGTAGTACTAGTATACAATTACAAAATGAACAATCTGTTACCTTAAAAGTAAATAATTTACCTGCAAATGAAACCAGAGCAATTTATAAAAACATCAGCATAGATTTAAGACGATTTAAAAATTTAAAAATGTTTATGCACCTTCAAAAAAATGAAGGAGCACTTGCAATTAATGATGATGATTTTTCTGCGGTTATAAGATTAGGTACAGATTTAGATGACAATTTTTATCAAATAGAAATGCCTTTAAAAGTATCTCAAAACGGTACTTCTGCTTTAGATATTTGGCCAGAAGCAAATAATTTAGATGCTTTTCTAGAAACTTTTGGATTGGTCAAATTAGAAAGAGACAGAGTTGGAGTTGCCATTACAGACATCTACACCTCTACAGAACAAGATGCAGAAATACCATATACCATTTCTGTAAAAGGAAACCCAACGTTAGCAGAATTAAAAACAATTGTTTTAGGAGTTAAAAATAAAACAACTTCTCCTATTAGTGGTGAGGTTTGGTTTAATGAGTTGCGTTCTTCTGGTTTTGATAATGAAGGTGGTTGGGCAGCTGTTTTAAATGCCGATGCAAATTTTGCAGATGTAGCAAATATTTCTTTATCTGGTAGCATGTCTACAGTTGGTTTTGGTAATGTAGAAGACAGAGTAGGCCAACGTAGTTTAGATGAAACAAAACAATACGATGTTGCTACTACTATAAATTTAGGTAAAGTTTTAACCCCTAAAAAATGGGGAATTCAATTGCCAATGAGTTATAGTGTTGGTGAACTTTATATAGACCCAAAATACGATCCTCAGTTTCAAGACGTAGAATTAGCAGATGCTTTAGGTGAAAATGAAAATAGTGAATTCTCTAGAGATTATACCAAAAGAACAAGTATCAGTTTTACAAACGTAAAAAAGAATAGAAACCCTAATTCTACCAAAAAACAAAAATTTTATGATGTAGAAAACTTAGCAGTTTCTTACGCACACAATAAAGAGTTTCAAAGAAATTATAACATCAAAAAACGTATTAACGAAAGTGTAAGAGCATCTGCTTCTTATAATTTTAGTTTTGATTCTAAACCAATAGAACCTTTTAAAAATAATGATTCTATTTTTAAAAGCAAATATTGGCAACTTCTAAAAGACTTTAATTTTAATCCAATTCCTAAAACTTTTGCCGTTAATTCTAGTATCAACAGAAATTATAACGAACAACAGTCTAGAAATTTAGTTGCAGGTTTATCTGCACAACCAGAATTAAAACAACGTAGATTTTTATTCGATTGGGATTATACTATTGGTTTCGATTTAACAAAATCGTTACAAGTAAACTTTAATGCCACCAACAGCTATATTTACGATACTTTTGGTAGCGATGATGAAATACAAGTTTTTGATGACTTCTTTAACACAGGAAGAGCAAATCATTATCATCAAGCATTAAACGGTACCTATAATTTACCAATAGATAAAATTCCGTTTTTAAAGTTTATAAAAGCAGATTATGCATACACCGCAGATTTCGATTGGCAAGCAGCTCCACAAAATACAATAAACGTTAATGGTGTTGATGTACCTTCTGTAGAACTGATAGGAAACGTTATTCAGAATGCAAATACACACAATTTAAATACTACTATTAATTTTGATAGCTTTTATAAAGGGCTAGGTTTCGAAAAGTTATTATTAACTAAAAATCAACGTAAAAGTACAAAAGGAGAAAAAGGTGATAATTTACCAAGAACTCCAGGAAGAGTTAAACAAAATAAAAAATTATCGATTGGTAAAAAGATTTTAAAAGGCACTTATGATATTGTAACTTCTGTAAAACAAGGAAAAATAAGTTACTCAGAAAACAATGGTCAATTATTACCTGGTTATACGGAAGATGTTGGCTTTTTAGGCGGTGCTCCTACTTCTTTTGCTTTTGGTAGTCAAGTAGATATTAGAAATAAAGCTTTAGAACAAGGTTGGTTTGTAAGCAGAAATAATGGTGATGAGTATTACAGTAAAACCTACAGTAAAACTCATTACAATAAATTAGATTATACTTTTACTTTAAAACCTATAAAGGATTTAAACATAGATGTTAGAGGTAATAAAATACAAACAAGAGATATCTCTCAACAATTAGATTTAGTATCTGGTAGCAATCAATTTGAAAATACACCTTTCTTTGAAACAGGAAACTTTAGTACTAGTTACTCTATGGTTTCTACAGCATTTACAGATGGTGATGTTTTGTTTCAGAACTTAAGAGATTATAGAAGTATTATTTCTAACAGATTAGCTACAGAAAACGAAGTGCCAGCAAGTGGTTTTGGTACCAATAGTCAGCAAGTTTTATTACCTGCCTTTGTAGCTGCTTATTCTGGTAAGAGTCCAGATAAAGTAAATACAGGTTTGTTTAGAGATGTTCCTATTCCTAACTGGACTTTGCGTTATAATGGTTTAATGAAGTTTAACTTCTTTAAGAAAAACTTTAGCAACTTTGTAGTTTCACATGGTTATAGATCTTCTTATACAGTATCTAGTTTTACCAACAATTTACAGTATGATTCAAACAACCCGTATGCTAACTTAAATGTTGCTAACAATTACGAATCTGAATTGTTAGTATCTGCAGTTACTTTAGTCGATGAATTTTCTCCACTAATTAAATTAGACATGAAAATGAGAAACTCTTTCTCTTTAAGAGGAGAAATAAAAAGCGACAGAACACTTACTATGAATTTTAACAATAGTACTTTAACAGATATTTCTGGGACAGAATATATATTTGGAATGGGCTATGTTTTTGAAGACGTAAAGTTTAGCACTCGTTTTACAGGTAAAAAACAAACACTAAAAGGAGACATTAATTTAAGAGCAGATGTATCATTAAGAGATAATATTACACAAATTAGGTCTGTAGATGAAGATAATGATCAAATTAGTGGTGGACAAAAACTTTTTTCTATTAAATTTACCGCAGATTATAGATTAAGTAATAGTTTAACAGCATCATTCTATTACAACCATCAAACATCTAGATATGCAATCTCTACCACTTTTCCTAGACAAGCGATTAATGGAGGATTTAATATTATTTATAACTTAGGAGGAAACTAAAAATAACAACAAAAATTATTAAAAGAATGAATTTACCATCAGAATTAAAGTACACCAAAGACCACGAGTGGATTAAAATTGAAGGAGAAGTAGCAACTGTAGGTATTACAGAATTTGCACAAGGAGAGTTAGGAGACATCGTTTATGTAGATGTAGACACTTTAGATGATACTGTAGAAGAAGGAGAGGTTTTTGGATCTGTAGAAGCTGTTAAAACCGTTTCTGATTTATTTATGCCTTTAACAGGTGAAGTAATAGAATTTAATGAAGATTTAGAAGACGAACCAGAGCTTGTTAATGCAGATCCTTACGGTAAAGGTTGGATGATTAAAATTAAAATATCAGATAGTTCACAAATAAATGACTTATTAGATGCAGCAGCGTATAAAGAGCTTATTGAAGGATAATCTTTATATCATTGCAATACTAATAACAATTTCGATTGCATATTTGAGTTTAAGGAGAATGCCTAAGATAGAAACAGGAATCAATAACGTTGATAAAATATATCATTTTATTGCTTACTTTACACTTTCTATAACGTGGTTATTCTCTTTTTATAGAAAACCATCTCTAAAATATGTTATTATTATTTGTTGTATTCTTTTTGGCATAATTATTGAAGTTTCACAACAAACATTAACTACATATAGAACAGGAGATTACAAAGATGCATTAGCAAATACGGTAGGTATCATCTTAGGATTTATTGTTTTTAATCAAATTTTGAAAAAAATTACAGTTAATTCATACTAAGACTTGTATATAAACCAATAATTTAATTAAATTAGCGAACTATTAAAAACTCTTTACAATGGAAATTAAAAAAAACCCGAAGTCAAATTTAGAAAATTACAGTAAAATTTTTATGCAAATAGGTTTGGTTTTAGCACTATTTGTAACTTACGCAGCTATAGAAAACAAAACTTATGATAAAGTTATTGGTGATTTAGGTACAGTAAGTATGAATGCTGATATGGAAGAAGAAACAGTAATTACTGAGAAAATAGAACCTATTAAACCTAAAACTCCACCACCACCAGCTCCAGAAAAGATAGAAATTGTAGAAGATGAGAAGGAAGTTGAAGAAACTGTAATTGAATCTACTGAAACAGATGAAACAGAAGCTGTAGAAGTTGAAGAAATTGTAGAAATTCAAGAAGTTGAAGAAGTTGTAGAGGACGTAAGTTTTATGATTATTGAAGATGTACCTGTATTTCCTGGATGTAAAGGAAGTAAAAACGAGTTAAAAGCTTGTTTTAGTAAAATGGTACAAAAGCACTTCTCCAGAAAATTTGATGCAAACTTACCAAATGAATTAGGATTATCTTCTGGTAGAAAAAGAGTATTTATCGGTTTTAAAATTGATAAAAACGGTAACATTGTTGATGTTAATGCAAGAGCTCCACACCCAAAAATTAAAAGTGAAGTTATTAGCGTAATGAAACAATTACCTAAAATGAAACCAGGAAAACAAAGAGGTAAACCAGTAGGTGTAAAATATAGTATTCCTTTTACTTTAATTGTAGAGTAATTTAGAAATACACTATTAAAAAAAACGTTTAAAGAAGATCTTTAAACGTTTTTTTTATGCCCTAAAGTTTTATATTACTTATCAAGATAAAGTAATACTATCAGTAAAAAAATAATCAAAGCAGCTACTTCTATTAATCTAGCTTTACAAGCAGATCTTCTTCTTACATTATTTGTTAAGCAAATACTATTACTAACAAAGTGAATTAATATAATAAGGAATAATAACTCTTTTATCTAATCACTTCCATACAACTGTTAAGTAAATTATTACATAGTATTTAACCGCTTAAAACAATAGAGATACATTATTTATACATCAGAGTATTTTTATTAGAAATGAACCTTAAATAAACCAAGAATATATTTTAGAACTAATATTGATTAAACTCAAAATGTATCATATCAAGATCAGAAAAATAAAATTGTACATAAAAAGACCTCCAAAAAAACAATTTTTCTGGAGGTCTTTTTAGCTAATTAACTAGCTTAAAAAATAGGTTTCTTATTTATTAGAAGCTAATCTAGATTCATGCTTCCATAAGTTTACGCTAACTATTGCATTGTTATCATAACTGATTTCTTTTAAAACCTCTTGATTCCAAACAAACCACTTACCTACTTTTTTGCCATCTTTATACTTAGCAATTTGAGTTTTATTTCCTTCTTTATCAAAACGCGTCCATTGACCAGTTAATTTTTTATCCTTAAAGTAACCTTCTGTACTTATAGACCCATCTTCATAATAGTAAGTAGCCTTCACTAAATCTCCTTCTATGGTATATGTTGTTTCTTTATCTTGAGAATATCCTATTGTTGCTATGCAAAGAGCAATAAGTGTTAGTATTTTTTTCATCAGTATATATTTAATTGTTAACATTAGATACACAAATATAGTAAATAAGTTACAATTAAGCAACACTTTAGTAACATTAAATTAACATTGGGATTTTGTAATAAATTTGATCTCATTATTTTAACTCTATGAAAAACAAAACTATGGCAATCATAAAGATGATTTAAGTACTTACAAACTCTCAAAAGAGTTGCGAAGAAGTGACTAGAAAAGCAATAAACACCCCCTAAATCAGTAAAAACATAAAACCTGTTTTTTACAATCATAAAATGTTATGGTTAATGATAATGTAATTAGTGAGTTTAGAGAAAATCTAAAAATTACGAAGCTACTAAGTTAAAATCAACCTCTTTTAAAGGTAATTTAATGTATCATTAAGAAGCTTTTTTATAGATAAAATACAAATCATAAAAAATAATATCCTTTTAATATAACAGTTAAACTTTTCGTTCTTCAATAAGAAACCTTTATTTTTGCATTTAATTTATAAAAAAACAAAAAAAATGGATAAATATCTTGAATATTTAAAAGGGTTAATAATTGAGTATACTCCAAAAGTTTTAGTAGCGTTAGCAATTCTAATTATTGGTTTATTTGTTATAAAACTGTTGGTTAAAGGCGCTAAAAAAGCAATGAATAAAGGTGGTTTAGACGCTACGCTTCAAACTTTTTTAAGTAACTTAATTGGTTGGGCACTAAAAATATTATTAATTATAATGGTTATTTCTAAACTAGGAGTAGAAACAACCTCTTTTGCAGCAATTATAGCAGCTGCTGGTTTAGCTGTAGGTTTAGCACTACAAGGATCTCTTGCTAATTTTGCAGGTGGTGTTTTAATTATGATTTTTAAACCTTTTAAACTAGGTGATTTTATAGAAGCACAAGGTGAAAGCGGAACTGTAAAACAAATTGAAATTTTTACAACTAAATTAAATACAACAGACAATAAAGAAATTATAATTCCTAATGGAACTTTATCTAATGGTAATATTGTTAACTATAGCACAGAAGATACTCGTCGTGTAGATTTTACTTTTGGAGTTGGTTATGATTCTGATATTAAGAAAACAAAAGATCTTCTTTATGGCATTCTAAACAACCATCCATTAATTTTAAAAACTCCTGCTGCTGCAGTTAATTTATCTGAATTAGGGGACAGTTCTATCAATTTCTTTACCAGAGGTTGGGTTAAAAAAGAAGACTATTGGACAGTTAAGTTTGAAGTTATGGAACAAGTAAAAGAGGCACTAGATGAAGCAGGAATTGATATTCCTTATCCACACAGAGTAAACATCAATAAAAACGAATAATAGTTTAAAAAGTAGGTTTCTTTTTCTTTTCTGGAATTACAACAAAGTCCTTTAAATAAAAAGGTTCAAAATAAGCGACATCTTCGATGTCGTTTTTTTTGTACTTATCAAAAGATAATTGTGCCATTTCTTTGGCAGAAGGAAACTTATTATCGACAAAAACAGCATTTTTATGCGTAATTACCTCTTTACATTTATGAGCTCCATCACCTAAAAAATAAACGGTATTTGTTTCTAAGTATTCAGAAAAAGAGTTTTCGTCTATAATTTCTGCCTTTATATCTCTAATCTGTTTATAATTCTCATCATAAACAGCTGCATAGACTTCCATTCTTCTAGCATCTAGCATAGGTATAATAACACCTTTATCTACAGAAACAGCATGTGCTAAAGATTCTAATGTTTTAATTGAGATTAATGGCTTATCAAAAGCAAAACAAAGCCCTTTTGCGGCAGAAACGCCTATTCTTAAACCCGTATAAGAACCAGGACCTTTACTAACAGCTACAGCGTCTATTTCTTCTGTAGTTACTTTTGCTTCTTGTAAAACATCTAAAATAAAAGGATGCAATACTTCTGCGTGCGAATAATTGCCGTTATTTAATTCTTTAATAACTAAAACGACTCCGTCTTTTGCAATACTTACAGAGCAGTTCTTGGTTGCGGTTTCTATGTTAAGGATAATTGTCAATTGTTCTATTTTTATGCAAATATAAGTTATAGAAAAAAGAAAACCTCGCAAATCTGCGAGGCTTCATAAGTAATCTTTATTTTATTTATTCTAGAATTAATTCTCCAGAATAAAATTGCAATACTTTTGTTTTAAAAACATAATCGTATTTAGAACGAATCATGGTTGCTTCTGCATTTACCAAACGTGTTCTCACTTGATCAAAATCAAACAAAGTAATGGTTCCGTAATTGTAACGTTCTTGTGCATTTTTAAAAGCTTCTTTTTGTGCATCTAAAGAAATATTAGAAGCTTCAAAGGTTTTTAAAGCAGACTTAACATCTAAAAAGGATTGTTCTATGGTTTGCTTTAAATTTAATTTCTCACTCTCTAACTGAGTTTCAGAAATTTCTTTATTAATGATAGACTTAGCCACACTATTTTTAGTTTGGAATCTATTAAAAATAGGAATACTAAGAGAAATACCCAATCCGTGTTGTAATCTGTCTTCAAACTGAGCGAAAAAAGAAGAGTTGGTTTGGTTTGGTAATAGGTTGTTAAATTGATGGTAATAAGAATTACCAGAACTTAAAGAATATGATAAAGTAGGTAAAAATGCCCCTTTAGAAATATCAATATTTAAATCTGCATTTTCAATAGCCAATTTAGCTCTTTCTATTTCTGGCATTTCTTCTAATGATTTTTGATATACATCATCAGAGTTTTTAAACAATAAAGTTGATGTTGGTGTACCTACATCTATAGAAGCAATATCAAAATTTTGAACAGGAACTTGTAATAGCTGTGCTAAGTTTAACAACGCCAAGTCTAAAGCATTTTCTTGTGCAATAACATTTTGTAAATCTGTAGCAGCTGTAGACTGTGTGTTTAAAAGTTCTCCTTTAGCAATTACACCAGAATTAAATCTACTTTCTGCAGCTTCAATTTGTTTTTTACTAATTTCATATTGAACTTTAACAGCATTTAAATTTTCTTTAGCAAATAATATATTTAAATATCCATTTACTACAAATAAAGAAATATCATTTTCAATTTTCTTTAAATCTAATAAACTAGATGCAACACCTAACTGAGCTTGTTTGTAAGTATTAGTATTTCTAAAACCATTAAAAATAATTCCGCCACCAGATAAACTTAAACTAGACGAGAAATTGTTTGTGTTTTTTAATACTCCATTTTCATCTGAAGATAAACCAGCATTAAATCTTCCACCAGTAGAAAGGTTTAAGTTTGGTAAAAAATTTCCCTTAGCAATAGCAACATCTTTTTTTGCTAACTCTAAGCTTAATTTATTTTGTTGAATAGAAATATTTTTTTCTAAAGCTTGATCTACACATTCTTTAAGTGTCCATTGTTTCTGAGAAAAAGTAGCAATAGTAGTTAAAAAAGCTACAAAAAGGATAAGTTTAGTTTTCAAAACGTATTATTTTTTAGTTGATATAATATAAATTGTAATCACAAAAGAAGAACTTTTCTTTTGAAGTCAAAAATAAGACGACTAAAAGTAAAATTTGTTACAAAATAAAACACTTATGTGCTGCTATTTTTCATTTATCTTTTTATATCTGTAAATTACAAATAATAAAAGCCCCACTAAAAGGTAAGGAAATACCATTAAATAGGTTATTCCATTATTAATACCTTCTGCCATAGAACTATCTCCATTTTCTACTACAGCCTTACACATTGCACATTGAGAAAATGAAAATTTTGATGTAAAAAACATCAACAAAAACAATACTAAAACTCTTTTTTTATACATAATAAGGAGATATCATTAAATATACAATTACACCAGTAACAGCAACATACAACCATAAAGGAAAAGTAAATTTGGCTATTTTTTTATGTTGTGGAAAATTACCCAATTTTGCTCTCATATAGGTTGTGAGTACAAATGGAATTACAATTATTGATAAAACAATATGCGTGAATAGAATAAAATAATAAACGTATTTTATAACTCCTTCTCCACCAAAAGATGTAGAATTTGAGCTCATGTGATATCCTATATACAACAATAGAAAAATAAGAGAACATGCTATTGCTACCGTATTGAGTTGCTCATGTAATTTTACATTTCCTTTTTTAATTGCAATTACTGCAGCAATTAGAATAACAGCTGTTAAACCATTAATAGAAGCATAAATTGGAGGTAAAAATGTTAAAGGTTCTACATTAAAGCCTAAATCTTTTAGATTAACACCAAACAAAGCTGCAACAGCTAACGGAATTACAATTGATAAACCAGTTATAATTTTCTTGTACTTTTTTTCTTGTGCTAAATTACTCATTCAACAAAATTTTAATATCTTCTATTAATTCTACTACTTGATCAGAGAAACCTTGTTCTGTTAAAGCCCTATAATACATAATTGGGTTACCGTATTCATCTTTTCTAGATCTAATGTTACCTTCTTTATCTACCAATGCAAATAAGCCAGAATGCTCAAAACCACCATGATCTTCATCTCCTTTACCTGCGTATAATTTAAATCCTTTATTAGCTAAATCATACACTACATCTTGACTCTTACCTGTTAATAGGTGCCAGTTTTTATGAGTAATTTGGTTAGCTTTTGCATATTCTTTTAAAACCTCTTGTGTGTCGATATCTGGCGTAATGGAAAAAGAAGCTATTCCAAAATCAGTATTTGAAGAAAACTTATTTTGAATTGTTACCATTTTTTTATTCATTAAAGGGCAAATGGTTGGACAAGTAGAAAAGAAAAATTCAACCACATGCACTTTTCCTTTATAATCTTTATTACTGATAGTAATACCGTTTTGATCTATAAACTCAAAATCTGGAACTTTATTAAATGTGTACAAGTCATTTGTACTTGTTGTTTTTTTATCTACTTTATTCAATCTATCATCTTGAACAAGATCATTGTCATTTATTCTACTGTCTATATTTCTAACAACATAAATTCCGAATAAAAGAATAATAAATGAAACACCTATATAAGAATACTTTTTGTTCATAACCCTACTTCTTTTCTATCTGCTTTGTTCTTATTTTTATCTTTAAAAGCTGCATAATACTCGTAATAAAGTACCAATACATCATCTTTTAATTTTGCATTTAACACTGATACAGAATTCATATTATAACCAAATAATTTTCCGTCTACGCTATCTTGATCGCTCACTCTCCCTCTTAAATCTCCATTTTTATCAATCAAAAACACATTAGAGGTATACAGGCTAGACAATGCATCATCTGAATTAAACCCAGCGTGTAATGCTGTAATTTGCTCTTCAGAGCCTGCTATAAACTTCCATTTTACCATATCGGTAAAAGCACCGATCTCTTTTTTAAGGATCTCTACTTCACTTTCTTTTCCTTTAGGATAAACAGCAATTATTTGAAATTGATTGTACTCTATAAACTTCTTGTAAATTTTCTCATTCAAATTAAAGAAACCTCCTTTATTTGAATTCATATCGTTTCCTAAAAAGCAAACAACAGAAATATTACCGTTAAATGTTTTTGATGAATCTAAAGTAGAAACATCTAACACATTGCTAGTAACAACAGGTAGTTTTGTAAAATTATTTGTTCCGGTAGATAAAATTAAAAAACAAATTAACGGAAAAATAAAAAGTAAAAATAAAACGACTCTTTTTTTAGTAAGTTTCATCATTGTTAAAAATTATAAATTAACCGCAAAGAGCGTAAAGTATTTTTTTATGATTCCCTATACATTCAGTTTATGAATTTTAGGATAATTAAAAATATTTAAAGGTTTTTAGACTTTAAAAAAACAACAATATTTTATATAAAAAAAGGTGGTTAAAACCACCTTTTTAATTTTTAAATTACCATTTTACAAGTGGTGCTAAAACGCTATGTAAATAACTACCTTCTATTAAGAGGAGTGTTAATAAATAACAGATTAAGAAAACAGAGGTCCAAACTACAGAACGTCTTAACCATTTATGTTCTGCTTCCATATGCATAAATGCCCAAGTAATGTAATAAGCCTTAACTAATGTTAAAATGATAAATATCCAGTTTAAAGGGCTTGTACCTAAAATACTGGTAAGGTGTAAAGATGCTGGTTTTATAATACCAAGTACAACCTCAACAGTAGTTATAACTGTTAAAAGTACTAAAACTACCCAGATTCTTTTTGTGTTTGATTCGTGTGCGTGTGCCATTTTGATATTTTTTTAGATTCCCGCTTTCGCTGGAATGACAATTTTAACCGAAACCTCAAGGTTGCACCTAGAGGTACTCTTTTTAATTAAACTAAGTAGAAGAATGTGAATACAAATACCCAAACTAAATCTACAAAGTGCCAATATAATCCTACTTTCTCTACCATTTCATAATGTCCTCTACGTTCATAAGTACCTAGTACTACGTTAAAGAAGATAATGATATTAATGATAATTCCAGAAAGTACGTGAAATCCGTGAAAACCGGTGATAAAGAAAAAGAAATCTGCAAAAATGGTATTTCCATATTCATTAACTTCTAGGTTAGCCCCTTCAACAACCATTTTTGTTTTGGCTAATTGCGCCATTCCTTCTTCTCTAGAAAGAATAATCTTTTGTTTTGTTGCTGGGTCAATCAATTCAGAACGAATTAAAACATCTGAATTAGATTTGTATGCTTCTTGTATTTGAGCAATAGAATATGAAGCAATCGCCTCTTCTTTCTCAAACCACAATCCATTTTCTCTTTCGTGTTGAATTCTTCCGTCTGTTCTTTCACCTACAACAATATCAGATAAAGCTATTTGATGTCCATCTTTTACAAATTGTAAAAGTCTACCATCTGTAGTTTTTACAGCACCATAAGTACCATTGATAAAGTTTTTCCACTCCCAAGCCTGAGAACCGATAAAAATAATTCCAAAAATAATAGTAGCAAACATATACCAAGCTACTCTTTTTTGTTTCATTTGATGACCTGCATCAACGGCTAAAACCATTGTTACAGAAGAAATAATAAGAATAAATGTCATTAACGCCACATAATACATTGGCGCATGTACACCATGTAAACCAGGAAAGTGAGTAAAGACTTCATCGGCAATTGGCCAAGAATCTATAAATTTAAATCGTGTTAAACCGTAAGCGGCTAAAAACCCTGAAAAGGTTAAAGCATCAGAAACGATAAAAAACCACATCATCATTTTACCATAACTTGCTCCTAGTGGTTTTTGTCCACCACCACTCCAAGTATCTTTACCATCTGTAGGTATAGCAATATTTGCTTCCATATAATAATCTCTGTTAATTAATTCTTAGTTAGTTTGCCAAAAATAACTATTTTTCATCACCTAATAAAATAGAAAAAGAAAAATAGATAAATCCATAGTATATCTACAAAATGCCAAAAGATTGCACCTAGTTCAAACCCAAGCATATTGTCTGATTTGTATTTGTATTTAAAATGATTATAAATAACAACCAAAAGCACTAGAAGACCTGCTAACAGGTGTAAAACGTGCATAAATGTAATACCTATTATAAATGATGTTGATACAGTACTCTCTGGTCCTGTAAAAAACAACCCTACACTTTTTAACTGATTAAAGCCTACATATTGTTGCCAAACAAACCCTACTCCTAACAATAAAGTAATCACAACAAACACTAAAGAGAGTTGTCTTTTATCATTTTTTAAGAATTTTTGCGAGAAAAAAAGCGTAATACTACTTGTTACAATTAATATTGTACTTATATAAAATGATTGCGGCAAATTAAAAGTAACCCAATCATCTCTTTCCATACTTATTACATAAGCACTTGTTAATCCTGCAAAAAACATAACCATACTAATCATGGAAATCCACAACATAGGTTTTGCAGATTTTTTCTTAGCAATCGCTAATTCTTGTTCTAATGTTTGTTCTCTAATCATTCTTAATGTAAAAATTTATCAACTACGTATACAATTTGCACTACTGTAATATATAAAACACTAGACAACATAAGTTTTCTTGCATCAATGTTATCTTCGCTTTTATGTAACTTAACACCAAAATACAACATATATATTCCTAACAAAGCAACAATTACAGCTGTTATTGGGTGAATATAAAATGCTCCAGATAATTTTAATACAGGAGAAATTGATACTAGTATCATTATTACTGTGTAAAAGATAATCTGTTTAACGGCTCCTTTATTTTTTTGCCCCATTGGCAGCATATTAAAACCTGCTTTTTGATACTCTTCATGTTGTAACCAACCAATAGCCCAAAAATGTGGAAATTGCCAGAAAAACTGAATCATAAATAAAAAACCTGCTTCCATACCAAATTGATTGGTAGCTGCTACCCAACCTAACATAAAAGGGATTGCTCCTGGAATGGCACCTACAAAAACAGACAACGGTGTTACTGATTTTAAAGGTGTGTAAACACTTGTATATAAAAATATTGAAATAGCGCCAAACAACGCTGTTTTAGCATTTATACTATATAAGATTGATAACCCAAAAATGGTAAATAAAATTGCAATTGTAAGCGCAACATTAACAGACATTCTACCAGTTGGTAAAGGTCTATTTTGCGTACGTTTCATTATAAGATCTGTGTCTTTTTCTATTATTTGATTAAATGCATTTGATGCACCAACCATAAAAAAACCTCCAATAGCTAATAAAAGAAGTGTAAAATAATTTACAACATCTATGGCTAATAAATAACCGGCAACGGAAGAAAAGACAACACTTAATGACAAACCAACTTTTGTAAGTTGTTTAAAGTCTGAAATTATAGCTTGCATAGATATTTTATTGTCTGTAATTACTGTTGATTCCATTTTTTAAAATAGTTTGCAAAGATATTTGATAATTATGACTTTACCACCCTTTTAGTTAGGTTTTAACTATAAATAAAAAACCCACTCAATAAATTGAGTGGGAAAATTGCTATGAAAAAGAAAAAGTGTGACTTAATTAAAAATCACACGATAAATATATGTATAAATTATTATGTTTTTCTTAAAAAAATATTAAATTTTAAAAATCGAAATACCAATTAAACAAATCTGCTCTTACACCTACTGAAAACCAAATATTTGAACCAGAAGGATAACTTGTTAAAACTGAATCTGAAGAGAAATCTCTGTATGATAAACCCGCAAATAGACTTGTATTTGTAGAAGGGTTTATTAAATAATTGGCTTGTACGTCTGCAATAAAAACATTTGCAGTATTACCCTGCGCAACTTCTATCCCCGTATCTGACAATCTATCTTCGTAAGATTGATAAATATCGCCACCATAACTTATTGCCTGGTCTTCTAAATCGAATCCTTTTTTACCTAAGATGATTTTTGCACTACCGCTCCATCTATCTTTTTTATATCTAGCAATAGCAATTGCTTCCCAAAAGTTAGCGCCCCACAAATGCCCAAGAGGCTGACTGTAATTACCGTAATTTAATATTGGTGATTTATGTGCAAACGTATAAGGACGTGCACGATTGTACTCTAACTGTAAAAATAAATTTTCTACTTTAAAAGCATCAAAATATTTTACACCTAATTGATATGCAAATTTATGTTTCCAATCGCTCATATCACTAAAGTTCCCTACAGAAAACTCATCAATTACTAATTGAGAATATAAAGAAACATTATCATTAAGCTTATACTTACCCGTTAAGCCAATAAGTGCATTCCCAGAATCTTCTCCTCTATTAAATTCTAAAGACCTATAAAATATAAGTGGATTTAAGAAACCAGCATCCATTCCGTTCTCTCCGGCAGAAATTGCCGATTCAAAAAAGCCTAAGTTTAATTTATCTGTAATGTTAACACTCAAATAATGAGCCGCTACATATTTTCTTGCATGTTCATTAGGGTCAGAAATTGAACTTAAAGATGGCTCTGTGTTCCACATCCAAATATTGGTATATTGTATTTTCCAAATATCTAATTTCATTTTTAAATAGGTAGTTGGTGAAGAAACGTCAGACAAAATAAAAGACCTGTATCCGTCTCCTATAAAGTTTTTACCATTTCCAAACTGAAACTGCATGTATTTATTTGGTGTATATGCCAAATAACCTTCTGCAACTGGGTAATCGTGTGAATCCTCTTTAAATCCTTTTGTTTTACCTCTTCCAGGAACCAAACCTTCAGAGTTTTTAGGTCTTACATTCGCTGCATTATTTGTTACAAAACTATTTACATATTCTGCAAACCTACCTTGACTTTCTGCATAAGTAGTCGAAAATGAAAAGTTGTTTCCAATTTCTCCATTTACATTTACAATTCTAGAGTTGTTAAATGTATAGTCTACATCAGAATTGTCTTTTCCCATTTGAACATCAAACAAAACATCTACGGTAAGCCAATAATCATCTTTTTTTACTTGTATTAAATGCTCATTCCATACCTTTTTACCTAGCCAAGTTTCTTTTTCTGGTTTTAAAAACTTCTTTTTCTCCTTCGTTAAGTCATAATACGTGCTTATGTCATTATACGTATAAGGTTTAGATGCAGTATGCGTTCCTTTTGCTTTATGCAACGCAAATTCATAATCTACATAACTTCTATGCGTAAAAGGTATGTTTAATTTACTACTATGCTCTAAAAAAGTAGAATCTGCAATTCTCTTTTTCGCTACAACCTCTATTAAACTTTCTTTTTTAATTTCTAACGTAGTATTGTCTACAACAACATCACTATCATTCGTTAAAGGAAATTTAATTGGAAGCTCGAATTTCATTTCTATGGCATGATCATTATACCAAGCAGGCGTGATTTTAGTAAATGCTTTAAAAGCTCTTTTTACTTCATCTCTAATTTCATCAAAAGGCGTGTTTACATATATTAATTTAAACTCACCTTCTGCAGTAACTGCAAAAATAGTATTAGCAGTACCTGTAAAACCTTCTTGTTTTGCAATTGCCGGTGTTTTAAATTCGGCAAAAAACACCTCTCTTGTTTGAGCATAGAAACAATCTTTTAAAGATTGAATTTCGGCATCTTTACAAGCATCAAAAACAGGATACTTTTCTTCTTGTGCAAAATATATTGAGGGAAATAATAAAACTAGAAATATGTATTTTTTTATCATCCTATAACTTTATAATGGTATTATTTTTTAATTGATATTGTTCTTTACTTTCTTTACAGACTGCTATTCCGTTTTTATTAAACTCTAATCGATGTCCGTATTCACTTACCCAACCAATTTGTTTAGATGGATTACCAACTACAAGCGCAAAAGGTAAAACTTCTTTTGTTACTACTGTTCCTGCCCCAATAAGGGCATATTCACCAATAGTATTACCACAAATAATGGTTGCATTTGCACCAATACTTGCCCCTTTTTTTACTAAAGTTTGTTGGTATTCGTTTTTTCTTTTGATGGCACTTCGTGGATTAATTACATTTGTAAAAACCATAGAAGGACCTAAAAAGACATCGTCTTCGCAAATTACGCCTGTATAAATAGAAACGTTATTTTGCACTTTTACGTTTTTACCCAAAACTACTTCTGGAGAAACCACTACATTCTGCCCAATATTACATTGCTCACCAATAACACAATGAGACATAATATGACTAAAATGCCAAACCTTGGTATCTTTCCCTATGCTGCAATCGCTATCTATTACAGCCGTTTCATGTGCAAAATATTCTATCAAAATTAGTATCCTGAATTACTGTTTTGTTCTTTATTAACGATTTCTTTAGAAGAGGATGTACCTATTCTATCTACTCCTAAATGAACCATTTTTACAGCAGTTTCATAATCTCTTACACCACCTGCCGCTTTTATTTTTAATGGTTTTGCATTTTCTGCAATTAATTTCATCGTTTCAAAGGTTGCCCCATTAGGCAAATTATTTTCTGTTTTAAAAAAACCTGTTGATGATTTTACAAAAACCTTATCTGCCTTTTCTTCTCCAAAAACAGTAAAAACAATTTCTTTAATTAAGCGCGAAATTACAATTATTTCTTTGCTTGATAAGGCAGCAACTTCAATTATCCATTTTACAACTTTATTGTTATCTAAAGCAAGGGCTATTCCCTTTGTAATTTCATTGGTAACTAAATCTATTTCGCCTCTTTTAAAAGCTTGATAATTTACAACAAAGTCTAACTCATCTGCCCCTAAATTAATAGCTTCTTGTGCTTCTTCTAATTTTTCTTGAGTAGTATAAGTTCCTTCATGAAAACCAATTACAGTTCCAATAAGAATACTTTTATTTGCCTCTTGAAGCATTTCCTTAGCTAAAGGAATGTATTTAGCACGAATCATAATTAACTTATAATCATACAAAATAGCTTCCTCTATTAAATCAATAACGTTTTGTTTATTTTCTTCTTCCGTAAGATTGGCTTGACTTGCTGTTTTTAAGTAAGTAGCATCTAAATATTGATTGATTTTCATCTTGCTAAAATAATAAATAATAAAATGTTTTCAACATAAAACCCAACCTTTTGGTTGGGTTTTATTTTACTGTAAACTAAAAGCAATGGGTAAGTTATATCTTACTTTAACTGTTCTGCTATTTTGTATCCCAGGTTTAAATTTTGGCAATTTCTCAATAACTCTTAACGCTTCTTTCTCTAAAGTTTTATAAGCAGTTCTTATTTTAACATCAACAATCTCTCCTTTATCATCTATAACAAACTGCGTATGTATTTTATGCACACCTGCACGTAAACCTATTTCATTTGCCAATTCCACATCAAAATTACGCTGTACAAACTGTTTCATTTTTTTCTCAAAACAAACTTTATTTTCTTCTTTAGATAAATTTTCACATCCTTTAAAAACGGGTGCATTCTGTATGTTGACAAAATCTACATCTTCTACAAAAGGCTCATTAACTTTAACCTCTACAACACTCTCTAAATCAATTAAAACAGGATTTTCTATTTTAACATCTTCAAAAACAGTTTCTATAATATTGTTTTTTCCTTTTACTACTTCATCAACAATAAAAGGTGATGCTTTTATCATTGTTACTTTAGGAACAACTTTAGGTTCTTTTGTAAATAAGACCTCTGTATCTGGCGCTACATATACTACTTTACTGTTATCAGATTCAAAAACAGCTACTGTTTTCTCTTCAGTTTGGTGCTCTAGTGTTATAAAAACAATAAAGAGTACTAATACCAACCCTAACTGAGTAAAAATGTTAGAGAATTTTTCTAATTGTTTTGTTGGTGATTTTTTGGCGTTTTTCATAATTCTAAAGTTTTTAAATGTTAAAACTCTGTTAAAACAATTAGCATGCCATAAAAAAAGCATCAAATTTCTTTGATGCTTTAGTGTCTATTTATTTTTAATGAAATATTTTACTTACTTTTCTAAATGTTTTGCGGCAATTATTTCTAATTCATCATACCATTCTTGTCCAAACTTTCTAACCAAAGCTTGCTTTACAAACTTGTAAACTGGCACTTGCAATTCTTTTCCTAAAGAACAAGCATCGTCACAAATTTCCCATTTATCATAATTTACAGCAGAAAACTCACTGTAATCTTTTATTCTAATAGGATATAAATGACAAGAAACTGGTTTTTTCCAATCTATTTCTCCTTGGTTATACGCTTCTTCTATCGCACAAAGTGCTGTCTTTTTCTCATCAAAAATAACATAAGCACAGTCTGCACCATTAATTAAAGGAGTTTCTAATTCTCCCCATTCACTGGTAACCCAAGTACCTTGTTCTTCAATAACAGCTATTCCCTCTTTTCTTAAAAAAGGTTTTACTTTAGGATATATTTTTTCTAAAATCTTTGTTTCTTCTTTTTCTAACGGAGCACCGGCATCACCATCTACACAGCAGGCACCTTTACAAGCAGATAAATTGCAAACAAAATCTTTTTCGATAATATCTTCTGAAACTATAGTTTTTCCAAGTTGAAACATATCGCAAAAATAGTGTTATTTTTTTCTATAACTTTGCGTTTTCTTAAACTAAGTTATCTAATTTTACAAAATTATATAAAAATTATGAATTTTATTTTCAAAGAGGCTTTTACTGCATTTATGGTTTTGTTTGCAGTTATTGATGTTATTGGTAACATCCCTATTATTATAGACCTAAGAAAAAAAGCAGGCCATATTCAGTCTGAAAAAGCCGCTATTATTGCAGGTGTTATTATGATTGTATTTTTGTTTTTAGGACAAAGTTTATTAAAACTAATTGGTATAGACGTACATTCATTTGCTGTTGCAGGTGCTTTTATACTTTTTTTTATTGCCTTAGAAATGATTTTAGGAATTACTCTTTATAAAGACGGTGATGAAGATGCAAGCGGAATTACAGCTTCTGTATTTCCATTGGCTTTCCCTTTAATTGCTGGTCCAGGAAGTTTAACAACCTTACTTTCTTTAAGATCTGAGTTTCATTTAGAAAATATTATAGTTGCGGTTTTAGCAAATATTATTTTAATTTATATTGTACTAAAGACCTCTTCTAGAATAGAGCGAATGATTGGCCCTATTGGAATTCAAATAATTAGAAAGATATTTGGTGTAATTTTATTAGCTATTTCTGTAAAATTATTTGCAGCAAATATTAAAGTCCTATTTATTTAAATGATTTTTGATGTTCTAATTATTGGTGGTGGTGCTTCTGGGTTGCAATGTGCATTAGTTTTAGGTTCTGCAAAGAATAAAGCTTTTGCAACTGGTAAAACTATTGGAATTATCACCCACCAAAGGACATCTCACTTACAAAATGCATTATTTAATAATGTATTAGGCATACCTGCCAACACCTTAGGTAATGACATTTTAATTAAAGGAAGAAAACAACTCTCTACCTTATACCCACATGTACAACAAATAGAAAATGAAAAGGTTCTATCTATTTTAAGTACAGAAAATGGGTATGAGATAACAACCAACCAAACTACTTATTTTACTAAAATTGCAATTCTTGCTTTAAATTACTCCAAACCTTTTACAATAGAAGGTTTAGAATCTTTTATAGAACCTCATCAAAGAGCTAATGTTGCAAAAGATAGAATTCAACTTAAAAATAACAACCATTTAATAAAAGATGGTTTATATTGTTGTGGTACCATATCTGGTTGCAGAAGTCAATTTGCAATTGCTGCAGGTAGTGGAGCCAGTGTTGCTACCGATATTCTTTCGTTTTGGAACAATAATACCCCTACAAAAGTACATGATAAAGTATGATGAAAATCATATTTTAAAGCCCTTTATATTATTAATTTTACAATAGAAAATCGAATTTATAAGAATTTGATAATCTAGAAAGCTATTTTTAAATAACGAAGTTAAAATTATACATTTTTAAAGGATTTCAAAATGGACATTAAAAAAAACCCAAAACAACAGTTAGAAAACTACAGTAAAATTTTCTTACAAATAGGGTTAGTATTAGCCTTATTTATTACTTATACTTTAATAGAGCATAAAACATACGAAAGGAATGATTTAAAAAGCTTAGGACAAGCAAACATGGTAGACGATATGAAGGAAGACATTCCCATTATTGAGATGCAGGAAGTAAAACCACCACCAAAAAATACGCCTCCACCAATTGTTGAGCAAATTACGGTTGTAGAAGATGAAAAAGAAATTGAAGAAACCGTAATAGAATCTACAGAAACCGATGAAACAGTAGGTATAGTTGTAAACACCGATGATATTGTTGAGATTGAAGAAGTAGAAGAAGTGGTAGAAGATATTCCTTTTATATTAATTGAAAACGTACCTGTTTACCCAGGTTGTAAAGGAAACAATAAAGCTTTAAAAGACTGCTTTACAAAAAAAGTAACAGAGTTTTTTGGTAGAAGATTTGATGTTAATTTAGCAACAGAATTAGGCTTAGAGCCAGGTAAGAAAAAGTTATTTGTAATTTTTACCATTAACAAACAAGGTAAAATAGCAAATGTAAAAGCAAGAGGTCCACACCCTAGATTAGAAAAAGAGGTTGTAGAAATTATTAATGCTTTACCTACAATGACTCCAGGGAAACAAAGAGGTACCCCTGTAGGTGTTAGCTACAGCATACCTATTACATTTGAAGTTAGAACATAAAAAAAAGAAACCCCAACTTAAAGTTGGGGTTTCTTTTTTTACTTAAAGTCTACTTAGTATCTATAAACATTAGAACTTAAAATCATTTCTTATACCCTATATTCATTAAAAATTAACTTTTCTGGTCTAATTTTAAAAATTAAGAAAATTACCTATTGAATGACCTTACAATGTTATCTATATTTGTAGTATAAAAACAACTATACAACTGATAATCAATAAACTCATAGTATAACATAAAATTATCTTACTGATACATTAGTATATATATTCCCCAATTATATTAATAAAAAAGCTAAACACCCCCCTTAATGTTTAGCTTTTTGTTTGCATAAAAACTACCTAAAAATCAATAAAAATTTTAGAATTGGATATTTTTAGAAAAGTAAACGGAATGTTTAAGCGTTCTTAATTGCTTCAATTAATTCATCAAAATCTTTTGCTTTATCAAAAAAAGCAAACGCTCCGTATTTAAAACATGTTTTTCTTAGCTCTGTACTTATAGAAAAAACAAAAACTTTAGTTTCCTTTTTATTTTCTTGTAGTATTCTTAATAGCTCTATTCCATTTCCATCAGGTAATTTTAAATCGAGTACTATTAAATCAAAATTAGTTTTGTTAAAAATAGAAATTGCCTCTTGTAAAGATTTTGTTATGTAGATATCCTTTAAACGGTCAATCTCTTTAGCAGCATCCAATATATTCTTCCCTATAAAAGGGTTATCTTCTACTATTAATAAATTAAGGAATGTTTCTTTCAAGATAGGGCTAAATGTCTTAATTAAAAGGCAATATAGTCTGTTTTTGTATATATTTATATAAGCAAAATGCTTATCATCTTATTTATTACAACTAATATAAAGAAGTTATATATTTATTAAATATCTAATGAAGTTAACCCTTCTTTAATAGCATATTTTGTCAATTCAGGAATCGTATATAAATCTAATTTTTTCATAATATTATTTCGGTGTACATCTACCGTTTTAGGACTTAAAAACAAAATCTCTCCTGTTTCTTTAGAAGAGCGCCCTTCTGCAATTAACTGCAATACTTCTTTCTCTCTAGAGCTTAACTGTGTTTTCTCTATAGATTTTATTTCTTTTAGTACCGACAGAAACTCTTGATTAATATCTTTTGAAAGATATTTTTTATTCTGCATTACCGTACAAATTGCCGTAATCAACTCATCTGAATCACCATCTTTTAACAAATAAGCAAAAGCACCTGCTTTAAACATACTCTGTATAAATTGCTTACCAGAATGCATAGAAAGACCAATTACCTTTATTTCTGGATTGTTTTTATGAATTTGTCTTGTTGCTTCTACCCCATTTAAACCAGGCATTGCTACATCCATAACAACAACGTTTGGCAAAAGTTTTGGACATATCTTTATAGCTTCCCTACCATCAGAAGCTTCACCAATTATATGCATATTAGACCTTTGCTCTATAATATTTCTTAGACCATCTCTTAACAGCTTGTGATCATCAACTAATACGATTTTAATTTCTTTTAAATAAGTCATTAAGATAAAGGTATAAAAATTTTAACAGTTGTACCTGTATTTATTTTTGATTGTATTGTAAATTTCCCTTGAATATTTCTAATACGTTCTTGAACTGTAAACAAACCAAAACCAGATCCAGAGTGGTTATGTAGGTTATTTAAAATATCGGTATTGAAACCAATACCATTATCTGTAATAAAAATATCTAACCCATGTTTATTTTTATCAAGGTCTAAAGTTATTAAAGAAGCATTTGCATATTTTATTGCATTGGTTAATACTTCTTGAATACTTCTATACAACAAAATAGATGTTGCTTCATCAAGCTTAACACTATCTACCTCACTATTAACTACACAAGCAACCTTGTGCGTTGTTTCTACATTATCAAACAACCAATTTAGTGCCTCAATAATACCTAATTGATATAATACAGGTGGTGAAAGTTCATACATAATCTTACGGCTATTTTCTAAAGCTTCAGAAATATGAGTTTCTATAAAGATTAAATCTTCATCAATCATTTTTAATTGTGGTCTTTTTTTCAATTCATTAATTTTCATTTTTGAAATAACTAAAGACTGACTTAAATGATCATGTATATTTGTAGCAATTTCTTTTTTCTGTTTTTCTTCTATCAAAGTCATTTCTGTAGTCAATTTCTGAAGTGATGTTTGATATTCTTCTATTTTTTGCTTTGCTAACACCCATTGAGTAATATCTCTAGCGGATGTAACATAATAGCTAATTTCGTTATTTTTATAGATAGGAGATGATAAAAACTCTAACCAAACAAAATGACCATCTTTATGGAGAACTCTAAAAGAAAAAGCTTCTACATTAAAATCATTAAACAACTTTTCTTTCATGGCTAACTTTAATTCTTGAATATCATCTTCATGAACGATACTAAAAACTTGTTTCCCTAAAAAATCTAATTGATCATAACCTAATAAATTTTTTATAGAAGGACTAATATATCTAAAAGTACTATCTGGTTCTTGCAAGCAAATTAAATCATTGGAGTTATCCGTTAATATACGGTACATCTCTTCTGCTTTTTCAATTTCCTTCCTTATTCTTTTTTGCTCTGTAATATCTTGACTCGTTCCTTTTAAACCAATCAACTCTCCATTTTTACTATATACAGGTCTACAAATAGACCTGGTAGTTTTTTCTACATTATTAGGCAAACTAATTCTAAATTCAACATCATAAGGGATTCCTTTATCATAAGCCAACGATAGAACATTCTTAAAAAACTCTTGATCCTCTTTATGAACTCTACCTAGAATAGTAGACTCTTCTGGTGCCGTTTTACTGATATTAAAACCCCAGATACGAAACATTTCATCTGACCATTCTGATTCTTTTGTTAAAAACTTAAACGACCAACTACCTACTTGAGCTAACTCTTGCGCTTCTTTTAAACGATTTAAAGATTCCCTTTTTTCTAATTCAGCATCTTTTATACTTTGAACGCTTTGTATACTAACAGGAACTGTTTTTTGCTCTATTAAATTTTGAGGAATGGGGATTGAAAGTAAGGCAGCAAACTCATCACCTTTTAAGGTTTTATAATTTACTTCTGATGTAAATGTTTTTTCCTTATTCCAAACTGATACGATAAAGTCTACAAATACATTATGCACTCCACTACCAAATGTATTTTGGATTTTTCCGTCTAAAAAGTCTTTTTCACTTTTTGCTTTAAACAGTTTTACTGTGGCTTTATTCACTTTGTTAATAACCACCTTGTCTAGTATAGAAAACAATACCTCAGGTTGCTCCTCTAAATAAATTTTTAAATTAGGTATTTTAAGCTTTCTAAGCTGATCTAATTGTTCTATAACCGCAGTTAAATCACCATTCCAAACAGAAACCGCTGCATTATCAAAGAGGTTTCTATACCGCTCTGTTATTACTAAATGTTGTTTCTCTATTTGTTTTCTTTCAGTAATATCTTGAAAAACACCTCTTCTTCCTATAATTTCATTTTGCTTATTATAAACTGGCTGAACCACATTTCTAACCCAAACTTCTTCTTTATTATGAGTGATAAACTTTAACTCATGATCAAAAGGAGTACCATTTAGTATTAATTCTTGAATAGCTTTTTCATACTTTTCTAGAGAGGCGTCGTCAAAAATACCTCTAATATCCTCACGTGATGGAACCCCTTTATCTCTATCGAACCTTAAAATATCATAAACATGATCAGACCATATAAAAGTGTCTGTTAGACTATCATATTCTTGATAGCCTATTTTAGCTATTTCACTTGCCTTTCTTAAGGAATACTCCTTTTTTTCTAAAAGTTTTAAAGTATTTTCAATTTTTTGTTTAGACTGTTCTAATTCTTGCTGTACTTTTTTAGAATCTGTAATATTTTGTAAAACACCTCTTTTACCAACAATTTCATTTTGTTTATTATAAATAGGTTGAGCTACATTTCTTACCCAAATAATTTGATCCTTTAAGTTCGTAAATTTCAATTCTAAATCGTAAGAAACACCATTAGCAGTAAGTTTTCTAGTTGCTTCTACAAATTTTTCTTGAGACTTTTTATTCATCCTCTTAAAAAGTGCTACTTCTGGTAAAACTCCATCTTTAGGATTTGTTCCAAAAATATGATGAACATAATCTGACCAAACAGCAGTACCTTTTAACATATCGTGCTCCCAATACCCTATTTTAGCTACTTTACTAGCCTCATTCATAGAGTGCTTCCTTTTTCTTGACAATTTTAAAGAAGTCTGAATCTTTTCTTTAGAAATCTCTAATTCTATTTGAGCATTCTTAGCCGCTGTAATATTATTGACCAACCCTCGTCTACCAATAATTTCATTTTGTTCGTTATAGATAAGCTGAACCACTTGCCTTACCCATACTTCCTTATTCTTGTTATTGATTAATTTTAATTCAATATCATAAGGTGTTCTATTTAAAGTAAGATCTGTTGTAGCTTGCTCTAATTTTGCCTGAGAATCTTTACCATAAAAAGCCACCATACTTTTGCGAGAAGGAATACTATCTTGTGGAGAAAAGCCATAAATTTCATACACATAATCAGACCATGTAAAACTATCGGTTGCAATGTCATACTCCCAATATCCTATTTTAGCCACTCTACTTGACTCAGTTAAAGAATAATCTTTTTTCTCTAAAAGGTCTAATGAAGATTGAATCTTTTGCTTGGACAACTCTAACTCTAATTGCGCCTTTTTCCACTCTGTAATATTTTGCAAAACACCTCGTCTGCCAATAATTTCATTTTGTTTATTATATATAGGCTTAGCTACATTTCTTACCCAGACTTCTTCTTTTTTTCTATTAATTAACTTTAAAACAACATTATAAGGAGTCCCTTTTGTATTAAGCTCTAGAGTAGCTTGTAATAATCTATCTAGCGATTCTTTATCACAGACTTTAATTGCTTCTTTATGTGGCGGAACTCCATCATTCGGGGTTAATCCATACATCTGATACACATAATCAGACCAAGTATAAGTATCTGTAGCAATCACATATTCCCAATACCCTATTTTGGCCATTTTACTAGATTCATGTAAAGAATAATCCTTTTTTTCTAACATTTCTAAAGAGATTTGAATATTTTCTTTAGAAAGTTTTAAGGCTAATTCTGCTTTTTTAGAAGCTGTAATATTCTGTAGAAGACCTCTTCTTCCAATAATTTTATTTTGATTATTATATACAGGTTGTACTATATTTCTAACCCAAATTTCTTCTTTATTTTTATTAATTAATTTTAATTCAATATCATAAGAATTTCCTTTTAAACCTAAATCCGTATTGGCCGATAAGATTTTTTCTTGAGATTCCTTATCAAAGAATTCTACAATTTCTTCTCTTGGAGGAATTCCTTTTTTAGGATCTAATCCAAAAATCTCATAATGATAATCAGACCATATAAAATTAACATGCTCATTGCTATACTCCCAATACCCAATTTTAGCCATTTTACTTACCTCATCTAAAGCGTAGCTCTTTTTCTCTAACAACTCTAAAGATGTTTGCATCTTTTTTCTAGAAAGCTCTAACTCTAACTGTGCCTTTTTAGATGCTGTAATATTCTGCATAACACCTACTCTTCCTATAACTTCATTTTGTTCGTTATAAATAGATTTTGCTACAGTACGCTCCCAAACCACTTCATTTTGCAGGTTAATGAATTTTAATTCAACATCACAAGAAACCCCTTTTACAGCAATTTCTTTAATAACTTGTTCTATTTTTTCTTGAGATTCTTTATCGTAAAATGAAATCAATTCTTTTTGTGTTGGAATTCCATCTTTAGGGTCTATTCCGTAAATAGTATACATATAATCAGACCACGTAAAAGTATCTGTTACAATATCATATTCCCAATACCCTATTTTAGCCACTTTACTTGCTTCACTTAAAGAATGTTCTTTTTTTTCTAACTCTTTTAAAGCATCTTCAATTTTATTCTTTGCTAAAACTCTTTGTGTAATATCTCTAGCAGAAGTAACAAAATAACTAATTTTATCTGCCTTATAAACGCGAGAAGATGAAAATTCTAACCAAATAAAATGACCTTGTTTATGACGAATTCGCAGCGGAATAGCATCAGAAACAATACCTTTACTAAACATTTTTTTTGTTAGCACTTCTTTTAGAAACTTAAGGTCTTCTTTATGAACAACACTAAAAACTTGTTTACCTATAAATTCTGATTGCTCATAACCTAACAACTTTTTTATAGAGGGACTAACATACCTAAAAGTACTGTTTGGTTCATGTAAAAAAACCATATCATTAGAATGTTCCGTAAGTATACGATACATCTCTGTAGTTTCTTGAATTACCTTTTCTGCAGATTCAAATTTTTGTTTATACGTTAGTGGCTGAAAGACATCTTTTATCTTAAAAACCCTTGTTAATGGTTTACTTAAATCAAAAAACTTTAAATATATATAGAAAATAAGACTGTAAAAACCAGTAAAAACACCTTTAGAAATTAATCCCGCCTGTATAATACTACCTAGATTATCGGAATGCCAAAATGCAATAATTGAAAAAAATACAGTATCAAAACTTACCACTAGTAGCATTGTTACAAAAATTTGCAAGAATAGGAATCTTATTTGTCTAGCTATAAATTCGAAAATTACTATTATTAACAAGGTATCTATAAGCAGCGCTACTATACCAGTAAGTAAAACCCAAACACGACTATCAAAAAGATTAGTTAATACACTAAATGGCTTGTTAGCTGATATTTCATCTAAATTCCAACCAAACAATTTCAAAAGTACTATGACTAGTATGTTTACGATAAGTAAAGTATAGATAACTTTTTTTGTTTCGCCTGCATCCTCTTTTATATATATAATTAATAAAGCAAAAACAGTTACCGTAAATAAAATAGAAGAGCCTGGTGATACAAAAAAATTATTAGTAATTGAGACATAGACTGAGCTCGAAATAAACACCTGCAAAAATTGCAATAACCCCAAACAAGCTAACAGTAGACCAATTCCTAACTTTTTTCGAAATCGAAATAACAATAATACTATAAAAGCAATTAAAGCACCCTGTAAAAACAAGATAGCTACCTGAGTATAATTCATAGCTTAAGATTGACTAAATATATATGTTAAAATTAATATTTCTAATAACCTATAAACTTCATTTAATATTTTTAAACACTAAGGTAAGTATATTTTATTTTTATGAACGAAATACACAACCCTCATATTTAACTGATAACAAACACCTAAGCCCGATACTTATTTTTTTTTAATAAAAAAACCCAGCTAAAAGCTGGGTCTAGTTTTATAAAGTATAAAAAATTACTCCACCGTAACCGATTTCGCTAAATTTCTTGGTTGATCAACATTCTTACCTAACATTACAGCAACATGGTAGGATAATAATTGAAAAGGAATTGTAGTTAATAGCGGTGTTAATGCTTCTTCCGTCTCAGGAATTTCTATAACATGATCTGCTATTTCTCTAACCTGAACATCTCCTTCTGTAACAATTGCTATAATTTTACCAGATCTCGATTTAATTTCTTGAATATTACTAACTACTTTTTCGTAATGACCTTTATTGGTTGCAATTACAAAAATTGGCATGTTCTCATCAATTAAAGCAATAGGACCATGTTTCATTTCTGCTGCAGGATATCCCTCTGCATGTATATATGAAATTTCTTTTAACTTTAAAGCACCTTCTAATGCTACCGGAAAGTTAAAACCTCTTCCTAAATACAAACAGTTTTTTGCATCTTTATATACAGCTGCTATTTCTTTTACTTTTTCATCAATCTTTAAAAGCCCCTCTATTTTTGCCGGAATTAATTGCATTTTTTGCAAATACATTCTAAAAGCAGAGTCTGACATGGTTCCTTTAGCCTTAGCTAACTTTAAAGAAATTAATGTAAGAACTGTAATTTGGGTTGTAAATGCTTTTGTAGAAGCTACTCCAATTTCTGGCCCTGCATGTGTATAAGCACCTGCATGTGTTTCTCTAGCAATAGATGAACCTACAACGTTACAAATACCAAATACAAATGCTCCTTTAGATTTTGCTAATTTAATAGCCGCCAAAGTATCTGCAGTTTCCCCAGATTGAGATATTGCAATAACAACATCATTTGGTGTAATTATAGGGTTTCTGTATCTAAATTCAGATGCATATTCTACCTCTACAGGTATACGTGCCATATCTTCTAATAAATACTCTCCAACTAAACCTGCATGCCAAGAAGTACCACAAGCAATAATGATAATTCTATTAGCATTCAAAAATTTATTTAAATTGTCATCTATTCCAGACATTTTAATAAGTCCTTCATTCGGTAACATTCTACCTCTATAAGTATCAATTATAGCTTTAGGTTGTTCATGAATTTCTTTCAACATAAAATGGTCATAACCACCTTTTTCAATTTGATCTAAACTCAGTTTTAATTTCTGAATATTAGTATCAACCATTGAGTCGTCTTTAATCTTACGGACTTTTATTTCTTTACCAATTTTAACAACTGCTAATTCTTCATCCTCTAAATAAATAGCATCCTTAGTATACTCTATAAAAGGAGATGCATCAGAAGCAACAAAAAATTCACTATTATCTTTTCCTACTCCAATTGCAATAGGACTTCCTAAACGAGCAATAACTAATTCATTTGGTTTTGTTTTATCAAAAACAGCAATTGCATAAGCTCCTACAACACTTGTTAGTGCTAATTGAACTGCTTTCCCTAATTTACAACCTTCGTTCTTTTTTACTTCTTCTATAAGGTTTACTAAAACCTCTGTATCTGTATCACTCTTAAAAACATAACCTCTAGATATTAGTTCTTTTTTTAAAGTGTCGTAATTTTCAATAATACCGTTATGTACAATAACTAATTCACCAGACTGAGAAATATGTGGGTGAGAATTTACATCATTAGGCACACCGTGAGTAGCCCAACGTGTATGACCAATTCCTATATTCCCTTTTTTTCTTTTTTCGTCATTATCTGTTATAGCTTCTAGATCAGAAACTTTTCCTTTGGTTTTAGAAAGATGTATTTCTTTTCCATCATACATCATTATCCCAGAACTATCATACCCTCTATACTCTAATCTTTTAAGTCCATTTACAACTATTGGGTAAGCATCTCTAAAGCCAATATATCCAGTAATTCCACACATAAAAATTTTTCTTTTAGTTAGTTTTTTTTTAATCCTTTTTCTCTGAATATGAAATCTTTAACTCTACCTTTTTACTATCATCTATAGCTTGATGATTAAAAAGAGTTACTGCCTTCGGATTCCAATTATAATTTTTAAATACAGTATCTGTAACTGTTAGTAAATCTGTTGAGTTAATTACTTTAAGCCTCAATGCTGGAGAATAATCTGTTTCTCCACTTAATATGTCTGAAATATAATCTGTAATTCTAAAAGTATACTTCTCTTTTTCTCCATTGCTATTTCTTTCTAACAAACCTCCAAAAAGAGTTGCTCCTTCTGAGTACATATCTTTTACTTGACTATAAACAGGGTTTTCACCTTCATCGCTTTTGTACAAAAACAATTGATAAGGAACAGCGGTTGTATCTACAGATTGATTGATATAAAAAGTTAAAGAAGCATCATTTATCAAAAGATTTCTCGCTCTTAATTCTTCTATCTCACCTGCTCCAAAAAGATTTATTTTAGCTTCGCTTCCTGCCGCACCTTGTAATGTAATTTTATCCGAAGGGTAAACTTTATCTACCATTTTATAAGTACTCGCTCTTACTCCTGATAATAAAAAACTATCATTTTTATAAATCGTATCTATAATTGCTCCTCCAGCAACAACTGTATTGGTATAATAAATTTCCAGTGATGGCTTAACTATACCATTAAAATTAAAAGAAATTAAAGACCCTTGATCTCCTGTAGCTTCTAAAATAAGTCCTTTAAAATAATCATTAAATGCAACCTGAGAATCAAAATATGTCGATTCATATTGGTCTAAAAATAACTCTTTAATTTTATCTTCTTTTAAAGGAATCACTGCAAACGGCACAGGTATTGTAGACGAACTTGAAGTATTGAAATAAGTTACTGTATCTTGAGTAGCCAATGTAGCATCACTTAACCATCTATTAACTACAATTGAATCTGTTAAGCTTGGTAAAAATTGAAAATTTGGAGTAACATTTAGCTCAGTTCCTTCTTTTTCAAACACATCATTAGACTGATAACTATTTAATTTTGAAGGTTCTGCAGGATCTAATATACTTAAATAAGTACTACTTCTATAAACATTTAAATTAAATGCTTTAGACTGATCTCCTATTATTGAATCTAAAGTATAAGCTGTAGCATCATCATTTAAAGTTGTTTGATAAGGTAATTTTACAAATACAGTATCTATTGTGGTAACCACAATAGTATCAGAACCGTAAATATTTGCATCATCTATTACTTGCAAACCTGTACTTAGCGCTAATTGTGAAACGATAGAAGCTTCTATTTTTTCGTAAGCATCACTTGCATGTACTCCTAATAAATATTGCCCAGGCTCTGCAGAAATATTATCTGAAGTAACACTTGTAATAGGGCTATTCTCTATAGTAATTCCTTTAACTGTTAAAGTATCTGTACCAAACCTTGTATTGTTAACAATACTCGATCCGATATCTGTAAAATCTTTTTCACAAGAAATAACAGCTGTAAATACTAATACTAAAGCTACAAAAAATGTGCTTTTCTCAAAAATTCTCCTCACTTTATAAAATAATTAATTAGCTGAAATTAAATCAGCATAAAAATTTAAATAACTTTCCTTTAAGTCTTCAGTTTGATATTCTAAAACCGGAATATCTTTCCCTTCTATAAAAGAAGTTAATTCTTCTGAAATCTCTTCACTACCATGAATAATTGCGTCAGAATTTTCTATGGCACTTTTTAATATGTTTGTAAAGCTTGGTGTTTTAATAGTCGCAATTTTCTCATCACATATATTATCAAATTTCACTTTATCTGCTAAAGATTCATCTAATGTTCCCTCAAAAGGGTTATTGTATAAAGATGTTATAATCTTGCTTTCTGTAAACAAAGGTTCTTCTTTATAAAACTCTTTTAAATAAAGAGGTAAAAGAGAAGCCATCCATCCGTGAACGTGGATAATATCTGGTGCCCAATTTAATTTTTTTACAGTTTCTATAACTCCTTTTGCAAAGAAAATAGCGCGCTCATCATTATCTTCAAACAAATCATCATCTTCATCTGTAAAAACGGCTTTTCGTTTAAAATATTCTTCATTATCTATAAAATATACTTGCATTCTTTCTTTAGGAATAGAAGCAACTTTTATAATTAATGGCATATCCATATCATTAACTACTAGATTCATCCCAGATAAACGAATTACTTCGTGTAGCTGATGTCTTCGCTCGTTAATTACGCCATATCTTGGCATGAAAATTCTTGTTTGTACTCCTTTAGAATGTGCGTTTTTTGCAACATTAAAGGCTGTAGATGATAACTCTGTTTCGGGTAAGTATGGAACTACTTCAGATGAAACAAATAATATTCTCTTGTCCTTCATTAAATCAAACTCTTTTATAAGAAGCGCAAAAATACAAATTTTTATGCTAATATCGTGTTAAATTGGTAAGTTTGCAGACTCTACTTAATTTTTGAAGATGAAAATTTTTAACACTAAACAAGAAACAAATGCATATTTAGCCTCTAAAAAAGAGGATAATAAAACCATTGGTTTTGTGCCAACAATGGGCGCATTACACGAAGGTCATTTATCTTTAATTAAAAAAGCAATCCAAAAAAACGATCTAGTTGTAGTCAGTATTTTTGTAAATCCAACCCAGTTTGACAACCAAGAGGACTTAATTAAATATCCAAAAACGATAGAAAACGACACTAAATTGTTAGAAAGCGTTTCTTGTGATGTATTATTTCTACCTTCTGTAGCAGAAATATATGCAGAAAACATATCATCTGAAAAATTTGATTTTGACGGACTAGAACACCAAATGGAAGGCAAATTTAGAAAAGGGCATTTTGATGGTGTTGGTACCATCGTAAAAACCCTTTTCGAAATTGTAACACCTAATAGAGCTTATTTTGGTCAAAAGGATTTTCAGCAGTTACAGATTATCAAAAAAATGGTTAGAAAAAACAGACTGCCTGTAAAAATAAAAGGATGCCCCATTTTTAGAGAAGCAGATGGTTTGGCAATGAGTTCTAGAAATGCTAGATTATCTAAAGAACATAGAGAGGCAGCTCCTTTTATTTACAAAACTCTTAAAAAAGTTAAAAATAAATTTGGCATAGAAAATGATGTAACCGTAACTGAGTGGGTAGAAAACCAGTTTAAAGAACACCCTTTATTAGAATTAGAGTATTTTACAATTGCTGATGAAAAATCATTAGAAACCATAAAAAACAAAGAATCTAACAATAAAAACCGTGCTTTTATTGCAGTTTATGCAGGAGAAATACGATTGATAGACAACATTCGATTAAAATAGTAGTAATCAAAAAAAATAGTATTTTTGCCCCATGTTAGTACAAGTTGTAAAATCAAAAATCCACCGTGTAAAAGTTACAGGTGCAGATTTAAATTATATAGGAAGCATTACCATTGATGAAGATTTAATGGATGCGGCCAACATTATTGAAGGTGAACGTGTTCAAATTGTAAACAATAATAATGGCGAGCGTTTAGAAACATACGCTATTCCTGGACCTCGTGGAAGTGGAGAAATCACATTAAACGGAGCAGCAGCAAGAAAAGTTGCTGTTAATGACGTTTTAATTCTAATCGTTTACGGATTCATGGATATTGAAGAAGCAAAAAACTTTAAACCATCTTTAGTTTTCCCTAACGAAAAAGACAATACACTTACATAGATTTGAATATCAAAAAAATATTAAAAACGATACTACCTCTTGTTTTAGGAGGTTTTTTAGTATGGTACTCTCTCTCAAAAATTTCTTTAGAAGTCTTAATAGGTTATTTTAAAGACGCAAAATATGGTTGGATTGTCCTTGGTCTATTTTTCGGAATTTTAAGTCACCTTTCTAGAGCTTATAGATGGAAATTCATGTTAGAACCTTTGGGTTTTAAACCCAAATACACAAATAGTGTTTTAGCTGTTTTAGTAGGTTATTTAGTAAACTTAGCCATACCAAGAGCTGGAGAAATTTCTAGAGCAACTGTAATGGCAAACTACGAGAAAATTCCTTTCGAAAAAGGATTTGGAACTATTGTAGCCGAACGTATTGCAGATTTAATTATGATGCTTTCTATCGTTGCAATAACACTTTTTGTTCAATTCGATTTTATCTACGACCTCTTAACTAAAAACTTTAATCCAACAAAAATCATTATTGGTTTAACGGTTCTTATTCTTGGTTTTTACATTTTAACATCATTTATAAAGAAAGCTAAATCTGGGTTTTTACTAAAAATTAAAACCTTTATTGCTGGCTTGTTAGAAGGTGTTACTAGTATTTTTAAAATGAAAAATAAATGGGCATTTATCTTTCATACCGTATTTATTTGGGTAATGTACGTTGCCATGTTTTGGGCAACAATTCCTGCAATTGAAGGTTTACACGTTCCGTTTGGCGGAATATTAATCGGGTTTATTGCGGGTGGCTTCTCCATTGCGGCAACAAATGGAGGAATTGGATTATACCCAATTGCTGTAGCCGGTGCCTTGGCGTTGTTTGATGTACCTACAGAACCTGCAACCGCTTTTGGTTGGATTATGTGGACCGCACAAACTGCCATGATTATTGTTTTTGGAGGTTTGGCATTTTTTGCATTACCAATCTACAACAAGAATAAATAGTTTTTGGGCGTTACCTAAAGGTCGCGCTTTCACTACTCGCTTTTTTCTTTTGCTAAAAAACTAGCAAAAGAAAAAGAGCTCAAACATGTCGTTCAATCGCTAACGCAAACATTTGCTAACTTTTAAGAGAACTCCGTCTTGAGAATGGCTACTTATAAGACCTAGTTTTCATTTAACTATTCAATAACTTTTTATAATTGCCTTAACTTTAAAAAAGCAATATGTTTGCCGTTATGAAAAAAAAAAAAAACATTAGCAATTGTAGGTTGCGGCGGACTTGCAAGCATCGTTGTACAAGCTTTAGATAAAGGCTTGTTGCCAGATTTTCAAATTATCGGCACATACTCTAGGACTTTCAATAAAGCCTTGATTTTTTCGAACCATATTAACAATGCCGATAGAAGTTACACCTGTACTCCATGTCATTCACTTGAAGAATTATTAAAGCTTAAACCAGATTATCTTGTAGAAGCATCTTCTCCAGATTCTTTAAAAGAAATAGCATTGCCAACGCTAAAAAACGGAACATCAATAGTAACAATTTCTATTGGAGGTCTTGCAGATGCCAATTTTTACGAAGAGGTTAAAAAAACAGCTTTAGAATATGGTACACGAGTTCATATTGCATCAGGAGCCGTTGGAGGATTCGACGTATTAAGAACCGTGTCTTTAATGGAAGAAAGCGAAGTGACTTTCGAATCTACAAAATCGCCAAGAGCCATGAGAAATAGCCCAGTTTATAATCCTGTTATAGAAACGCAAGAACACACATCCTTTAAAGGTACTGCTGTAGAAGCCATCGCACTTTTTCCAAGACAAGTAAACGTTTCTGTAGCAGCTGCATTGGCTTCAACAGGACCAGAAAACGTAAAGGTCTCCATTAAAACTGCCCCAGAATTTGTTGGCGATAACCATCGTATAGAAATAAAAAGCCAGGAAATTCATGCCGTTTTAAACATTTATAGTCAAACGGCAAAAATTGCTGGCTGGAGTATTGTTAATACATTGCGAAATATTACTTCGCCTATTGCTTTTTAAAGTAAGTAGTTAAATTAGCTAACACCTTTTCACTTAACCTAACAAACGCTTGCTGTGTTCTACCTGTAGAAACTTCTAAGCAATTAACTTTAGGATTATTTAAAAGCTCTTTATCACCTAAAGCGCCAAGAGTATCACAATATACGGCATTGTCACCTGCTGCTAGCCACTTATTAAAAGGCTCAGCATCCCAAGCAGGTGATGATCCTGTATTGAATAATATTTTATGATTACCAAATTTAATAAACTCGTTTTCATGCAATAAAACAGTGTTTTTATTTAAACAAGCAATCACTACTTCATTTTCTTTCATTAGTTCTTCTAGTGGTAAAAACTCATAGCCTTTGGCTTTAGCATCTTGTTTTTCGCTTCTAGCAAAATAAGTGATTTCTGCACCTAAAAAGTGAAGTGCATCCGCAACCATACCTCCAGATTTACCCAAACCTACAATCCCTACTTTTAGTCCTGTAATCTCTCTTGGAATTCCGCCCCAAGCATTTCTTGGTTTACCATCAGAAGTAGTTCCAAAACCATGTAAACATCTTACCAACTCACTAATTACATATTCCACAACTCCCTTATCTCCATAATCACGCACACCAGTAACGGTAATACCACGAGAATTTGCATAGTTAATATCTACATTAGCACTTTCTGACGCATACAACGAACAGCACATACCTATATATCTTATGTTCGGACAACGCTCTAAAATTTCTTTTGTTAATGTAGTAGTATAACTTAACAAAACACCATCTGCATCACCAATACGCGCTACAATCTCATCGTCAGTTGTTGGTCTGTCTGTGTATAATAGTAGGTTTTCTGTTAAAGATTCTAATTTTATATTAACCGACTCAATTAACTCTAAAGGCTCTATTCCTATAAGTTTTTTAAACATAATTCACTATTTTATTTGTTGTAAATGAAAGGAAGCAACATAAGAAATATACCCTATAAGAACTAATTTTTAACGGAACTTTATACTCTTATTAATACCAGATATTTTTGGGCGTTCCCTAAAAAGGTCGCGCTTTCACTACTCGCTTTTTTCTTTTGCAAAAAAACAGCAAAATAAAAAGAGCTTAAACATACCGTTCAATCGCTAACGCAACTATTTGCTACGAATAAGAAAACTTCTTTTATTAAAAATTTAAAATTATCTGCCTATAAACTTTGTAACTTTGTTGCTTTTCAAACTTTGAAACTCTTTTAAAATGGCTAAAACCAAAACAACTTTTTTCTGTCAGAACTGTGGAACTCAACATGCTAAATGGGTAGGACAATGTGGTGCCTGTAAAGAATGGAATACCATTGTAGAAGAAGTAGTTCAAAAAGAAGAAAAACGCGTTTGGAAACAATCTACTACAGCAAAACAAACCGTAAATAAACCTTTAAAAGTTGCGGACATTCAATTAAACCCAGAAGAAAGAATTGTTACCAACAATAATGAATTAGATACCGTTTTAGGTGGCGGATTGGTAAAAGGTTCTGTTACTCTTTTAGGTGGTGAACCCGGAATTGGAAAATCGACTTTATTATTGCAAGTTGCCTTAAATATTAGCCAAAAAGTTCTATATGTTTCTGGTGAAGAAAGTCAATCTCAAATAAAAATGAGAGCAGAAAGGCTAGAAGCAAACAACTCAAATTGTTTAATCTTAACAGAAACGAACACGCAAAATATCTTCAAAAATATTGAAGAAACAATGCCAGATGTTTTGGTAATAGATTCCATACAAACTTTACATACAAGTTCTATAGAAGCTTCTCCTGGAAGTATTTCTCAAATTAGAGAAACTGCTGCAGAATTGATTAAATATGCCAAAGAAACTGCGACTCCGGTTTTATTAATTGGACACATCAATAAAGACGGAAACATTGCTGGCCCCAAAATTTTAGAACACATGGTAGATGTTGTTTTACAGTTTGAAGGAGACAGAAACCATACTTACAGAATATTACGAAGCCAGAAAAACAGATTCGGATCTACATCAGAATTAGGAATTTATGAAATGCTTTCTAACGGATTACGAGAAATTTCTAATCCATCAGAAATACTAATTTCTAAGAAAGATGCAGATTTAAGCGGAACCGCAATTGCAAGTACTTTAGAAGGTATTAGACCTTTAATGATAGAAATACAAGCTTTGGTTTCTACAGCGGTTTACGGAACACCTCAACGTTCTACAACGGGTTACAATTTAAAAAGATTAAACATGATTTTAGCGGTTCTAGAAAAAAGAGCTGGCTTTAAATTAGGTGCAAAAGATGTCTTTTTAAATATCACTGGAGGAATAAATGTAGACGACCCAGCAATAGATTTAGCAGTTGTAGCTGCAATTTTATCCTCTAACCAAGACGTGGCAATTAATCCAAATGTATGTTTTGCTGCAGAAGTTGGTTTGGCAGGAGAAATAAGACCTGTTTCTAAAATTGATCAAAGAATTACAGAAGCAGAAAAATTAGGTTACAAAACCTTAGTTGCATCTAAATACAATAAGATTTCTTCTAAAAACCACGGAATAAGATTGGTTCTAGTTGGTAAAATTGAAGAGGCTTTTGCTACTTTGTTTGCTTAGGATTCACTAATCAAAATTTATAATATCAAATATTTCATAAAGGACTTTATATCCTCAATGAGTAAACTCCAAATTTCAAATTAAAAAATCATTTGTTTTTCGGATTGAGTTCATATCTAATGCTATTGTTATACAATTAATCTTAAAAAGGTTTCATATTTGAACATTATAACTAAATATTATTAACTTAAATCAATAAATATGAAATTAAGAATATTAAGTATTATCTGTTTAACCTTAATAACACTTGTAGGCTGTAAAGAGACTAAAAAGGATAAAGCGAACGATACTCCTGAAAAAAGTACAAATATTACCTTAGAAAAATTAGAAAACTCACCAGAATACGCTGCAGCTTCACTTAAAATGATAACACCAAGTGAAACAGAAATAAAAACTGTTGGCGAAACTGCTTTTAATTTTGAAGTAAATAATTACGAATTAGGAGTATTAACACAAAGTAAAAATGCAGAGCTTTTAGCAAATTCAGAAAAAGGACAACATATTCATTTTATTTTAAACAATGAACCATATTCTGCGCATTATGAGTCAACATTTAAAAAAGATATGCCTAATGGAGTACATCATTTGGTTGCATTTTTAAGCAGGTCTTATCATGAGTCTGTTAAAAACGAAAATTCTGTAGTGGTTAAAAAATTAATCGTTGGAGAAGATACTAAAGATGATAAAAATTTAGATATAAGCGCACCAACACTTATTTATAGTCGCCCAAAAGGAGAATATACCAGAAAAGATACAGAGAATCTATTACTAGATTTTTTCGTATTAAATACACAACTTTCAAAAAATGGCACTAAAGTTCGTGCAACGATTAACGAGAAAGAATTTATAATAACAGAATGGGCACCACAGGTAATTAAAGGTTTACCAAAAGGAAAAGTTTCTATAAAATTAGAGTTAATAGATGCAGAAGGAAATTTAATTCCTGGGCCTTTTAATAGTGTTGATAGAACAGTTACTTTAAAAGAGTAATTAAATTTATAACTAAAAAAAATCATAAAAAAAACCAAGCAAAAATGCTTGGTTTTTTTTATGATTTTTAAGAAATATTACTTCTTATTTACCAATTTAATATACTTATCTAAAGCCATTGTCATAGAAGGTGTTTCTGGTGACGGCGCTGTAATATCACATTTAAAACCTGCATCTGTAACTGCTTTAACAGTAGAGTTACCAAAAGCTGCTATTCTAGTTTTATTCTGCTGAAAGTTTGGAAAGTTCTTTAATAGTGACTCTATTCCTGATGGACTAAAAAACACCAAAACATCATAAAATACATCTTCTAAATCAGACAAATCGCTCACTACAGTACGGTATAAATCTAATCGCTTCCAGTTGATTCCTAAACTATCTAATTCCTCAGGAATTAATGGTTTTAATTTATCTGAACTTGGTAATAAAAATTTTTCTGATTTATGTTTCTTAATTAACTTTGTTAAATCTGGAAATGTTCTTGTACCTACATAAATTTTTCGCTTTCTGTACACAACATATTTTTGTAAGTAATAAGCAACAGCTTCAGACTGACAAAAATATTTCATAGCATCTGGCACTTTAAATCGCATTTCTTCTGCAATTCTAAAAAAGTGATCAACAGCATTTCTACTTGTTAAAATAATAGCGGTAAAGTTATGTAAATCAACTTTTTCTCCTCTTACTTCTTTGACAGAGATACCTTCTACATGAATAAAAGGTCTAAAGTCTATCTTGACTTTTTGCTTATCAGACAGATCAAAATAAGGGGAAGTTTCTGTCTTTGGTTCTGGTTGCGATACTAAGATCGTTTTCACTTTCATATGCTTCTTTTTTCTAGTTAAAATAGCAATCTAAACAGTATAAATAGCGGCGCTATTTCGAAGGCGCAAAGGTACAAAATAAAATAAAACAACTCGCTAAAAATCAGCTTTTTATTAATGACCGCATGAAATATAAAACGAACGGAAAATAATAGGGCCGAAAAATAGACTAAAAAAAGTGTATTTAATTGAGAATATTCTACTAAAACAATAGCTATAAGTAGAAAAAAGGATACCGAATACAAATAAATAGATTTAGAAACTAAAAAGAAATCTAGCTTTTTATCGATCTTAAAAATCACAGAAAGCAAGAATTCTAACAACCTTTTTATTGTCAAATAAGAAAAAACAACTCCCAAAATTTTTAAAAAAGTGTAAAATCCTTGTTCGGAAGAAGAATTATAATGCAAATAAATTTTATACGATAATAAAGAAAGAATTGTTATAGAAAAAACAAAAACTACGTTTTTAAAAGGATTAAAAAAAGAGCTATTCTCCTCAATTTCAGACTCAACAAAACTTTTATTTAATAAAGAAGACACACTACCTTTTAACCTTACAGTACTTAACCCTCTTAATAGAAAAATACAGGCAAGAAGGCACACCAATAATATGGTAATCCAACTGTTATCAACTATTACTCTTTCTACTGCTTGCACCTATTTTTGTTTTGGTAAGATTAACACAAAATTAGTAATTAAAAAATGTATATTTGTCTACTTACTACATGAAATTTTATTTATGTCAGACGCGTTAGTCATAATACCTACTTATAACGAAAAAGAAAACATAGAAGTTATTATTAGAGCCACCTTTAACCAAAAAAAAGAGTTTCATATTTTGGTTGTAGATGATAATTCTCCTGATGGAACCTCAAAAATAGTAGAAAACTTAATTTTAGAATTTCCAAATCAACTTTTTTTAGAAAAAAGGATTGGTAAAAGTGGTTTAGGCACCGCTTACATACATGGTTTTAAGTGGGCTATTGCTAAAAAATATGACTATATTATAGAAATGGATGCCGACTTTTCTCACAACCCAAAAGATTTAATTCGCTTATATAAAGCTTGTAAAAAAAAGGGGGCAGATGTATCTGTAGGCTCTAGGTACTCACAAGGAGTGAATGTTGTAAACTGGCCAATGAAAAGAATTCTACTATCTTATTTTGCGTCTAAATACGTGCGTTTTATTACTAGAATCCCGGTTTTTGATACTACTGCAGGTTTTGTCTGCTGGAAAAGAAACGTACTAGAAACCATACAATTAGACAAAATAAAATTTATAGGATATGCTTTTCAAATAGAAATGAAATTTAAAGCATGGAAACATGGTTTTAACATAAAAGAAGTCTCTGTAATTTTTACAGATAGAACCTTAGGAACCTCTAAAATGAATGGAAATATTATTTCTGAGGCTTTGTTTGGCGTGATAAAAATGAAATTAAAAGGGTTACCAAAATAAGTCTATGCATAAAACTTCTATTAGAACCGCTAATTTAAAAGATTTAGAAACACTATTAGAGTTTGAACAAGGGGTTGTAGCTGCTGAAAAACCTTTAGATCCTTTTTTAGGTGATGGTAAATTGTCTTATTACAATATACCTGAATTAATTTCTAATAAAGACATTTATTTTATTGTAGCTGTTTCTAACAATCAATTAATTGCTTCTGGCTACCTAAGAATAGAAAATTCTAAACAATATCATAAAAACCCAAAACATGGTTATATTGGTTTTATATTTGTAAAACCAGCTTTTAGAGGAAATAAAATTAGCAATTTAATTTTAGAAGCTTTAAAAGATTGGGCGGTAAAAAAAGACTTGAAAGAATTAAGATTAGATGTGTATAACACTAATTCTGCAGCAATAAAATCTTATGAACGCTTTGGTTTTACAAAAATCTTAGTGAACATGAAAATGAGTATTTAATAGATAGAAATAGTAAAAAAACAATTAAAAACTTTACTAACTTTGCCAAAATCAGCAAAGTATTTTCAGTAAAAATAATTATATAAAATGGCGAAATCGACTTTAATAAAAAACGCAAGAATCGTAAATGAAAACAACACTTTTTTAGGTGATGTTTTTATAGAAAACGGAATTATAAAAGAAATTTCATCAGACATAACAACAACAGAAAATGTTGAAATTATTGATGCTGAAGGTAAATTTTTAATCCCTGGTTTTATTGATGATCAAGTGCATTTTAGAGAACCTGGCTTAACACATAAAGCTAATATTGCTACAGAAAGTAGAGCTGCGGTTGCTGGCGGAATTACTACTTTTATAGAAATGCCAAACACGGTACCACAAGCTACAACACAAGATTTATTGGAAGATAAATTTACAATAGCAGCAAACGATTCTTACGCTAATTATTCTTTTATGTTTGGTGGTACAAACGATAACTTAGAAGAATTATTAAAAACAGATCCTAAAAGAGTAGCCGGAATTAAATTATTCTTAGGCTCTTCTACAGGAAACATGTTGGTTGATAATGAAGAAATTCTAGAGAAAATTTTCTCATCAACAAAAATGATTATTTCTGTACATTGTGAAGATGAAGCAACCATCAGAAAAAATACACAAGAGTTTGTTGATAAATACGGAGAAGATATTCCAGTAAAATATCACCCTATTATTAGAAGTGAAGAAGCGTGTTATTTATCATCTTCTAAAGCAATTGAACTAGCGAAAAAAACAGGTGCACGTTTGCATATTTTCCATGTATCAACAGCAAAAGAAACCGAGCTTTTTAGAAACGATATTCCTTTAGAAGAAAAGCAAATTACTGCAGAAGTTTGTGTGCACCACTTATGGTTTTCTGATAAAGATTATGAAGAAAAAGGAACCCATATTAAATGGAATCCGGCGGTAAAAACAGAAAAAGACAGACTTGGCTTATGGGAAGCACTGTTAGATGATAGAATTGATGTTTTAGCAACAGACCACGCACCTCATACTTTAGAAGAAAAAACAAATGTATATACAAAAGCACCAAGTGGCGGACCTTTAGTACAACATGCAGTTATTGCTCTTTTAGAAAAAGTAAAAGAAGGTGTTATTTCTATTGAAAAATTGGTTGAAAAAATGAGCCATAATCCTGCAAAATTATTTCAAATTGAAAAACGTGGCTTTATTAAAGAAGGCTATTTTGCAGATATCGTTTTAATTGATAACAACAAGCCACAAACCGTTTCTAAAGACAATATTTTATACAAATGTGGTTGGTCTCCTTTTGAAGGCACTACTTTTTCATCAACCATAACGCATACTTTTGTAAATGGAAATTTAATTTATAATAATGGTGTCTTTAATGATAATATTAAAGGAAAACGCCTGACCTTTAATCGTTAATATGAAAAAATTCAGTTATTTTTTTGTTTTTCTTTTCTTGGCTTCTTGTACAAGTAACACCATTTTTAAAGAACCAGAAGACCTCATCCCGAGAGATACAATGACCTTATTACTTGGGGACATGATGATTGCTTCTTCTGCAAAATTTGTACAAAACAAAAACGAGCAAAAGAAAGTTAATTACATGGCTTTTATATATGATAAATATAAAATTGATAGCCTACGTTTTCAAAGTAGCAACTTATACTATACCTCTAAAATAGATTTATACGAGGAAATGATTACAGATGTTAAAAAAAACTTAGAAGAAAAAAAAGATTTTTATAATAAAGTAAGCTCACGAAAAGATTCTATTAGAAAAGACTCTATTAAAAAAATTGGAAAAAAGTTAAAAAAATTAGATTCTATAAAAAAGGCAGAAAAGATTTTAAATCCTAATTTAGAGGAATTTCAGATAAAGATTTAACGTATTTCTGAGACACCTCTTTAATAACAGTATCAATTTTCTCAAATTGAAAAGGGATCGTTTTTTTAATTTTTTCTGAGGAGTATTTAGACACCGAATGTGCACTCCTTGCTGAATATTTACTCAATAACGGTTCTTTTCTTGAAACTAGAGATAATACCCAAGAAACCTTCCAAAAAATTGCGGTTTGCCAAGGCTTAATATTATTTGTTGGTCTTTTTTTACCAAAAGCATCTGCAATAGAAAAGAAAATTTCTTTAAAAGATTTATTCTCCGAAACTAAAATAAAATGCTCATTTTTAACGCTAGAATTCATCAGTTTAATCATAGCATCAACAACATCTTTTACACCTACAAAACCAGTAACTCCCTCTGTATAGTACTTTAAACCATTATACACTTGAGAGAATATTTTACCAGAACCAGCTGCAAAAAAACCACTTCCTAAAATAACTCCTGGGTTTACAATAACTACATCTACTCCTTCTTGGCTTGCTCTCCAAATTTCCATTTCTGCGCCAAATTTCGTTATAGAATATCCACTATTATCTGATTCGGGGTTCCATTCATTCTCTTCGGTAATAAGCTCACCTTTTAGAGAATCTCCAACAGAAGCAATAGAACCTACAAAACAAATTTTATTCACTTTTGCATCAATAGCAAGGTTTACAATAATTGCGGTTCCGTGAATATTTACTTTACGCATTTCTCTATAATCTTTCGGATTAAAAGAAATAAATGCTGCACAGTGATATACTTTTTCAACGCCAATAAAAGCAGGAATCATAGATGGAACATCTGTTATGTCTGCTTTAAACCATTCTATTTTAGAAATTAAAGCAGCAGCATCATCCGTATAATAAGAAAAGACTTGTTGTACTTTTTTAATTCTTTCTTCAGAACGGTAAATAGCACGTATTTTTTCATCATTTTTAAGTAAATGATATAACAAATGTGCACCAACTAAACCTGTTCCTCCAGTAACTAAAATCATACCGCGAATTTATGATATTTTCATTGATAAGTTTATCTTTGCATAATGAAAAATAGCAAATAAATAATTGCTATAAGATGTCAAATTAAGCTTGTCTAGGCTGATAATTTAAATTATCGAGACACAAAACTTAGACAAGCTTAGTTTGACATTCGTATTTTGAATTGAATTAATTTAGACTTATAATGACAAATTTTGTTGAAGAATTACGCTGGCGTGGGTTATTGCATGATATTATGCCAGATACAGAAGAATATTTATTAAAAAATAAAACTGCCGGTTATATTGGTTTCGATCCAACTGCAGACTCTCTACATATTGGTAGTTTGGTACAAATTTTCATTTTGAAACACTTTCAAAATGCAGGTCATAACCCAATTGCATTAATTGGTGGCGCAACAGGTATGGTAGGAGACCCTTCTGGAAAATCTGCAGAACGTAATTTGTTAGACGAAGCTACTTTAGCAAAAAATGTTGCGGGTGTTAAAGAAAATTTAGAACGTTTTTTAAATTTTGATGCTACCGCAGAAAACAAAGCAGAATTGGTAAATAACTACGATTGGATGAAAGATATTTCATTAATCGATTTTGTAAGAGATACAGGAAAACACATTACTGTAAACTACATGATGGCTAAAGATTCTGTAAAGAAACGTTTGAGTTCTGAATCTTCTGTTGGTATGAGTTTTACAGAATTTACGTACCAATTATTTCAAGGATACGATTTTTATCATTTATACCAAGAGAAAAATTGTAGACTACAAATGGGTGGTTCAGACCAGTGGGGAAACATTACTACAGGTACAGAATTAATCCGTAGAAAAGCACAAGGAAAAGCGTATGCAATTACAGTGCCTTTAGTTACAAAAGCAGACGGAACAAAATTTGGTAAAACAGAAGGCGGAAATGTTTGGTTAAACACAGACAGAACTTCTCCTTATAAATACTACCAATATTGGTTAAATTCTTCTGATGAAGATGCAGAAAACTTTATTAAAAAGTTTACATTTTTAGATAAAGAAACTATAGAAAACTTAATTGCAGAGCATAAAGAAAATCCGCATTTACGTTTATTACAAAAAACACTTGGTGAAGAAGTTACTACTTTAACACACGGAAAAGAAGCGTTTGAGAATGCTTTAAAAGCTTCTAATATTTTATTTGGTAAATCTACTGCTTCTGACTTAAAGTCTTTAGATGAACAAACATTTTTAGATGTTTTTGATGGCGTACCACAAGCTACCGTATCTGCTACCGATATTGAAGAAGGTTTAGATATGATTGGTGCTTTGGCTGCCAAAACAAACTTTTTAGGATCTAACGGAGACGCTAGAAGAGCATTAAAAGAAAATGCAATTTCTGTAAACAAAGAAAAAATAAAAGAAGATTATTCTATTACTAAAGAAGATTTAATCGCAAATAAATATGTGTTATTACAACGTGGTAAAAAAACATATTATTTATTAGTAGTTGAGTAAAGAATAGATCTATTTTAAGTTGTTATTTAGAAATAACACTAGAGTATATAAAAAAAAGAGCTGATTTAATCAGCTCTTTTTTGTTTCCACATTCACAAAATCCCCCGACATTGCTTTCAATCTTCATTATTTATTATTTTTTTCCAGTTTTTATCTGCCTTATCTCTAAGCAACTCTGCTCCTTCTTTCTCCCATAACTCTAACGTATTTGTTCCCCAAGAATTGTAGAATAAATATAATTTTCCGTCTCTAATCTCAAAAGTCTCCGGATCTATAGAAACTTTTTCTCCTTTTGCACCAATTGCATACGCACAATATCCTCCATAAGCAGGAACGTATTTTTTAGGTGATTTATTAAAAATTGCTAAATTTTCTTTTGATGAAAACTTAAATTGTACGTCGTCGTATGTTGTTGTAAAATTCTTTTCTCCTTTTTCTGCTTTATTATTAAAATAAGAAACTACATCGTACCCTTCTGCTACAAAACCTTTTTTTGTATTGTAATCTATATCTTGAGCGGATATAATTGTAGAAGTTACTAAAAAAAATAGTAATATAAACTGTTTCATCGATTTCGGTTTTACGCTTGGTCGAAGAGAATTTAAACAAATTACAGTAAATAATAAGATTAACAGTTCTTTAGGAAATCTTTTAAAACAAAAATTAATTCTTGTGTGTTTTCAATATGACTCATATGTCCGTCAGGAAAAATAACCAACTCAGAATTGGTTTTTTCAGCTTCCTCTTTAGAAGTTTCTAAATCTAAAACAAGATCCTTTTCACCAACAATAATCATTTTTTTAAAATGATTATCTGTTAAAACAGCATTAGTGTTTAGGCGCAATTTCATACCTTCATTTGCTGCAACATACCCTTGTAAAGAAGTTTGTAAAGCTGCTGTTTTTATGGCTTCTATTTCTTCTTTAAATTGCAATAAATTTTCTTGATTAAATAAATTTGAAATGGACATTTTAACCATACTTTCAAAATTATTTTGAACCATTTTATTTGCTCTAATTCTTATTTTTTTTCGTTCTTCAGAATCTTCATTAGAAGTTGAATTTAATAAGCATAATCCCTTTATTTTAGAGGGATTCATTTTGGAAATAATTAAAGAAACATAGCCTCCTAAAGAATGGCCAACCAAAATAAATTTTCTAATTTTTAAGTGCTTCAAAACTGCTTCCACAGTTTTAGCAAATAACTCCATAGAATGTACATAACCCAAACAGTCAGATTTTCCGTGACCTAGTAAATCAATCGTAATTACTCTGTTTCTTTTGGTTAATTCTGGAGTAATTTTATCCCACATCGTGGAATTCTCTAAAAAACCATGAATCAAAACTACAGCAGTTCCTTTTCCTTGATCGGTATAAAAAACATTGGCGTTTTTATAATCTAAAATCATCGTCAATAAATTCGAAGTTATTCAACCCTAACAGGGTTTAAAACCCTGTTAGGACTACTTAGTAAAACTATACTACACTAAATGTTTAACCATTTTTCTATAGCAATACTATCAATTTTTTGTTGGTGCGAATCTATAAAATTTTCTTTTGTATCAAATTGATAAATTACTTTATCTTTTTCAATCGCAGATTTTTTGTCTAAAATTATAGAAGAGTATGAACTCCAAGGATAATCTTTCAATTTTTTAACAAAATCATGCTGAATAGGATTATTATGAATATATAAAATCAAATTTTTTAGATAGGTTTCATCTTTTCACTCTATTCTTCGAAATGGTTTTTCTAACAAAGAGCCATGTCGCTTATTTTGTTTATTAATAGCTTGTACATAAGCATTAAAAAAATGAGAAAATTGTTGAGACGGTTTTTTAGTTGCTTTTTCTTTATCAATAGAAAAGTAAGCACAAATTTCTGATTCAGTTCTAATTTTCACTAATAAATGAAAATGATTTCTTAACAAGCACCAAGCAAAAGTTTCCGCAACAGGAAAGATATATTTTTTATATAATTTTAAAAAATAGCGATAGTTTTCATCAGAATAAAACAAATCTTCACCATTAATTCCTCTATTATAAATATGATAGAAGTGATCTAACCTAATGGTTTCTATTTCTCGCATTTTTAATTTTTACTGACACAAGCCCTAAAAGGAGTTCAAACCCTTTTAGAACTCCTATAATATTTATAAAATATCATCTTTAAAGATATGAAAAATATGTATATTTCAAGGATAAAAATTACCTCAATAATGTACAGCTTTAAACATGCAACTATTTCCATTTTAGTACTATTAATCACCTCTTTTTTAACCATTAATAGTAACGCACAAATAGCAGAAAAAAAACTCGATAATTTAGTAGAAGAAACTTTAAAAACCTTTGATGTACCTGGTATTTCTGTCGGAATTTTAAAAGATGGAAAAATAGTGTACGCAAAAGGTCACGGAGTTCGTTCTTTAACCAACAAAAAAGACATGAACGAAAATACCTTAGTTGGTATTGCTTCTAACAGTAAAGGGTTTACTTGTTTTGCTTTGGCGATGATGGTAGATGCAGGAAAATTAAATTGGGACGATAAGGTAAGAAAACACATTCCGGAATTTCAATTATACGACGCTTGGGTAACGGAACAATTTACCGTGAGAGATTTGGTAACACACAGAAGCGGAATGGGTTTAGGCGCTGGAGATTTAATGTTTTTTCCGGAAGGAAATGATTTTCATGTTGCCGATGTAATTAACAATGTAAAATATTTAAAACCAGAAACCTCTTTTAGAAGCAAATTTGCATACAACAACAATATGTTTATTATTGCGGGAGAAGTTTTAAAACGTGTAAGTGGTCTTTCTTGGGAAGAATTTATTGAAACTAAAATTATGAAGCCTGTTGGCATGAGCAACAGTAAAGCGTCTTATAATAGAGTTACAAACAGTACTAATATTATTGATGCACATACAAGAGCAGAAGGAAAAGTGATTCAGATTCCGCATGATTGGAGCGAAACTGCAAATCCTGCAGGCGGAATTATGAGTAACGTAAACGACATGCTTACGTGGGCAAATTTTTTAATGAATGACGCAGTTACAAAAAACGGAACACGTTTATTAAGCGAAACACAATTTCATGAGCTTTGGCAATTACAAACTCCTTTACCTGTTAGAAAAGGCGATGCTTACAACTCTAATTTTAAAGGTTATGGTTTAGGTTGGTTTTTAACGGATGTAAAAGGCGGTTACAAACAAGTATACCACACAGGTGGTTTATTAGGTACCGTAACTCAGTTTACAATGATTCCAGATTTAGACTTGGCAATTATTGTATTAACCAATCAAATGAATGGAAGCGCTTTTAATACCGTTACAAATACAATTAAAGATGCTTATTTAGGGTATGAAGATAGAAATTGGATTGGAAAATTAGGAACAAACAACACCAAGTTTTTAAAATATAATGATAGTTTAAAAACTGTTATTTATAATAAAGTAGAAGTTGCTAAAAAAGACATGAGTTTACCTAAACCAGGTCAGATTGTAGGGACCTATAAAGACAATTGGTTTGGAAACATTATTATTACGAATGACGGAACTTCTTACCGTATAAAATGTGAACGTTCTTCTAAATTAGTTGGACAATTATTTCCATACAACCAAACAACTTACGTTGCAAAGTGGGATAACAGAAGTTTTGATGCAGATGTTTTTGTACAGTTTTCTTTTAATGAAGAAGGAAATGCAACTGGTGCAACTATGAAGTATATTGCACCAATAACAGATTTCAGTTTCGATTTTGGCGACTTAAATCTTAAAAAAGTAAACTAAATTGAATAAGACAAAAGAAATTTGGATTGCAGGTTTTGCATTATTTTCACTCTTTTTTGGAGCAGGAAATTTAATTTTACCTCCTACTTTAGGTGTTAAATCGGGTACAGATTGGTGGATTGTAGTTTTAGGATTTATCTTAACAGCCATCATTATTCCTATTTTTGCAATTTTTGCACACGCTCGGTTACAAGGAACTTTGTACGATTTTGGTAAAAAAGTTTCTCCGGTATTTAGCACGGTCTTTTGTTTTCTTATTTACATAATTGCCGTTGCAATTCCATCGCCAAGAACTGCAGCAGTAACACATGAAATGGCAATTCAACCTTTTTTTAACTCGCCTCCTATTTTAACAAGTATTGTTTACTTTGTTTTGGTATTTATTTTTGCGGTAAACCGTTCTAGAATCATCAGTTTAATCGGTAAATTTTTAACACCTATTATTGTTGTTATTTTATTGGTAATTATTTCGATTGCTATTTTTACAGCAAACGGAACCGTAAATACATCAAACTTTAAAAATCCTTTTGTAGATGGTATTTTAGAAGGTTACCAAACCTTTGACGCTATTGCAGGCGTTGTTGTTGGTGCCGTAATTATTATCTCATTAGATTATAGCAACCACACTACTTTTAACGAAAAAAGAGCGTTGATAAGAAAAGCGGGTTATATATCTGGATTTGGTTTATTACTCATTTACGGAGGCTTAATTTTAAGCGGCTCTTTATTCAGTGCTACCTTTGCAGAAAATGCTACAAGAATTGAAATTTTATCTGGTTTAAGCACACAAACCTTAGGTAATTTAGGAACCACTTTTTTAAGTGTCTTAGTTGCTTTAGCATGTTTTACAACTGCGGTTGGTATTGTAACCGGAACCGCAGATTATATAAAAGGTATTTGTAACAATTCTAAAACGGCATACATAAGTACTGCGGCTGTTTGTAGTGTAATAGGTATTATTGTTGGGAGTTATAATGTTGGTTTTATTATTGATGTTGCTGTACCTGCTTTAATGTTTGTATACCCAATAACAATCGTCTTGATACTACTGAATGTTGTACCAGAAAAGTATACTTCTAAATTGGTTTTTAGAGGTGTTGTTATGGTAACTTTTATCTTTAGTATTACAGACTTTTTAGGGTTTATTATTCCTAGAGAAAACTTAACGGGTATTAAAAATTTTATTCCACTTGCAGAACACAGTTTGGGTTGGGTATTGCCTGCTTTGTTGTTTTTTGTTGGGTTGAATTTGAAGCCAAATAAAGCTCATGAATAAACTTATACTTGTTGGAAACGGCTTTGATTTATTAGAAAACTAACTAGATTCTTTAGTTTTAGGAGACTATGACTTATTGTAACCTTATTTTAAAAAAATGAATTTTAAATGATTTCTGTTTTTACCATCAAAAATTATAAACCCTAAATTGGTAATAAAATGGCTAAAAAGCATAGAAATTGCGGCTCCCATTATTTTGTAAGTAGGAATTAAAAGAAGGCCTAAAATTAAATTCATAAAACAACCTACAATAAATCGATATACATTTTTTTTAAGTTGATTACTATTAATGAGGTGTTTTTCAAAAACCATTCCCAAGAAAATGAATATTGGAGACCAACTAAATATTTTTAGCGGCGTAGCGATAGAAACATAACTTTCATTAAAAAAAGTACTTAAAATAGAGGTTCCAAAAAATGTGTAAAATAATCCTATTAGAACTCCTAATAATAACATGTACTTATACAAAGCGCTTATTTTTTTCTGATATATATTGATATCCGTTTTATAAGATTCTGCCAAAGAAGGATATAATGCGTTAATTATTGAAAAACCAATACTCCAAGTAAGAGCTATAACTAAAAAATCAATGGTAGCAAAAAGACCTATTGCAGCATCTCCAAAATAGTATTTTAAAATAAAATCATCAATAGAAATGTAAAGAGATACTAATAAGTTTGAAAGTATTAAAGGATAAGAGTTTTTTAATAAATATTTTACCATCGATATAGAAAAATATTTATTTTTAAGTTTAATAGCCGTTTTAGTAATAAAAATAAAGCCGTAAATAATTCCTTGCAATAAGAAATCAACAATTAAAAGTGATGCAAAGTATAGAATTCCAAGTTGATGTTCAACCCCATAATATTGCAATAAAACAATACAAAATAAGCTTGAAATTTTACTTATAAAAATATAATTCGTTTTTTTAATAGCATAAAAATAATATTCGAAAACGTCTGTAATCCTTATAAAATAACTAAAACCAATTAAAAAGTAGAGCCAAAATAGTTTGTTACTATTATAAAAGTAATTGTAAATTAAAAGTCCTAGAAAAAACAAAATCCAGCTAAAAAGGCGCAAGTAGAACGCAGTTACTAAAATTTCTTTTGTTTTTTTCGGATTAAAAATAATCTCTCGAATACAAATTGCAGATAAGCCTAAAAATAATACAGGAGCAAAAAAGGCAATAAATGTTTCAGCAAACTTAAGTTTTCCAATATTTAAAACACCAAGTGAATTAAATATTTTAGGAATAATAAAGATACCAACAAGTAACTGAATCAATTTTTCGGCAATAAACCACTTGGTATTAAGAAAATCTTGTTTACTAAAAAGCACAGGTATCAAATATAGAATTGAAGGTATAAAGATTAAACTTTTTTTGTAACCTTGTAACTTAAATTGTTAAAATGTCTCCAGAATTTCTAAGGCGCTACTATATCCTAAAAATTATTACAAATCCAAAAGCTTTTGGTGTGGATAATGATTTATATGTAACGCATAAAGAACTTCAACAAAAACTACAGGATAAACAATCAGAATTTATTGAAAATGAATTTTTAAGTAAATTAAATTCTAATAGTCCAAAAACGGTTCATAGAGATTTCCAATTTATTAAAAATGAGTTTGGTGTTCATATTTCATTAAAAAGAGGCTATGGATATTTTGTTAAAAGCGGTAATGTATCCGAAGAAATTACAGATATTTTTAATAGATGCGAGCACTTATTAATAAGTAAAAAAGCATCAGAAAATCATTCTTGTGTAGCTACAGAAAAATCTTCATTAAATAGTAAGTTAGATTTGTTAGGGCTAATTAATGCCATAGAAAACAAGTATGTAATTCATATAAGTTACAAAGGTTGGTATGATGATAATTGTTTTGAAGAAATTAATAAAAAAGCCTTCCAACCTTTACATTTAAAAGAAAAAGATAAAGCTTGGTATTTGCTTGCGTATTGCCCTATAGATGCTAAAATTACGTCATTTTGTTTAGATGAACGTTTACAGGAAATTAGAATCTTTAAAAGAAAAATGTTAGAAGCAATTCCTTTTGATCATAATGCTTATTTTAAGGATGCAATTGGTATTTTAAATGATCAAACAAAAGCGGAGAAAATTATACTACAAGTTGCCAATCACCATTTAAAATATCTGATAAGTAAACCAATACATGCTAGTCAACGTCTAATTGTTGAGCCTGTAAAATGGAATTCAGAGGTATTAGATTACGCTGATCCTGATATTTGGGGAACGATTGAAGTTGAACTCAAACCAAATTACGAGTTTATAATGGAGATGCTAAAGTTTAACCAATGGGTTAAAATTATTTCACCAAAATCTGTGGTAGATAATTTTAAAGAACACCTTCAATATATTGTAAATTATTATAGGTAATTTTTCGTAAACTCTTTTCGTTTTTTCTTCAAATAGACTTTGTTTGTCTTTTTGACAATTCTATTTTTGAAAATTGATATCTACATATGCCAGTCTTATAAATTAAAACATCCTATGAACGTGAAAGACGAATATATTGCTGATTTTACGAGAGTTCATGGTGTAAATCTAAAAACCGAAAGGTATTTAAATGAGTGGTTTTTGGAATGTAGAATTGTTTAAAAAAATATTATTGGTAATATGGTTCGAAGAACTTTTATTTAAATAAAAATAATTATGAATTTATATTGGGGGATATAAATTTTATTAGAATAAAGAATACGCAAAAGTATCGCGTATTCTTTATTTAAAATTAAAATTTTTACATAGTATTTATTATTACTATTATAGTTAGGTCTTTTGAAAAAGGAAATTAAAAATTGCTATGAATTGTAAAAGGGTTAAATGATGAATTCATTTAACCCTTTTTATTTAAGAAATTTTTTATATCAAGTTGCTGACATTAATTGCTGCCCACTTTTTAATTTTATCTAAAGTTCCCACTACTTTTTACAGTCAACTAATCAAAAAATATGGCAGTGCAAGACATTGTGAATTCATGTTTTGATCGTGTTTTATTTTCAAATTTTAGATTTTATCCTACTCAACGTTTCTTGTGAAATATTAATATAAGAAGCTACAATTTTGTTTGGCAAGCGTTTAACTATATTCGGATTTATTTTAAATAATTGTCTATATCGTTCTGTAGCATCTAGCGTTGTAAATGATATTAATCTTTTAGAATTATTTACATATGCCTTTTCTAAATAAATGTTATAAAAATCTTTCCATTTAGGAACAATGGTCATAAGATGTCTAAAATCATCGTGCGTGATGTATAAAAGTTCACTATTTTCAACAACTTGAATGCTTTCTTGCGCAGGATCCTTGGTTATAAAACTAACCAGTTCTGTCGCAAACTGATTTTCAAATGCAATATAACGCGTTACGTCTTTCCCCTCTTCATTGATGTAAAATAATCTTAAACACCCTTTTTTTACAAAATAACTAGCCTGACTATTTTTACCATTTGAAAGTAAAATGTCATTTTTCCTTTTTTTAATTGTTTTAAAATAAGACAATACTATTTTTAAATCCTCATCATCAATAGTAATATTCTTGTTTATGAAATTAGTGAGTTCTATATTATTTATCATCTAGTTGTAGTCTCTTACAAATTTACGATAATGAATAATATCTTGTATTGTTAACACCATCAAATTGTGTTCTATTACAAATTCTGAAATTGTGTCAATTTTTGCCATGGTTCCGTCATCGTTCATTAATTCGCACAATACGGCTTCTGGTTTTAAACCTGCTAATTTCATTAAATCTACGCTTCCTTCTGTATGACCTTTTCTTTCCAAAACCCCATTATCTTTCGCTCTTAAAGGAAAGATATGGCCCGGTTTTGCTAAATCATTACTATTCGCTTTTTCGTTACTCGCAACTTGTATTGTTGTCAATCTATCTTTAGCAGAAACCCCTGTAGTAACGCCTTCTTTTGCTTCTATAGAAATTGTAAAAGGTGTTTGATAGCTACTCGTGTTTTCTTTTACCATATAAGGTAATTTAAGCGCGTCTGCTTTTTCATTAGGCAAACAAAGACAAACAATACCACTACATTTCCGAATCATCAATGCCATATCATTAATGCTCATATGGTGTGCAGAGAATACTAAATCACCTTCATTCTCTCTATCTTCATCATCCATTAAGATAATTCCATTTCCATTTTTAAGGTGTAATAATGCTTTTTCTAACCGTTCTTCACTGTCTTTACCAAACCTTTGTAATGTATCTAATTCTGTAAGTACCATCTTAAAATCTATTTATTTTTTCGACTGTAAAACTAAGGTTGTCTCAAGTAAAACTATTTGATGTAAGTCAATAAATATATTTATTTTTAAATTGAATAAATTTTACATTTAGAAATAAAACATAAAGTTTCTAACTATTTTTACGACCAACAAACCAAACGAATCTATATATGGCAGTTCAAGACATTGTAAAATATTCCTTTAAAGAAACCTTCTCTGTAAGTACCGTTCAATTCGAAAAAGCTTGTACCATAGATCATTCTGTGCAACAAAACGCCTATTCTATTTATTGGATTCAAGAAGGAAGCGGCACCTACAATATCGATTTTGAAAGCTATACGTTTAATGATAATGTGTTGTTCTTTTTATCACCCGGACAAGTATTTACAGTAGATTCCGAACAAATAAAAACAGCCTACAAACTTACTTTTGTAAGAGACTTTTATTGCGTACAAACCCACGATACAGAAGTAGCTTGCAACGGAATTCTATTCAACAATATATATGAAACGCCGTTTGTACAACCTTGCGAAAAAGACACCAAAAAACTCAACGTTATTTTAGAGAGTCTTATAGAAGAGTTTCAACAAAACGAAACCGCACAGTACGATATGTTGCAATCTTATTTAAAGCAATTTATCATTTCTTCGGTTCGTGTAAAAAAGGAAAACCACCTAATTAAAGAAGACACCGAAACCCGTCTTTTTAAAGATTTTAGTTTGTTAGTAGAGCAGAATTTTAAAACCATGCACTCGGTAACAGACTACGCAAACAGATTAGGACTTTCGCCAAAATCTATTAGTAAACATTTTCAGAAATTGGGTGCAAAAACGCCGTCAGACTTTATTAAAAACCGCATTTTGTTAGAAGCAAAACGTCAGTTAATTTACACCGACAAAACGGTAAAAGAAATTGCCTTTGAGCTTGGTTTTAACGATCCCGCTTATTTTACACGCTTTTTTACCAAAACCATTTTAAAATCTCCTTTGCAATTTAAAAAAGAATATTAACTGTTTATATGTTACCTCAGCTTCATTATAAGATTTCTTTTAAAGACTAATTAACAGTGTTCATTTCGTTTTTTTTATCCAGCTTAGTCATTTCGATCCTTTTGAGAGAAACCTCATAAAGTTTGACTGGTGTTGTGTTATCACCGCTATGAGATTTCTCCTATTGTCGAAATGACAAGTTTGTGGTTTATGTTCTAACTTCACTCAACATTTTTTAATTTTCTTGGGCGTGCCCTTATCAGGTCAGGCTTTCGCAACTCGCTTTTTAAAGTTTTATCAAACTTTAAAAGAGCTTAAACAACTTGCTCTATCCTTCACGCGTGCATTTTTGTCAACTTTTTTTGCCTTGTCCAAACAGTAGGAACTTTTGTCCATTTTTAAACCTCTATCTCGGTTGCATCTTTGCAGTGTGTAACAATAACAACACAACAACAAGATATTTATCCTGCGTTAGCAGCAATAAAAAATAAGAAAAAATGGAAATTCAATTAGAACAAACAGACTTTAATAAGGTTATAGAAAACAACAGTAATGTATTATTAGATTTTTACGCAGAGTGGTGTGGACCTTGTCAAACATTATTGCCAACCATCAACAAATTAGCAGACGAGTTACAGGACAACATTACTATTAAAAAAGTAAATGTTGATGAATACCCAGAAGTAGCAGCAAAGTTTAATATTAGAAATATACCAACATTAATTTTCTTTAAAAACGGAGTACCTGCAGACAGACATACAGGTTTAATTACAGAAAGTAGTTTAAGAAGTAAAATAGACAACTTAAAATAAGCCTTGCAATCATCAAAAAAAAGACAACTTTTTAACGAGTCCAAATCAAAGGAACTTTTGTCCAATTTTAGAGGACGTTATCGGTTGCATCTTTGCAGAGTCAATTAATAACAACAAGAAAACAACAATTATGAAAACAATAGAAAACGCACAATGTCCTAACTGTTGTGGATACCAAACCTACGACGATCAAAACCCAGAACAACAACTTTGCAAATGCGAAGGTTAATATAAAAGCAACACAAAACAGTAATAATAAAACATTTTAAAAATAAAATTATGAGCACATTTAACGTACCAACAAAAAACGAAGTATCAGCAAATAACCAAGCAATCTTTACTCAATTAGAAAAAGGATTAGGTTTTGTACCAAATTTATACGCAGCATTTGCACACAGTGAAACTGCATTAGGTAACTTTTTAGCAATAGGAAACGGAAAAACTAGTTTTTCTGCAAAAGAAAAAGAAGTAATAAACTTAGCCGTAAGTCAAGTAAACGAATGTGTTTATTGTTTATCTGCACACACAGCAATTGGTAAAATGAATGGTTTTACAGAGCCTCAAATTTTAGAATTAAGAGCTGGTGAAGCTTCTTTTGACGCAAAATTAGATGCTTTAGCAAAATTTTCTAGAAGTGTATCTCTAAACAGAGGAGCTGCAACAACAGAAGCAGTAGAAAACTTATACGCAGCAGGATATACAAAAGGAAACTTGGCAGATGCAATTATCTTAATAGGAGAAATTACCATTACCAACTACTTTCACAAAACAACAGATGTTGCCGTAGATTTCCCAGTAGCACAAACATTAGAAGTAGCAACAGTTTAATAAATAATCAATTTTTAATCATTAATAATACACAACAATCATGAAAAAAGTAATCGCAATTTTAGTAGTAGTTTTAGGTTTCGCATTTAGTACAAATGCACAAGATAAAATGGATAAAGCAGCTGTAAAAACAGTTTCTTTAGAACAAACAAAAGGTGAGTTTACTCAGAAACAACTTACATTATCTGAAGGAACTTATATTTTTGAAGTAGCAAACAACAATGTTGGTCATAATGTAGGTTTTGTTTTAGCTCCTAAAGCAGATGCAAAAGCGCACATTAAAAACGCATATGTTACTGCACAAGTAAAAAACAATACTAAAGAAACTTCTAAAGAAGTAACGCTTACAAAAGGAGAATATGTTTATTTCTGTCCTTTAAACCCAACACCACAATATACGTTAATCGTAGAATAGTTTTCTTAATTCAAATAGTGATTGGCGAGCAGAAATGCTCGCCTTTTTTGTGTTTATAAATTAAAATTTTTCTGGCACAAAAGTTTGATAATCCATAGGTGGTCTTACATAAGATTTACCATCTGGTAATGAAGGAAGTTCAATTGGTTGAATATCCATATGTTCATACGGAATCTTACTTAACACATGGCTGATACAGTTTAATCTGGCTTTCTTTTTATTTTCTGAATCTACTACAAACCAAGGCACTTGCTTGGTATCTGTATGTGCAAACATTTGATCTTTTGCCTTCGAATATTCTAACCAACGAGAACGAGATTGTAAATCCATAGGACTAAATTTCCATCGTTTTAAAGGGTTCGAAATACGATTTTTAAAACGTCTTTCTTGTTCCTCGTCACTTACTGAGAACCAGTATTTTAAAACAATAATTCCAGATCTTACCAACATGCGTTCAAACTCTGGACAAGAACGTAAAAACTCATCATATTCATCATCGGTACAAAAGCCCATTACTTTTTCTACGCCTGCCCTATTGTACCAACTTCTATCAAACAACACAATTTCTCCTGCTGCAGGTAAATATTGCACGTAACGCTGAAAATACCATTGCGATTTTTCTTTTTCTGTAGGTACGCCCAATGCAACCACTTTACAAATTCTAGGATTTAAAGGCTCTGTAAATCGTTTAATGGTTCCTCCTTTTCCAGAAGCGTCTCTTCCTTCAAAAAGAATGACCACTTTTAATCCTTGGTTTTTAACCCATTCTTGCATATGCACCAACTCTGTGTGCAATATTTTTAATTCTTGATCGTAATTAAATTTCTTTTTCTTACTATTTGAAGTCGTTTCTTTATCCATCTATGCAATCTACGAAAAATCAAAAAAACATGAAATAGAATTGTTTTAGAGCTGCTATTTTAAATTAATTATAAATAATAAAAGTTCAGAAAAACAATTAAAAACCACATCAAAATTAAAAGTCTTATTTTTGCATTTCCATTTTAATAGATATCAAAAATAAATATTTGCTAAACTACTATTCATATCCACATACAACCTCTAAAGAATGGGTAACCTTTGTTCATGGAGCAGGAGGCAGCAGCTCTATCTGGTTTAAACAAGTAAGAGATTTTAGAAGACATTTTAATGTTTTAATTTTAGATTTACGTGGGCATGGAGATAGCAAACCAACATTAAAAGATACTTTTAAAGCTAAATATACTTTCGACTCTATTACGGCAGATATTGTTGAAGTGATTGATCATTTAAAAATTGAAAAATCTCATTTTATTGGTATTTCTTTAGGTACTATTCTTATTAGAAATCTTGCAGAAAAAAGACCAGAAATGGTAAAAAGCATGATTATGGGTGGTGCTATTATAAAAATGAATTTCCGCTCTCAAGTTTTAATGAAAGTTGGTAATATTTTTAAATCTGTAGTACCTTATATGTTACTTTACAAACTTTTTGCATTTATTATAATGCCAAAGAAAAATCATAAAAACTCTAGATTGTTATTTGTTAATGAAGCCAAGAAATTATATCAAAGAGAATTTTTACGCTGGTTTAAATTAACCTCAGAAATTAACCCACTTTTACGTTTTTTTAGAACAAAAGATATTAAAATACCTACGCTATATGTTATGGGTGCAGAAGATCATTTGTTTTTACCTTCTATAAAAAACATTGTTGCCAAACATGTAACTTCATCACTTTTTGTTATAGAAAATTGTGGTCATGTTGTAAATGTAGAGCAACCAGAAATGTTTAACAACCAAACAATTCGTTTTATTACATCTTTATAGTTCTAGAAGCTTAATTCAATATAAAACACTTCTTTAATAGATTTTTATACGGTATATTTACCTTTTAAATACATCTATTATGAATCAGATAATTACATTTTGAGAAGTTTTAATGCGAATTTCGCCGTCAGGAAACAAAAAATTTATTCAATCTAACCAAGTAGAATTTTACTTTGGTGGTACAGAATTAAATGTAGGTATTTCTGTAGCAAATTTTGGAGCAGACGTAAAACATATTTCATGTGTTTCTGATGATTTTATAGGAGATACAGCAATTTCTTTTCTAAGAAAATTTGACGTTAGTACTTCTGCAATTGTTCGTTCTAGCAGACCTTTAGGGGTTTATTTTTTAGAAGTTGGTGCAGTTATGAGACCAAGTTCTATTTCTTACAATAGGTCTCATTCTTCTTTTTCTGAAATTCAACCAGAAATGGTAAACTGGGAAAAATCTTTAAAAAAAGGAAAATGGTTTCATTGGACAGGGATTACGCCTGCACTTTGTAAAGGTGGTTATGAAACTTTAAAAGAGGGATTAATTCTTGCCCAAAAAAAAGGTATGGGAATTTCTGCAGATCCAACGTATAGAAGTGGTTTATGGAAATGGGGAGGAATTCCGAAAGAAGTTTTATCAGAATTAGTGAACTATTCTACCGTTTTTATTGGAGGTGTAAATGAGATAAATGAACTTTTAGAGACCAATTATTCTTATTCGAATGAAGATTTTATTGAAGCCAGTAATCAATTAATGGAGAAATATCCTACCATAGAAAAAGTGTTCGATAAAATAAGAACTTCTATCAATTCTTCTTGGCATAAAATTAGAGCAAGAATGTGGAATGGTAAAGAATTTAAAGAAACCCAAGATCTAGACATCACACATATTGTAGACAGAATTGGTACTGGTGATGCTTTTGCTGCTGGAATAATTCATGGTTTACAAAAATTTGATGACTTTAAAACGATGCAATTTGGTAGTGCAGCTTGTGCTATTAAACACACCTATTTAGGCGATATTAATTACGCAAACGAAAAAGAAGTAATGAGTATTCTAGAAGGTAATACCACAGGTAGATTGCAGTGATAAGAATCTAAAAAATACAATACATTTTTTATAAGATTACTATTCTTAGGAAGTTTTATAAAAAAACAAGATATTTGTATCGTGAAAATAGCAGCCATATTTTTATCGTTATTCTTGCTTTCTAAGCCCTTGCTTCCGTTATTGGAATATGCTGCTTTTTACGATTATATTAAAAATGAACTTTGTGAAAACAAAGATGCTCCAGAATTACAGTGTAACGGAAAATGTCATTTAGCAAAACAAATTGTTAAAGCGGGAGACACTGAAAATGGTTCAGAAAAAAACCAATCTTTTTCAATAGAAATGTCTATTGTTTATTTTCAAGATACAAATCTTAATTATTCGTTCTTTTCACTAAAAGAACAACGTTTAAAAGTAACATCTCTTTATAGTAATATTTATAAATACAATTATATAGATACTATTTTTCACCCACCACTTGTTTAATTTCTACATAAAACAAGGAATCCTTATACCACATTTTACAATGTTTGGCTAAATAATATATTTAGCTAAGTAGTACAATCTGTATACTTTTAATTAGCAATAATTAAACAGTAGATAGCAACACTATTTTATACTTGTATTTGTACAAAAAAACATCTTTGTACAACTGGTGTAAGTGCCTCCTTCCTATTTCTTTTAGTGGTAATAAAGCAATTTTAACTATTGTGCTCACCTAATAATACACGGTACTTTTATTTTAAAAAGGTACTCGAGTATTTATTTAGATCCACTATTTTTTAAACAGTTTTTAATAAAACAGTCTATAAATAATGAAACATTTACATTTTATTGTAATTGCAATTCTTGTTGTGATTACTTCTTGTACGCTAGATAAAACAGATTACGAAGCAGAATTAAACGTTGAAACTACCGAGTATATAGAATTCGAAGAAGTTACATCAATAATTAGCGGAGATTATACCATTAGTATAGAAGCCTTAAATGGTACTTTATACAAAGGCTACAATGAAGTGCATCTAAAAATCAGCAATACACTAACTGATGAATTTTTAGACAGTTCTAAAGTTACTTTTCTACCAATAATGACGGATGCCAACGGTAATAAAGTTTCTTGTCCGCATGAGTATAATTTATCTTACGATTCAAGTGAAGCATATTATTTAGGATACGTTGTATTTACTAGCGAAAGTAGTTCTACTGTAGATTGGCAGTTATATATCGATTTTACAGATAGTGATGAAACTCATGCTCAAAATCAAATTATTACTGTGGAAGAACAAGTAAATAAAAACCTCAACATGACTGCTTTTACAGGAAATGACGATGAACAATATTTTATTGCGCTCGTTGCTCCTCAAAGTCCAAGTGTTGCACAAAACGATTTGCTTGCGGGTATTTACAAATACAACAAACCGACAACTATAGCAGGTGTTTTTCCAGATCCTTCTCAATTTTCGTATTCAATTGTAGATGCACATACGTTACTTATAGATCCTAGAATGCCAGAGCCTTCTATGGGAAATCATTCATCATCAAACAACCAAGATTTAGAACAACAAACCGATGGTTTATATCATGGTATTGTAAATTATACAATGACAGGAAATTGGACGCTGAATTTCATCCTAAAAAATGAAAATAATGTCACCATAAAAGGGACTGAGGTTTCTACAGAGTTTACTCCAGGAGTTGAAGGTGAAAAAGGCGAGCTTTTTATTGACATTTTATTTTAAATCGATGAAAAAAATAACCATAGTATTGCTCTTATTAACAACATTTGTAAACGCGCAAACGGTACCAAAAAAAAGAGATAGTTTAGGAGGAGTTTTGGACGAAGTTGTAATTATTGCTGCCAAAAAGAAGAAAATAGAAACAGATATGAAAATGGCTGTTTCTGTTGATGAATTTCTGGCATCTTCAGACAACATCAGTTTTATTAAACGTGGTGCGTATGCTTGGGAACCTCTGCTAAATAACATGAGCACAGAGCGTTCTTTAGTTACCATAGATGGTATGCACGTTTTTGGAGCTTGTACCGATAAAATGGATCCGGTAACTTCTTATGTAGAAAGTAATAACTTATCTGATATTGATATAAAATCCGGACAATCAGGAAGCTTACATGGCGCCACTGTAGCGGGTAGTATCGATCTAAAAAGAAAAAGTACCGCATTCGGATTTTCAAAAAAATGGAGCGGAGCCTATCAAACTGGTTTTGAGTTTAACAATAGTCAGTTTTTTAACCTTGCTAATGCTTCTTATTCCGATGATAAATTGGTGGTTGATGGAAGTATTTCTAACAGAAAAGCAGAAAACTATAGCGATGGTAATAACGATGAAGTAAACCATTCTCAATTCGAAAAATTGAATGCCTCTTTAGGAGTTGCCTACAAAACGAGTGATTTATCCTCTGTAAGAGTGGATGCAATTTTTGATAGAGCTAAAAACGTTGGTTTCCCTGCATTACCTATGGATTTATCATTGTCTAGAGCTTTAATTACGTCTGTTGCCTACAAACAATTTTTCGAAAAAGGAATTGTAAAAGTTTGGGATACCAAAGTTTATTTTAATGCTGTAGAGCATTATATGGATGATACTACGCGTCCGGAAAACTTGGTGCATATGGACATGCCAGGTTGGAGCACCACCTATGGTTTGATTTCTAAAGTGAATCTTCAAAAAGACAATTTATCGTCAGAAGTGCAATTGAATGCTTACACTAATTTATCTATTGCAGAAATGCGAATGTATCCGCAAGACAGAAGCGAACGAACCATGTTTGCCTATAGTTGGCCTTGGGTTACTACTACCTATGCAGGACTTTCAATGAATAATTTATGGGATATTTCTGATACAAGTCAGTTAAGTTTTGGAGGATCTTTAGGGTTTAATTACAATTATTCTAAATATGTAGAATTCAATTGGATTTTTCATCCTGGAACACCACAAGAAAAAACAAGATTTTTACCAAGTTTAAATGCAAGTTATCATTTAAATGTAGGTGATTTCGATTTTTCTGTTGGTGGTGGTTACGGGCATAGAGCGCCTTCTGTTTCCGAAGGATATGGATATTATATTTATAACAGTTTCGATAGATATGATTACATCGGAAATCCGGATTTAAAAAATGAAATTTCTTATGAAACCAATGCAAGTGCTGGGTTTAAAAATGAAAAACTGAGTGTACAAGCCAAAGTGAATTACTTCTATATTAAAAATTACATTATAGGAAGAATTTTAAGTTTAGGAAGCCCAATGAACTATCAATCTGTTGGTGTAAAGGGATATACCTCTTTAGATTATGCCACATTGTTCAATTTCTCATTAAATACCAAGTATAATATATTACAAAATTTGCACTGGAAAGGAACCTTAACTTACGCGAGAGGTTTAAATGATAGTAAAAATAACTTACCATTTATCCGTCCGTTGAGCTACCAAAGTTCTTTACATTTTTCTCATAAAAAATTCAGCTTTTTAACATCACTAAATGGCGACTTTACGCAGCGTAATTATAGTCCAGAATTTGGAGAGGACGAAACACCATCATATAAAAATTGGAATGTTTCTGCAGATTATACTTTTTACATTAATAATTACAAAACGGTTTTTCAAGTAGGTGCAGAAAACCTGTTTAATGAATATTACAGCACCTACGCAGATTGGGGAAATATCCCAAGAATGGGACGTAATGTCTTTACGTCTTTAAAAATAAATTTTTAAACAATAATTAAAATCAATAAATAACCAGAAAATTTAAACGAATGAAAAATTTAAACAAGTATCTTTTATTATCAATCATATCATTATCAATTATTTCTTGTAGTGAAGATAGTATCCCTGTTGCTAACGATGTAACATTAGCATTTAACAATACCTTTGGAGAAACAACAATTGTTTTAGGAGCATCAACATCTGCAGACGCAACCGTAAACACTTCTACAGAAGGACAAGTACATCATTTTGAAGAATTAAAATATGTAATTAGTAACATTCGTCTTATAAACTCAGAAGGAATAGAATTTCCTTACAATACACAAAACTTAGATGAAGGAGCAACAGTTGTAAATCAAGCAAAAACAGCAACATTACAATATGTTTTAAACGATATTCCTACAGCAGATTACACACAAATAAAATTCGGATTAGGAGTAAAAACAGATTTAAACACTTTAAACGAAGAAAGTTTCCCTAATTTTTATGCAGAAGCAGGTGCCAATGACACACAAATGCACTGGGAATGGGGAACCGGATACCGTTTTACAAAAGTAGAAGGTTTTTACGGAGCTGATAATGCAGAATTGTCTATCCACACAGGTAGTACGCTAGATGAAGATCCTAATGGAGGTGAAGAATATGTACAAGGTGTTAATGCCTATAGAGATATTACATTAGACTTAACTACAAACGCAAAGGTTGGTTCTAGCTCTCCTAAAATTACTATTAAGGCAGACTTTAATGCTTTATTAAGTGGCGCTACAAATACAATTGTATTAAGCTCTAGCAATGCAATACCAAGCACACATCATGCTGGTAACATGGTATTAATAGTTGACAATATTGGAGGTAATGGAGACACAGATATTAAAGGAATGTTTTCTATTGAAAGTGTAGAAAATTAAATCTAAAATTTAGAGTCAGCTTCAATTAAACATTGCAAGCTGGCTCTTTTTCTAAAATAATTAAAATGAAAAAGTTAATACTGAGTTTTTTAATCATACAGCTAATTTCATCTTGTACTAAAGAAGATGTTTATGAGCCTTTTATTTTTTACAACCCAGAAATAGAAGTAGCTATCCCTGTAAATTTCCCAGAATTAAACAATTCGTTTTACACCAATAAACCTACAAAATACGGCGTTAAATTAGGCGAAAAGCTGTTTTTTGATAAAAAACTAAGTGCAAACAATACCATTTCTTGTTCTAGTTGCCACATTCAAGCAAATGCTTTTTCAGATGGCATATCAGAAGCCATCGGTATTTACGGAAGAGTTGGTTTTAGAAATACGCCACCAGTGCAAAACATGGCATTTATGCAATTTTATAATTGGGACGGAAATAAACAAGCTTTAGAAAGTCAGCCTTTAGTTCCTATTATTACACACGAAGAAATGGATTCTTCTATTTTAGAAGTCATTAGCAAACTTGAAACCGAAGAAGAATACCTTCATCTTTTTTACAATGCTTTTGGTGATTCTAAAATAACTGGAGATCGAATTTACAATAGCATTGCGCAATATGAATACACATTAATTTCTGCGAATAGCAAGTACGATAAAGTAAAAAGAAATGAAGGAGAAACCTTTACAGAAAACGAAATTTTAGGATATAAAACCTTTCAAGATAAATGTGCTACTTGCCATAGTACAGAGTTGTTTACAGACCAAAGTTTTAGAAATATAGGCTTCCCTAAAAACCCTAATACAGATGAAGCTGGACGAGCTAGAGTTACAGGGAAAACAGAAGACATTTCTCGTTTTAGAGTGCCTTCTTTAAGAAATATAGAGTACACTGCTCCTTACGGAAGTTTTGGGCAATTTGCTACCTTAAAAGAAGTCTTAGATTATTTAGACAACGGAGTTTTAGAAGCAGATAATTTAGACTCTGTTTTAAAAGAGAATAACAATCAAATTCCTATTACCGAAGAAGAGAAAGACAACCTTATTTTATTTCTAAAAACATTAAGTGACACTGATTTTATTGGGCAATAGTTATTTTTTTCCAAAATTTGTCGACTATCTAAAAATCATATTGTTAGCAACAAATTGCGTTATTTAATTAAACAGATGCCGGATTTATTTGAATTTGTCCTCCGATTGCTTTTAATACTTTCATAATTGTTGCAAACTGAGGCTTTGCTCCATCTGATAATGCTTTGTATAAACTTGGTCTACTTAAACCTGTTTCTTCCGCAATTTTTGTCATACCAATAGCTTTAGCAATATGTCCGATGGCATTAATTATATCAGCATTATTACCTTCTTCTAAAACTGTGTTTAGATATTCAGCAATCATTTCTTTACTATCCAAATAATCCGCTATTTCAAACTTTGAAACTCCCATTTTCTATTTATTTAATTTTCCCCAAATCTCTTTGGCTTTCGCAATATCTGCTTGTTGAGTAGATTTATCTCCTCCAATAAGAAGAACAATTATTTTTTCGTCCTTTTCTTTAAAATAAACACGATAACCTTTAGCAAAGTTTATACGCATTTCCCGAATCCCATCTCCAACAGTTTTACAGTCACCAAAATGTTCGTCAGTTTCTAATTTTTGAATTCTAAACAAGATTTTAGACTTAGCCTTAAAATCTTTTAATTTTCTAAGCCATTTGTCAAATTCTATTGTTTTCTGAATAAAGAACATAAATAATGTATCTAACTGGATACAAATTTACATTTATTTTTTGAAATATTCTAATTGATATTTAATAACAGGAGTTTAATACACTATAAGCCTAATAACTAAAAATTTAGCACAAAAAAAAGCGAGTTATAAAACTCGCTTTTTTTATTTAGTAAAGGCTTAACTTTGCATTATATCCTCAATTTCATCTGCTTCAATAGGTATATTCGCCATTAAATTAAAAGGTTCTCCTTTTTCTTGAACAACTACATCATCTTCTAAACGAATTCCAAAACCTTCTTTCGGAATGTAAATTCCTGGCTCTACAGTAAACACCATATTTGCCGCCATCGGTTTGTGTAACAAACCATAATCATGCGTATCTAAACCAATATGATGGCTTGTTCCGTGCATAAAGTACTTTTTATACGCTGGCCAATCTTTATCCTCATTTTGTACATCTGCCTTGTCTAGTAAACCTAACTTAAGCAATTCAGAAGTCATAATATCTCCAACTTCTACGTGGTATTCTTTCCACATAGTACCAGGAACTAATAATTTTGTAGCTTCTTTTTTAACGTGATTTACAGCATTATAAACCGCTTTTTGTCGATCTGTAAACTTACCAGAAACAGGTACGGTTCTAGACAAATCACTTTTATAATTTGCATATTCAGCAGCAATATCAAACAAAATTAAATCCCCAGCTTTACACTCTTTATTATTTTCTATATAATGTAAAACATTGGCATTATTACCGCTAGCAATAATTGGTGTGTATGCAAACCCTTTAGATCTGTTTCGTACAAACTCATGCAACAATTCTGCTTCAATTTCATACTCCCAAACGCCAGGTTTTATAAAAGATAAAATTCTACGAAAACCTTTTTCTGTAATATTACAAGCATGTTGCATTAAATCTAACTCAATTTGATCTTTTACAGAACGTAATCTTTGTAAAATAGGATTACTTTTTGCTACAGCATGTGCTGGGTATTTTGCCAACAACCATTTTGTAAAACGATCTTCACGCGTTTCCGTTTCTACATTTGCTCTATAATGTTCATTGGTGTTAATGTAAAAAGTATCTGCATAGGTAGACATTTCAAACAAAACCTTTTCTAAATCTTGCAACCACAAAACTGTTTTAATTCCGCTCGTTTCAAAAGCAGCAGCTTTGGTTAGTTTTTCTCCTTCCCAAACAGCTATATGATCGTTGGTTTCTCTTACAAATAAAACCTCTTTATAATTTTCATTTGGACAATCTGGAAACAATAACAACACACTTTCCTCCTGATCTACACCACTTAAAAAGAAAATATCTCTATGCTGCTCAAAAGGCATTGTGCTATCTGCACTAATCGGATAAATATCGTTAGAATTAAAAACCGCGATACTATTTGACTTCATTGCTGAAGCAAAATTTTTACGATTTTTTATAAATAATTTTGAGTCTATTTTATCGTATTTCATTCTGATGAATTTATGTTTAATAACAAAGGTAGCAATATTTAAGCGGCTACAAATTCACGATCAATAAAATATAAAAATCTCTTTCTACAAATTGTTTTTTGGGCGTTTTAACAGGCTTTCCATTATATCTTTTTGCTAAAAAAACAAAAAGGATGTCATTGCAATCCTTAACGCAAATTAGTTACACGTAAAATAGAAGCAATACCACCAAAACTTGTCACTTCGAAGCATTGAGAAGCCACATAACAGTGATAACACAACAACAAACAAAATATATGTGATTTCTCCCTACACTCGAAATGACAAACTACGAGAAAAAAAACCACCAAAAACAAAAGCGTACAAGGTTTCTAAAACCTTGTACGCTTAATAAAATTCGAAAACCTATAAAATTAGTTCCTAAAAACGCTTCTTTTTCGGCGCTCCAGTTCTACCTCTTCCAGAAGTACTTTCTGGTTTATTTCCTTTAAAATGAGGCTTCTTTTTTGGTCTATCTCCTTGAGAAGAACCTCCATTTGTAGGTCTTTTTTTCTTTCCAAAAGATCCTTTACTTTGTGTTGCCGCTCTTTTAGGTGCTGCAGTATCTGTAGGCTCAAAACCTTCTACTACTGTAGAGTTTAACTTCTCTTTTAGTAATTTTTCAATTTCACTTTGGTATTCTGTTTCTTCGCTACAAACTAAAGAAATTGCTTCTCCAGCTGCTCCTGCTCTACCCGTTCTACCAATTCTATGTACGTAATCTTCTGGTACATTTGGTAACTCAAAGTTAATAACATGTGGTAATAATGGAATGTCTAAACCACGAGCTGCAATATCTGTAGCAACTAATGCCTTAATCGTATTGTCTTTAAAGTTTCTTAATGCTTTTGTTCTTGCACCTTGACTTTTATTTCCGTGAATTGCAGCAGCAGAAATACCTGCTTTTATCAATTTCTCGGTTAATTTATTAGCACCATGTTTTGTTCTTGTAAAGATTAAAACCTGATTCCAGTTTCCATCTTTTATCAACTTAATAGTAAACTCTGTTTTTTTGTTTTTATCAACTTTATAAACATTATGAGTTACTTTTTTAGCTGTAGAATTCTGCGGTTCTGCTTCTACAGAGACAGGATTATTTAAAATACCCGAAGCTAATTTTTTAATATCAGTAGAAAAAGTAGCCGAAAACATCAAATTCTGACGTTTTGCTGGCATAAAACTAATCAGTTTATTTAAGTCTCTTGCAAAACCCATATCTAACATTCTATCTGCTTCATCTAAAATTAAAACATCTATTCTGTTAAAAGAAACTGCTTTCTGACTGTGTAAATCTAACAATCTACCTGGTGTTGCTACCAAGATATCTACACCACTTCTTAGTGTTGCTATTTGTGGTTTTGCGTTTACACCTCCAAAAATTACGGCAGATTTAATGTTAACATACTTACTGTATTCTCTAACATTGTCATGCACTTGTGCAGCCAATTCTCTTGTTGGTGTTAGCACCAACGCTCTTAAAGGTCTGTATTTAGGATGCTTTGTCTCTGCTAAATGTTGTAATACTGGTAATGTAAAACCAGCTGTTTTTCCTGTTCCTGTTTGTGCAGAAGCTAAAATGTCTTTACCTTCTAAAATATGTGGAATTGCTTTTTCTTGTATTGGTGATGGTTTGGTATATCCTTTTTCTTCAACTGCTTTTACTAACGCAGCAGATAAACCTAAATCTTTAAATGTCATAAAAATACTTTTTTGAAAGCAACCTTATGTAGTTGTTTCAGCCTGCAAAGATACGTTGTTTAAAATTGAGGATGAATTTTTCTTAAAATTCCTTTTTATGTTAATTTTTTTGATATTGATTTTACAAGTAGTAATTTCATCGTTTTAAACCAAACCTTACTTTTTATGAAGTCTATTTTTACCTCTTTAGCACTCTGTTTTTCACTTATTTCAACTGCTCAGACCACAACAGATTCAAATACCATTCAACAATCTTTAGAAAAGAAGTCTCAAATGATGAATTCTTCTTTGGTTAAAAACATTGAATTCACCAATATTGGTCCTACAGTAATGAGTGGACGTGTGGTAGATATGGATGTAAACCCAAACAATACAACCGAGTTTTATGTTGGGTATGCTTCTGGCGGACTTTGGTATACAAATAATAACGGAACAACGCTTACACCTGTTTTAGACAGTGCTCTAACTCAAAATATTGGAGACATTGCTGTAGATTGGAAAACCGGAACTATTTGGGTAGGTACAGGAGAAAACAACTCTTCGCGCTCTAGTTATGCCGGAATAGGTATTTTAAAATCTACGGATAAAGGAAAAACTTGGACAAATGTTGGTTTAACAGATACGCATCATATTGGTAGAATCCTCATCAACCCTAATAATTCTGATGAAGTGATTGTAGGTGCCATTGGGCATTTATATTCTTCGAATGAAGAAAGAGGGGTTTTTAAAACTACAGACGGAGGAAAAACTTGGACAAAGAGCTTATTTATCAATGAAAACACAGGTATTATAGATCTTGATTTTGCACCTGAAAATTTTAACGTAATGTATGCTGCTTCTTGGGAAAGAGAACGTAAAGCATGGAATTTTGATGGAGATGGAAAAAATTCTGCTATTTACAAAAGTACAGATGCAGGTACTTCTTGGACAAAAATTTCTGATAAAAGCGGTTTCCCTATTGGAGATGGTGTTGGTAGAATTGGATTGGCAGTTTTTAATGAGAACACAGTGTACGCTTTACACGATAGTCAATATAGAAGAGAAACAAAAAAAGAAACAACAGCCTACAATTTAACAAAAGAACAATTCGAAAATTTATCTTCTGCAGATGTTTTAGCACTTAGAAATAAAACTTTAGATAATTATTTAAAAGAATATGGTTTTAGAGAAAAATTTAGAGCAGAAAATGCAAAACAACTTTTAAGACCAGGAGGTTTAAAACCAAAAGAGTTAATGGCTTTTTTAGAGGACGAAATGGCAATTGCTTTTGAAGAACCTGTAATTGGTGCCGAAGTTTTTAAAACAACCAATGGTGGTACTTCTTGGAAAAAAACACATACCGAATATTTAGACGGAGTTAATAGTTCTTACGGATATTATTTTGGTGAAATTAGAGTAAATCTACAAGATGAAAATAGCATTTATATTTTAGGTATTGGTATTATAAAATCTAAAGACGGCGGAAAAACATTTTCTTCTATTAGCAGAGAAAATGTACATGCAGATCATCAAGCTTTGTGGGTAAACTCTAAAAAACCTGGTCATTTAATTGATGGAAATGATGGTGGTTTAAATATTTCTTATGATGATGGAGAAAGCTGGGTAAAATTAAACAATGCTCCACTTGGTCAATTTTATTCTGTAAACGTAGACAATCAAAAAAACTACAATGTTTATGGTGGCCTACAAGATAATGGTGTTTGGTTTGGACCACATAATGCAAAAATTGATAAAGCATGGCATCAAACCGGACAAAACCCTTATAAATCAATTATGGGTGGAGACGGAATGCATGTTCAGGTAGATAATAGAAATCATAATATTGTATATACAGGATATCAATTCGGAAATTATTATCGTCTAAATTTAGAAACTGAAGAAAATAAATACATTCAACCAAAACCAGCTAAAAAAGCAAAACCATACCGTTTTAATTGGCAAACTCCTATTCAGTTATCTAAACACAACCAAGATATTTTATATTTAGGAAGTAATAAATTACATCGATCTTTAAATAACGGTGATGATTGGGAAGAAATTTCTGATGATTTAACTAACGGAGGAAAAAAAGGAAATGTTGCATACGGAACCTTAACCTCTATTTCTGAAAGTCCGTTTCAATTTGGGTTAATTTACACAGGGTCTGATGATGGTGTTATTAGCTTAACAACTAACGGAGGTGGAAGCTGGACCAAAATTTCTAACAATCTTCCACAAGATTTATGGGTTTCTAGAGTCATTGCATCAAAATTTAAAAAAGAGCGTGTATATGCAACTTTAAACGGCTACCGTTTTGATGATTTTACACCTTATGTGTACATGTCTGATGATTACGGACAAACTTGGACAAACATTGGAAACACAATTCCGACCTCTTCTGTAAACGTTATTAAAGAAGATACAGAGAACGAAAACATATTGTATTTAGGTACAGATAACGGACTCTATGTTTCTTTTAACTACGGAACTTCTTGGAATGCTTTTAGTAAAGAATTACCCAATGTTGCTGTACATGATTTAGTGATTCAGCCAACAGCAAAAGATTTAATTGTTGCTACACACGGACGTAGTTTATACAAAACCAACATTGCTTCTTTACAAAAAATGAACGATAGCATTTTAGCAAAATCTATTGCTATTTTTGACATACATAATATTAAAAAGAGTAAAAGATGGGGAAGTTCTAGAAGTCAATGGAGAAAACCAATTACACCAGCAATTACAATTCCTTTTTATGTAAATGCTGATAAAAAAATAACGTTAGATATTTATGCTGAAAAAATAAAAATAAATTCAATTTCTATTGATGCAGATAAAGGTTTTAACAAGGCTATTTATGATGTTTCTTTTTCTGAAAAAGGATTAAAATACTACAAAAAATCGAATAAAAGCACAGAAATTGAAAAAGGAAATAATGATGTGTATTATTTACCAAAAGGAAAATATACTGTTAAAATTGGTAATGAAAAAGCAGGTTTTAAGGTAGAGTAATTTACTTACGTTTTTAAACAATAAAAAAATTATAACGTGTACTCGTTACAAACGAGCACCAGCTTGTGAGAGCACATCATTTTAGACTACTTAATCGCTAGCGCTCGTTTTTAACGAGTGCCGGCAACAATGAGAACATTCAAAATTATTTTTTTGTATTTTTGAAAAGCTATGAGTCGAAAATATAAGTTTCACAACAAATCTGCTTTATATTTTGTAAGTTTTGCTACTGTATACTGGATAGAAATCTTTACAAGACAAGTATATTTTGATGTATTAGCAAAAAGCATCGATTTTTGTAGGGCGAAAAAAGGTATGGAACTGTATGCTTATTGTTTTATGCCAAGTCATGTACACCTATTATTTAGATCCTCTAATGAGCAACCTATGGAGCTGCTACGAGACTTTAAAAAACATACCGCAAAAAAAATAATTGAAGCTATAAAGAACAATCCACAGGAAAGTAGAAAAGAGTTGTTACTTTGGTTATTTGAAAAAGCAGGGAAAGAGAAAGCGAATGTAACTAAATATCAATTTTGGCAACATCATAATAAACCAATAGAATTGTGGAGCGAAAAAGTAATCAAGCAAAAAATAGATTATATTCACAACAATCCTATTGAGCTTGGTTTTGTAACAAAATCAATCGATTGGAAATATTCTAGTGCAAGAAATTTTCAAGATGACCATACCGTTTTAGAAATAGATGAAACTGGTTTTTTAGGTTAAAAACTAAAGATAATAGTGTGAACGAAGATAGAAAAGCCTTGTGGGTACTCGTTACAAACGAGCACTAGCCTGTACGAGCATATCTTTTAGATTTACTAACCGCTAGCGCTCATTTTTAACGAGTGCCGGCAACAATAAAAAAACAAATTTGATACTCACTTCAAACGAGTTATAGCTTGATATTTTTAGAATTATAAAAATGGAAACTCTACAAGAAATCTAGGTTAATTTCTACCCCTCTATCCAAAATAGAAACATGATTAAAAAATACATTTTGACCATTAAAATCAGCTTCAATTAACCAATAAGAACCTTTAAAATAAGAATTTAAAACGGTTGCTTTTAATGCTGAATTTTCAACAATTTTTATTTGGTGCGGATATATTAACCTTGTCTTATTGTTGATGGTTATTTCGTTAACATCATCAAACAAAGCAGCAACGTATTTCTCTTTTGGGTTGTCATAAATCTCTTTCGGAGAATTGTCTTCTATAATTTTATTGTCTTTGATGATAATGAGTTTATCAGCAAAAGAAAGCGCATCATTTTTATCATGTGTTGCAATTATGCACGCAATCTTTTTTTCTTTTAAATAACTAAATAGATTTCTACGTAAAGAGTTCTTTTTAAAATTATCTATTTGCCCAAAAGGTTCATCTAACAATAATAACTGAGGTTCTTTTGCCAAGGCTCTAGCAATAGCAACACGTTGCTTTTGTCCGCCACTTAGGTTTTTAACCATTGTATTGGCAAAAGCCTTCATTTGAATGACTTCTAATAATTCTTGTGTTCTTAGCTCGCTCTCTTCTGGATAAAACCTCGACAAGAATTTTTTTATATTTTCTGATACAGAAATGTAAGGCATTAAATCGAAATCTTGTGCTACGTATTTAAAGTTCTCGAAACCAGGCACAAGGTGTTTTTGAGGACCAAAGATTTGTTCTTCTTTCCAAAGTATTTTTCCTTTATTTAAATCTACTAAACCGTAAATAGCTTTTAAAAGTGTAGATTTTCCGCAACCACTTTCTCCCATAACACAAAGATGTTCTCCTTGTTGTAATGTAAAATTAAAATCGTTTAATATTGTTTTTTTTTTGTGGTAAGAAAATGAAACGTTATCTACTTTTAGCATTTTACAAAAATAAGAAAACTTAATAAATACCTACAAGGTTTGTGAGATTTTGGCTCTATCTCTAAAAATATTTTAATAACCAACTTTTGCGTTAGCGATTGAAACGGCATCCTTTTTGCCTTTTCGGTAAAAAGATATAGTGTAAAGCGCGCCCCTTGTGGTAACGCCCAAATTATTGATACAATTCTTAAAAAAACTTTGAATAAAGCATAAAAAAACCGACACTTTCGCATCGGTTTTAATTCTTATTTTTAATATATAATTTTCATAAGGAGAATCATACAAAAAAGGTCTGCGACCTTACCAGATTCTTACTCTATCTGCTGGTTTTAAATACATTTTATCTCCTTCTTTAACATCAAATGCTTTGTAGAAAGCATCTACGTTTTTAAGAGGCATATATGCCCTGTACATTCCAGGAGAATGTGTGTTTGTCATAATTAAATTTTTAAGCGCTTCGTCTCTCATTTTTGTTCTCCAGATGGTTCCCCAAGAAAGGAAAAAACGTTGCTCTGGCGTGTAACCATCTATATCTGCTGGTCTTCCGTTCTTTTGTAAGAAGATTTGTAAACCTTCGTAAGCTGCTTGTACACCACCTAAATCTCCAATATTTTCTCCTAAAGTATACTCACCATTTAAGTGCATGCTGTCTATTGCAATAATATCGCTGTATTGCTTAATTAATCTTCCACCAATTTCTTTAAACTTTACAGAATCATCTTCTGTCCACCAGTTATTTAGGTTTCCATCACCATCAAAACGAGCACCAGAATCATCGAAACTATGAGAAATTTCATGTCCAATAACAGCTCCAATTCCACCATAATTTACAGCTTCATCTGCTTTATAATCATAAAAAGGAGGTTGTAAAATTGCTGCTGGAAAAACGATTTCATTATTTACAGGATAAAGTACGCGTTTACTGTTTGAGGAGACATTCCCCATTCTGTTCTGTCTACTTCACTTCCTAATTTTGCCATTTCTTTGTTGTAGTTCCATTTGGTAACATTAATAGCATTTTCGAAGTAAGAACCACCTTCTTTTAATCCTTTAACTTGTAGTTCAGAATAATCTTTCCAAACATCTGGATAGGCAATCTTAACGGTTAATTTGTGTAATTTTTCTAAGGCTTTTTCTTTAGTAACTTCACTCATCCAAGGTAATTGTGCAATTCTAGCTTCGAAACCTAACATTACATTGTCAATCATTTCCTTTGCTTTTTCCTTAGCTTCTGGTGGAAACATTTTTTCTACATATAGTTTTCCTAAAGCTTCACCAACAGCACCATTTAAGCTACCTAAAGCACGCTCATCTCTTGCACGTTGTTTTTTAGCACCACGCATTTCTTTAGAATAGAATTCCCAATTTGCAGTTTCTAAATCTGTAGAAAGAGAACCTAAAGAACTATTTATAGTGTTCCAACGTAATAATAACTTAATATCTGCAACAGACGTTTTTGCAAAAATTTCACTCAACGCTTTAAAATAACCTAGATCTGTTACAATAACTTTTTCTAAATCTTTTACGCCAACACCCTCTAAATGTGCTTGCCAATCTATTGCAGGAGATAATTCTTGTAATTCTGCTATTGTCATAGGATTGTAAAGCTTACGAATATCTCTACTCTCTTCTTTAGACATAATTGGTGTTGCTAAACTAGTTTCTAAAGCAACAATTGTAGCTGCATTTTTTGTAGCTGTAGTTGCATCATCTCCAAACTCTTGTAACATTTTTGCTACAAATTCTTGGTATTTTTCTAGCTTGTCTTTTACTTTAGCATCTACATAATAATCTCTAGATAAGCCTAAGCTTCCTCCGCCCATATAACCTGCATATTGGCTGCTGTTTTTTAAATCGTTATAAACACCAAAACCATAAAAACCTCCACCACCATAAGGTGCCATGTTTGTTAAATATGTTTCTATATCTTTCTTGGTTTTAATTTCATCTACTTTTGCTAAATATGGCATTACAGGTGCTTTACCTTGTGCATTTCTGGCAACAGTATCCATTATTGTTTGGTAATAATTTACCGCTTTTTCTTGATCTGAATCGATCTCATTTCCTTGAGCATCTTTTACTTTTGGAAAATCTCTTTCTTTTATTGCTTGATTTAAAATGGTTAAAACGTCTGCATCTGTCTTTTTACGAAGTTGATTAAAACCACCCCAAGATGTTTGATCGTCTGGAATTTCTGTTTCATCTAACCAAGTTCCGTTTACATGTCAAAAAAATCATCTGTAGGTTTTACAGTTGTATCCATATTCTCTAATGCAATACCTGGGGCTTTCTCCTCCTTTGGTTTCTCTTGCTGACAAGCTACTAATCCTAAAGAGGCAATAGCTGACACAAAAAACACTTTTTTAATTGTCTTCATGGTTATTTGATTTTTAAGTTGATTGAGTTTAATTGATACAATTAGTAACAATAATTACACATTGTTACAAATTTTAACTTTTTATTCTATTTTTTTTCTTGATATGGTAATGCTTTTAATTCCTTATCAAATATAAAGATTTAAAAGAGGATAACTCTATTACCCAAGTTTATCCCTAAAAAATGAACCTAATACTTTTTAAAAACAGTAGTTTTGTATCAATAATTACAATACATGAAGGATTATATTATTATTGGAGCCGGTCAATCTGGACTTGCTATTGCCTACCATTTGAGTAAACAAAATGCAGATTTTTTAATTGTTGATGCAAATTCTGAAACCGGTGAACCTTGGTTAAAAAGATGGGATTCTCTAAAATTATTTACTCCTTCTGAATTTAACAGTCTACCAGGAATGGAATTCCCTTATAAAAAAGGACATTATGCTAACAAATACGAAGTTGCCGATTATTTAAAAGCCTATGTTTTTAAATTCAATATTCCCATTGAATTTAACCATAAAATAACTTCGTTAAAAAAAGAGGATGGTGTTTTTACTTTAAAAAGTGATACACAAACGTTTAAAGCTAAAAATGTAATTATAGCAACAGGTCCTTTTCATAAACCATTCACACCGAGTTGTCATAAAAAAATATCGAAAGACATTCTTCAAATTCATAGTGAACATTATAAAAGTCCAGATCAGTTAAAAGAAGGTGCAACTTTAGTCGTTGGCGCTGGAGATTCTGGCGTACAAATTTTAAATGAAATTTCTAAAGTAAAGAAAAAGGTTTACTTTTCTGGAAACACAGATATTGTTTCGCTACCGCAAGAAATTTTAGGTAAAACCTTATGGTGGTGGTTTAGCAAAGTTGGTTTTTTAACCGCAAACAAATATTCTTGGATTGGTAAAAAACTTAGCAACAGCGGTCAGCCAGTTATTGGAACCGATGTAAAAACATTGTTTAAGAAAAAGAATATTACCTGTGTTGGTAGAACCTTAGATGCGCATGAAAAAACCATATCTTTTGAAAAACAAAAAGTTACCGATATTAAAAACATCGTTTGGGCAACCGGTTTTAAACCCAACTTTAATTGGATAGAAAACATCGAATTAGACGAAAACGAGTATCCTAAAAACTACAGAGGAGTTAGCGACATGGAAGGTTTGTATTTTATTGGTTTACCATGGCTGTACACAAGAGGTTCTGCAACTTTGGGTGGTGTAAAAAAAGATGCAAAATACTTATGTAACTATCTTGCTAAAAAAGAAAAAGATAGCCATAAATAACAGCTATCTTTTTTATCTATCTAGTTCTTTTATAAACTACAATTTAAGTGTCGCCTTTGGCGGATTTGGTAATTGTTGAAAGCCCATATTAAATAAAGTAAAACCAAAAATGTCTGCATACTGCTCGATGGTTTTTGCTACAGGCGTTCCTGCTCCATGCCCTGCATTGGTTTCTATTCTAATTAAAACCGGATTTTCTCCTTCATGCTTTTCTTGTAATTCTGCAGCAAATTTAAAACTATGTGCTGGCACAACTCTATCATCATGATCTCCGGTAGTTACCAATGTTGCTGGGTATTGCACTCCCTTTTTTACATTATGTACTGGCGAATACCCTTTTAAATACTCAAACATTTCTTTACTATCATCTGCAGTACCATAATCATACGCCCATCCTGCGCCAGCAGTAAACGTATGGTAACGCAACATATCTAAAACACCAACACCAGGTAAAGCAACTGCCATTAAATCTGGTCTTTGCGTCATGGTTGCTCCTACTAAAAGCCCACCATTTGAACGTCCGGAAATTGCTAAAAATTCTGAAGAAGTATATTTTTCTGAAATTAAGTATTCTGCTGCTGCTATAAAATCGTCAAATACATTTTGTTTTTTTAATTGAGTACCCGCATCGTGCCATTTCTTTCCATACTCTCCTCCACCTCTTAAGTTTGGTACGGCATAAATTCCTCCTTGTTCCATCCAAACTGCGTTTGCAATACTAAAAGAAGGGGTTAAGCTAATATTGAAACCGCCATAACCGTATAAAATAGTTGGGTTTTTTCCGTTTAATTCAACACCTTTTTTATGTGTAATAATCATCGGAACTTTTGTTCCGTCTTTTGATGTAAAAAACACTTGATTACTTGTATAATCATCAGCATTAAAAGCAATAGAAGGTTTCCAATAAGATGCATACGTTCCGTCTTCTGGATTGAACTTGTAAGATGAACCTGGTGTGCTATAATTGGTAAAAGAGAAATACAATTCTTTAGCTGTCTTTTTTCCTCCAAAACCACCAACGGTTCCAACTCCTGGTAATTTTACCTCCCTAATTAATTTTCCATCAAAATTGTACTGTAATACTTTAGAAACGGCATCTACCATATACGTTGCAAAGAAATAACCTGCACCAGAATTTAAACTCAGTACATTTTCTGTTTCAGGAATAAAATCTGCCCAGTTTTCTGGAGTTGGGTTTGCAACATCAACCGTTACTACCTTTTTATTTGGAGCATTTAAGTTTGTTACTAAATATACTTTACTACCAATATTTTCTATCGGATACGTATCACTATCAGTGTGTTCTAACATAGTTACCAATGGACTATTTGGTTTTGTTAGATCTTTAAGGAACAACTTGTTTCCAGATGTTGATACACTGGCAGAGATAAAAAGATACGCATCATCTTCAGACACATTACCACCTACATAACGGTGTTTTTCTGATGCCTTAGCTCCAAAAACAACAGCATCTTCTTTTTGTGAAGTTCCTAATTTATGGTAATATAACTTGTGTTGATCTGTTTTTGCAGACAACTCACTTCCGGTTGGCTTATCGTAACTAGAATAGTAAAAACCTTCGTTTTTATACCAAGAAATTCCAGAGAATTTTACATCTACTAAGGTGTCTTCTTTAATCGTTTTAGACTCGGCATCCATTATAATAATTTTTCGCCAATCAGAACCTCCTTCAGAAATTGCATAAGCGGCGATTGAACCATCTTTAGAAAAACTTAGAGAACCTAAAGAAGTAGTACCATCATCAGAAAAATTATTTGGATCTAAAAAAACTTCTGGTTCAGAATTTCCTTTCGTTCTATATATAACACTCTGGTTTTGTAATCCATTATTTTTAGAAAAATACGTGTAATTTCCTTCTATAAAAGGTGTCCCTACTTTTTCATAATTCCATAATTCAGACAAACGTTCTTTTAATTGTTCTCTGTAAGGAATCTTATTTAAGTAATCGAACGTTACTTCGTTTTCTGCTTTTACCCAAGCTTCCGTTTCTGTACTTCTGTCATCTTCTAACCATCTATAGTTATCTACAACGGCGGTTCCAAAAAGTGAATCTATTACTGGTTTTTTAGTTGTTTCTGGGTATTTCAAATTGATGTTTTTTTGTTTGATTTCTTCGTTACAAGAAACAAAAATTGCACTTGCAAATAAAATAGGGATGATTAATTTATTTTTCATGAGTTCAAAGAATTTGTTTAGTATCAAAATTAAGAATATTTAACACATTTATAGTTATTTAGGCATTTTTAACTTTTGAGATTTCACATTACCATCATTTTGTAATTTATGATATATTAAAACGACTACTTTTGCGTAAATAGATTACGAATTTCTGACATTGTCGGAAGCAAATTAAAATATTATGACAGAAAACTTAACAAAAGAAACTTTCTTAGAAAAGGTTTTTAATTTTGAAGAAAACAAAGAATGGAAATTTAAAGGAGATAAACCTGCATTGATAGATTTTTATGCAGATTGGTGTGGACCTTGTAAAGCAATAGCTCCTGTTTTAGAACTTTTATCTCAAGAATACGAAGGTAAAATTGACATTTACAAAATAGATACTGAAGCAGAACAAGAATTATCGGCAGCATTCGGTATTAGAAGTATTCCGTCTATGTTATTTTGCCCTGCAGAAGGACAGCCACAAATGGCAAATGGTGCTTTACCAAAAGCAGAATTAGAACGTATAATTGCAGAGGTGTTAAAAGTAGAAAAATAAAATACCTTATAGAAAATAATTATAAAATCCTGAGAATTAATTTTTTCAGGATTTTTTTTGCTTAAAAAACTATACATAAGAATTCTATGTATAAGAAAATTATGTATACATTTGTATTTAAGAAATTGTTAATACAAAGAACAAAGCAATCTGTTTTTAATGATAAGATTGCTTCGTAAACTCGCAATGACAATAAAAAATAAACAATTACACGATTACACATTTTTTAACATGGGAAATCAGAAATTATATAAAGGCTCTTTACAAACCATTATTTTAAAGTTATTAGAAACCAATGATAAAATGTATGGTTATGAAATTACCCAACACGTAAAAGAATTGACCAAAGGTGAATTAAAAATTACCGAAGGTGCTTTGTATCCTGCATTGCACAAACTAGAAGCCGATGGTTTATTAGACGTTGAAGTTGCAAAAGTTGGTAACCGACTTAGAAAATATTATAAGCTTACCGAAAGTGGCACCAAAGAAACCGCCAACAAGTTAGAAGAAATGCAAGAGTTTTTAAAAACGATGCAACAATTGGTGAATCCTAAATTTAGTTTGGAGTAAAATAATTTAGCTATGGAATTGAACAAAGAACAACTACAAAGAGTAGAACATTATTTAGATGTAAAAGACATTACTTATATTGATGTTCGTTTTGAAGTTTTAGATCATATTGTTTCTGACATAGAAACGAAAATGATAAAGGAAAACCTCGATTTTGAAACCGTCTTTTATGACGTTACGGATAAATGGAATACACAATTAAAAGAAACTTCTAGTTGGCTTTTTGGATTAGGCTTTTCTGCTCCAAAAATTGTATTAGAAAAGGCCAAAAAGAATTTTAAAAAGTGGTTTTTCTTAATACCAACATTTTATATTATTCCGTATATTTTAATAGGTAAAATAAATTTTATTTATTCTGAAAACATAGAAAGTGGACTCAATATACTTTTTCAAATTGTAACTATTTTAAGTATTGTGTTATTTCTTTTTCTTATGATTTTTAAAAATAAAAAAAGAACAACCTATAGTTTTATTCTAAAAACACAAAGTTTAAATCTTTTATTAGGAGCCATTCTTTTAATAGATTTCGATTTTTTAAATAGAGAAGAACATCTTAATCCCTTTCAAGTTGGATTTTTATTCTCATTTGTTTTTGGTACATATATTTATTACCATTTTTATAAAAAACACCAAGAAGCAATTAAAAAATATAAAATTTCATAAATTATGGAATTAACAAACGAACAACTACAACAAGTAGAAGCATATCTAGATAAAAAGAATTTTAACTATATAGATTTAAGAATAGAAATTTTAGATCATATGATTTCTGATATCGAAAGCTTTGTAAATAAAGACTATTCTTTTGAAGAGGGTTTAAAAATTACTATTTTAAAATGGGATAAGCATTTTGAAAACACCGCTAGTTTTTATTTTGGTTTAATGTATCACGAGCCTAGTATTTTAATAAAAAATGCTTCAAAAATATTTAAACCTTTTTACTTTTTATATTTAACTGCGTATTTTTTGCCAATTGTTATTTTCACCAATTTTAATATAATATTTTCTAAAAGTAATACTGTTTTTTTAAACCAACTTTTCTTTGTTTCTTCAATTATTTGCCTAATTTATTTAGTTTTTATTTTTGTCAATAACCTAAAAACTAAAGTAAAAACCACTTATAGTTATATTTTAAAAACTCAATATTTAAGTATTGTTTTTTTAATTATTCCTTTATTTATGGGAAACCTTATTAATAGTGACGGAAGTTTTATTCCTTTCTTAATTGGTTTTCAAAGTGCTGGTTTTTCAGTGACTTTAATCTGTCATTATTTCTACAAAAAACACCAAGAAGCAATTAAAAAATATAAAATTTCATAAACTATGGAATTAACTAAGGAACAAATACAGTACATAGATCATCGTTTAGAAAACGAAGGTGTAAAATATTGGGACATTAGAATAGAAATGTTAGATCATGTAATTTCTAATGTTGAGGAAAATTTGATTCCAGAAAATTCTGAATACGAGTTTAAAGAAAAAGTACAGACTGCATTTGTTACTTTAGGCTGGAAAGAGAATTTTAATGGTGGGGGTTTAGATGGTTCAGATAAAGACGCTTTAAAAAATGTGAATAAAGAGTATAGAAAATTGTTTTTTCAAGGATTTGTTAACTTTTTTAAATCTTTCAAAAATCTTGGCTTTCTTTTATGTTTTGTTATGATATATTATATTGTTTCTAACAATATAAACTACACTATTTTTAAAAGGATAAGTTTAGTTTTATTTCTTTTGCCAATGCTTTTTTTTCTTTTTTATTCTATAAAAATTTGGTCTAAAAAATATGGGAAATCAATTCATCTGAATTATGGTATTTTCTATTTTTCATTTGCTTTTATGATGTTGAATTTACCAATACAGCTTCTAAAATATACTACACAAAATAATCAAAAATTATTTACCATCCTTTTAATACCAATTTATTTTATTGCTACCTATATTGGATTCAAAGTTTACCAAAAAGCAATTGCTAAAGTAGAAAAAATGCGTAAAGAACTATTGTCATGAAACTAACCCAAACTCACATAGAAGAACTCTACAAATTCACCAAAAAACATTACGTAGAATATTATGATGTGCAAACAGAATTGGTAGATCATTTAGCAAATGATATTGAAACTATTTGTTTAGCAAACCCAAAACTATCTTTTGACGATGCACGAGACACTTCTTTCAAGAAATTTGGAATTTTTGGTTTTATGGATGTTGTAGAGCAAAAGCAATCTCAAATGACTAAAAAATACTTTAAAATCATTTTAAATTTTGCAAAAGAATGGTTTAAACTTCCTAAAATTATACTTACTGCATTACTTTTTATAGGCTTTTATCAACTACAAAATACTCCGAATGCCTATACAATATACAGTACTGTTTTTGGATTTATTTTTTTAGCACAAGTAATTCTAACAATCATTAATGCAAGAAAATTAAAAAAGGAGTTCAAAATAACAAAGAGAAAATGGTTGTTCAAAAACATCATTAATGTTCAAGGATTAATATACGCTGCTTTTATATCTATTTATTCTTTCCAATATTTATTCCCTAATAATACTAAGGACTTTTTATTAATGGGAGATTTTAGAAAAGCTTTTTCAGCTTTTTTTATCACATTTTTAGTAATTTTTGGTTACATTACTTTAGTTGTTATTCCTAAAAAAGCAGAAGAATTATTAGAAGAAACCTATCCAGAATATAAATTGATTTAAATTTTAGGTTGATGAAATTATCAGAAAATCAAATAGACGAACTCTACAAATTCACCAGAAAACATTATGTTTATTATTATGATGTACAAACAGAATTGGTAGATCATTTGGCTAACGACATTGAAAGTATATGGCACGCCCAACCTGATTTATCTTTTGAACAAGCAAGAGAAATCTCTTTTAAGAAGTTTGGCATTTTTGGTTTTATGGATGTTGTAGAAAGCAGACAAAAAGCAATGAACAAACGGTATTGGAAAATAATTTTACGTTTTGCAAAAGAGTGGTTTACAATTCCTAAAATTGTAATTACATTTTCTGTTTTTTTACTGTTCTTTAGTCTTTTACAAATAAAACATTCAGAATATATTTTCTTAGCAACACTTCTCGTTTTACTTACATTAGAAGGCATAACTTCTTACAAAGTAAGAAAAGAACACAAGCAAAAAGAATTCAAAAAAGAAAAGATATTTCTGTTAGAAGAAATGCTAGGCACTACAAAAAACACCTATACAGGTTTTACTTTTGTCAACTTATTCAACATTACCAATTTAACAAGATTCGATTTTAGTCACTTAAATATCTATTGGATTTTTGCCATTTCTATTGTGTTGACTTTATTATGCATTTTGTTTTACGTTTCTAATTATATCCTTCCAGCAAAAGCAGAAGAATTATTAGAAGAAACGTATCCAGAATATAAACTTTCTAAAAGTTTGTAACAAAATACAATTCTAAACTACTTATTATCAATCAACCTAATTTACCAAACTTATGATTTCACATTTTTTAAAGTTAGAATGGAAACAATATTTCCGTTCTGCTCATTGGCAAAAAGGAATTGCATTAAAAATAATAATGGGCTTTTTGGTCTTGTATTTTTTAATCGCTTTTTTAACAATAGGAATTGGAGGCTATTATCTTTTAAAGAAAGCATACCCAACATCTGATCCTTTACAATTGGTAAATTCTTATTTACTTTTTGCAGTTCTTACAGATTTAATAGTTCGGTATTTAATGCAGACACTACCTATCATGAATATTAAACCGCTGCTTATTTTACCTATTCCAAAAAACAAGTTGGTTCATTATGTTTTAGGTAAATCTGCCTTTTCCGTTTTTAATATTTTAAGCTTGTTCTTTTACATTCCGTTTTCGATTGTTTTAATAAAAGAAGGTTACAACATAGCAGGAGTTTTAGGTTGGCTAGCCACCATGATTTTAATTATTCAATCCTCTAATTTCTTAAATTTTTTAATCAACAAAAACAACAAAGCATTGCTAATTATTGGAGCAATTTTAGCGAGTTTAATAGGTTTACAGAAGTTCGGTATTTTTAATGTAGTTAGTTACGGAGGTGCTATTTTCGACTTTATATACCAAAACCCAATCTTCGCATTCGTTGGTGTGATCGTTTTAGCATTTTTATATCAATTAAATTACAAACATTTACGCCACCAAGTTTATTTAGATGAAGCTGTTGCCTCTAAAGTAGAAGAAGCAACATCTGCAGATTTATCTTTTACTGATAGACTAGGTGATGTTGCCCCATTTATAAAAAATGATATTCGTTTAATTTGGAGAAATAAAAGAACCAAAACAGTATTTTTAATGTCATTTTTATTCCTTTTTTATGGTTTAATTTTCTTTACAAATAAAACGTATGCAGAAATGCCCGCAATGTTAATTTTTGCATCATTATTTATTACAGGAGGCTTTACTTTAAATTACGGTCAATTTATACCTGCTTGGGACAGCGCACATTATAAAATGTTAATGAGCCAAAGTTTTAAATATCGAAAATTCTTAGAATCTAAATGGGTTTTAATGGTTACTATGACTACCGTTTTATATGTTTTAAGCTTACCGTATTTATATTTCGGAGTAGATATTTTTTTAATGATTACGGCAGGTGCCATTTTTAATATTGGCTTTAATTCGTTGTTTTTATTATATGCAGGTTCTTTTAATAGAAAAAGAATCAATTTAACAAAAGGAGGTTTCGGAAACACACAAGGAACAAGTGCTACTCAATTTTTAGTTGTTTTACCGATAATGGGCATACCATTGTTATTGTTCTGGGGTTTTAGCACACTTATCAACTTTAATGCAGGCATTATTGCCATAGCATTAGTAGGTATTTTAGGATTGACATTAAAAAATTATGCCATGAATTTTATCGAAAAAAAATATATAAAAGACAAATATGTTATGATTAACGCCTTTGGTAAAGAAGCATAATTTAACCTTAAAAAAAACATCATGATTACAATAAATAAAATTACTAAAAAATACGGAAAAGCAGAAGTTTTAAATGTAGCTTCCATAGAGATTCCTACCGGACAAAGTTTTGGATTGGTAGGTAATAACGGTGCAGGAAAAACCACTTTATTTAATATTTTATTAGATTTAATTCGTCCTACAACCGGTAAAATTAAAAACCATAGAATTATTGTAAACGAAAGTGAAGAATGGAAAAACTTTACGGGTTCTTTTATAGACGAATCTTTTTTAATTGGATATTTAACTCCGGAAGAATACTTTGACTTTATTGGAGATTTACGCGGCATGAACAAAGCAGATGTAAAATCTTTTTTAACTCAGTTTGATGAATTTTTTAACGGAGAAATTACAGGAAAGAAAAAATACTTAAGAGATTTAAGTAAAGGAAATCAGAAAAAAGCAGGTATTGTTGCTGCATTAATGGGAAATCCGAAAGTTGTAATTTTAGACGAACCTTTTGCTAATTTAGATCCAACAACACAAATAAGATTAAAAGCCATCATTAAAAAATTAACCGAAAATAGAGATATTACCGTTTTAATTTCTAGTCATGATTTAACCCACGTAACCGAAGTCTGCGAACGAATTGTAGTTTTAGATAAAGGAAATATGGTAAAAGATATAGAAACATCTACAGAAACTTTACAAGAATTAGAAAGCTATTTTTCTGTATAAGCTAAGTATTCTTAATTTATTACTATTTTTACGCATCAATTTATACTATTTTCTATAGATTTTAGTTTAAATAAGAGTTTCTTAGTTTTAAAAATAGTTGTTTAATCAAGATATATCTGAGTGAATTACACCAAAAAAATAGTTTTAGTAATTGCCGTATTTTCAGTTCTAAACTCTTGTAGTACAAGAAAAGACACTGTAATAAGTAGAAACTGGCATGCCTTAAACACAAAGTACAACGTACTGTTTAATGGTAAAGAAGCTTTTAATAAAGGAGTTGAACAGATTAATGAAGGTTATAAAGATGATTGGTTTACACAACTACCAATAGAACCTATTCAGTTTGAAGAAGACAAAATAAACATACCCAATCTAAACACGGGCATGGGCGCTGGCTTTAATGACGATAACAACGAAGCAGAAAAAGCGACTACTCCATTTGGAATTGCAGAAGAAAAAGCTGTAAAAGCAATCCAAAAGCATGGAATGAATATAAAGGATGTAGAACGCAACAGACAAATTGATGATGCTTATCTTTTATTAGGAAAAGCGCGTTATTATGAACAACGTTTCATTCCTGCGATAGAAGCATTTAACTATGTTATTGCAACGTATCCGGATGCAAATCTAATTGCTGAAACCAAAATTTGGAGAGCCAAAGCAAATATTAGAAATGATAATGAAGAGTTTGCTATAGAATCTATGAAATTACTACTTCAAGTAAAAGACACCTTAGAAGTAGATTTACCAGAAATAACCAGAGAACAAGGTTATACTGCTTTGGCTATGGCTTATATAAAATCTGACAGCATAGAGCATGCAAAAAAATACCTAATAAAATCTACAGAAACATTAAATAACAGAAACCAAGGCACTAGAAATCTATTTGTTTTGGGGCAAATTTATAGTTCACAGCATAAAAAAGACTCGGCATCATTAGCGTTTAATAAAATTATCAATTTTAGAAAAGCACCGTACAAATACAAAATGCACGCGCATATAGAACTGGCTAAAAATTCTACAAACGATTCTACTTCAGCTACCATTTTAGACAAAATACAAGACTTAATTAAAGAAAGAGAAAACAGACCGTATTTAGATGAATTGTATTATCAAGTTGGTTATTTACACGAGCAGAACGATAGTATAAATTTAGCTGTAGATAATTATAATAAATCGCTTAGAGCAAGATCTGACAATGTAAAACAGAAAACCTTTACCTATGAAAAACTAGGAAACATCAACTATAAAAACTCAGAATACGTACTTGCAAGTTCGTATTATGACAGTATTATAAACATTGCTGCAGATACTTTAAACCTAAGATTTAGACGTATTAAAAGAAAGCATAAAAACTTAGCTTCGTTAATTAATTTTGAAAAAACAGTTTCTGAAAATGATAGTATTTTAAAAATAGTAGCACTCTCGAAGCCAGAACAAGAAGCCTTTTTTCAAAAATATATAGACGATTTAAAACAGAAAGATGAAGAAGCTGCTCAATTAAAGTTAAATCAGCAAGCTTTTGGCGATACGTTTGGCGGAAATCAATTAAAATCACTTAACAAAGGAAAGTGGTATTTCTACAATTCTCAATCTTTAAGTTTTGGTAAATCAGAATTTGCAAAAATCTGGGGAAACAGAGCTTTAGAAGATAACTGGAGATGGTCTGGAAAAAGAGCTACAAACAGAACAGCAGAAGACTCTGTAGCTATAGACACAAAAAACGTACGTTATGACTTGGCAAGTTACTTAGAAACGATTCCTACAGAAAAAGAAAAAATAGACACCTTAAGTATCAACAGAAATCAAGCTTTGTACGAATTAGGCATTATTTATAAAGAACAATTTAAAGATACAAAGTTAGCAATTGCACGCCTAGAAAGGGTAAATAGCTTAAACCCAAGTAAAGAGTTGATTTTACCAATTAACTGGCATTTATATCAAATTTATAATGAGTTAGGCAATGCTATAAAAACAAACCTACACAAAAACATAATTCTTACAGACTACCCTACAACTAAGTTTGCACAAGTAATTAAAAACCCAAACAAACCTATTGAAGAAGCCGTTTCTGTAAATGAAATTGAAGAGTCTTATAAAGAAACCTACTATCTCTATAAAGAGGCTAAGTTTGAAGAAACAGTTGCAAAAATAAATGACATACTACCAACGCTGCAAGATTCGAAATTACTACCTAAATTCGAGTTATTAAAAGCTTATGCTATAGGTAAATATCAAGACATTGAAACTTATAAAATTGCCATGGAATTTGTAGCTGTTAGCTACGGAAACACAGAAGAAGGAAGAAAAGCAAAAGAAATAGTGAAACAATTAAGTAAGTAATATGTTTAATAATAAAAGTAAAAAACCTCAAAATAAAAAAGTTATGGAAAGAAATGTTCTTGCTAAAAACACAAAAATTGTTGGCGACATTAAATCTGATGGCGATTTTAGAATTGATGGTACATTAGAAGGAACCTTAGTAACAAAAGGCCGCGTTATTATTGGTACAGAAGGGTTTGTTAAAGGTAAAGTAGAATGTACCAATGCAGATATAGAAGGTAAATTTTCTGGAAACCTTTTGGTATTAAACACACTAACCATAAAAACGAACGCAAACATATCTGGAGAAGTAATAATTGGTAAACTTTCTGTAGAACCAGGAGCTACTTTTAACGCAACCTGTACTATGAAAGGAGCTGTAAAAGAATTAAATTATAGTAATGACAAAAAAAACCGATCAGAAAAAACCGCTTAATAAAGCAATAAGACTCTCTGGTGCAGGTTTGCAAATGGGATTAATAATTTATTTAGGTTCCTTATTAGGAAAATGGTTAGATCTAAAATTTAAAACTTCGTTCTTAACAGAAGCTATTACTTTATTTGCCATCTTTGCAGCAACCTATTCTTTGATAAAACAAGCCAATAAAATTAATGACTAAAATTGTTATTACCTATTGTATAACCGTAATATTACTCTTTGTATTATGTTACCCTATTCACAGGTATTTAATAGAAAAGCAAGAAATAATATTGCACTTCCCACTAAACAAAATATACCAATTTAACATTGGATTTTCTGTATTGGTTTGCACTAATTTTGTAGCATTTTCATTTGTTGATAAATTCAAAAAAAAATTAAGTTATATATATTTAGGGGCTATTTTTATTAAACTGATCTTATTTAAACTAGCGTTCTATGACACCTTATTTCTAAAAGAATTGCTTACTGTTTCAGAAAAATTATCGATGTTAATTCCAACAATAATTTTTTTATCAACAGATGCATTTTTTGTAGCTAAATTACTGATCAAAAAACAATAAAATAAAATAGCCAAAAAAAAGGGTGTAAGTATTTGAATAATTACATACCTTTGCGGCAAAATTAGAAAGCGTATTTTAAAAATGGGTATTGCACAAAAAACAATCAGATTTCTTACAATAGCTGTAATAGCACTTATTACAACTACCAGTTTCGCATTTCAATCAGGTGAAGACACACACACTCAACAAGATGGAGGGCAAGTAAATACCCAAGAAGAGGTACGCGCTTACATAGAGCATCACCTTAAAGATTCTCATGATTTCGCATTTTTCTCTTATACAAATGACGCTAATGAAAGAAAACACTTTGGTTTTCCTCTTCCAGTAATCATCTGGACAACAGAAGGGTTGGTTACTTTTATGTCATCAGAATTTCATCATAATGACGACGGACATGTTATTGTTGAAAAAAACGGATTAAAATTCGCAAAAATACACAGTAAAATTTATGAGTTAGAAAACGGAGCGGCAACAGTTGCATTCGATGACGCTCATCACGCTACAAACGCAAGTAGAGTTTTAGATTTTTCTATTACAAAATCTGTAGTAGGTATTTTATTTGCAGGTTTCTTAATGTTCTTAGGATTCTCTAGACTAGCAAAACAATATAAATTTAGACAAATACCAATAGGATTTAGTCGTGTTTTAGAACCATTGGTTTTATACGTTAGAGACGAAATTGCAAGACCAAATATTGGTGAGAAAAAATATAAAAAATTCACAGGATTTTTATTAACAGTATTTTTCTTTATTTGGATATTAAACTTATTAGGTTTAACTCCTTTTGGATTTAACGTTACTGGTCAAATTGCTGTTACATTAGCATTGGCATTGTTTACAATGGTAATCTATTTAGTAAATGGTACCAAAGATTTCTGGATGCATACATTATGGATGCCAGGTGTACCTTACATATTAAGACCTATCTTAGCGGTAATAGAATTAGCTGGTTTTATTTTAATTAAACCATTTTCATTACTTGTACGTTTATTCGCAAACATTACTGCGGGTCACTTTATTGTAATGAGTTTAATTGCTTTAATGGTAACAATGAAAGAAGCATTCGGTCCTGTAGCATCTACAGGAATGTCTTTAGCATTGGCTTTATTTATAATGGTTATTGAATTATTAGTAGCCTTTTTACAAGCATACATTTTTACAATGTTATCATCATTATTTATTGGAATGGCTGTTGAAGAGCATGACCATCACTAAAAACCTTGATGTAAATCAAGTACAAAAGAGAGTATTAGAATTTGTTTAATTAATATATTTAAAAATCAATTAGTATGTACAATTTAATTGGAGCAGGATTAATCGTAATCGGAGGAGGACTTGGATTAGGTCAAATCGGTGGAAAAGCAATGGAAAGTATTGCACGTCAACCTGAAGCAGCTGGTAAAATTCAAACCGCAATGATCATCATTGGTGCCTTATTAGAAGGATTAGCATTTGGTGCATTAATCTTAGGGAAATAATTTTCTCAAAAAAAAACGAAAACACATTTCTGTAACGGTTGGTTACAGAAAGTGTTTTTAAATTAAACAAAGAACAATATAATTAGTAAATAGAATGGAAACTTTATTAAACGACTTTTCACCAGGCTTATTTGCAATGCAAGTAGTAATCTTAATTATCTTATTAATTTTGATGAAAAAATTTGCTTGGAAGCCAATTCTAAACTCTTTAGAAGAAAGAGAAACTGGTATAGAAAACGCATTAGAAGCTGCAGAAAATGCACGTAAAGAAATGCAAAATCTACAAGCAGATAATGAGAAATTATTAAAAGAAGCTAGAGCAGAAAGAGAAGCAATGATGAAAGAAGCTAGAGATATTAGAGATAATATGATAGCAGAAGCTAAAGAAGATGCTAAAGAAGTTACTTCTAACTTAATAGAAAAAGCACAAGCATCTATTCAGCAAGAAAAGCAAGCAGCTTTAGCAGAAATAAAGAAAAATGTTGCCGAATTATCTATTGGTATCGCAGAATCAGTAATTAAAAAAGAATTATCTAATAAAAAAGATCAACTAGAATTAGTTGAAGGACTTTTAAAAGATGTTACTTTAAACTAATTTAAGCATGAAAAACGCAAGAGCAGCAATACGTTATGCAAAAGCAATTTTAAATCTTGCTAAAGATTCAAAAGAAGAAACTGCCGTAAATGACGATATGTTATTTATAGTTAGTACGATTTCTGAAAATGAAACTTTTGAAGTAATGCTAAAAAGCCCTGTTGTTAAACCATCAGAAAAAACAAAAGTTTTAAAAGCTTTGTTTGAAGGTAAGGTTAACAATATTACGCTTGGCTTATTTCATTTATTAGAAGATAATAAAAGAATTTCAATGCTTCTTAGTATTGCAAAGCAATATGCTATCATTTATGATTTTGATAAAAATATAAAAATAGCAAAAGTAACAACAGCAGTTCCTTTAACTGAAGAAATAGAAAAGAAGGTTTTAGCTAAAATCGAATCATTAACAGGAGATAAAGCTAATATAGAGAACGTAATTAATCCAGCTATTTTAGGAGGATTTATTTTACGCATAGGAGATGTGCAATATGATGCAAGTATCTCTAATTATTTATACGAATTGAAAAAGGAATTTGACAACAGTCATTTTATTCCAAAAATTTAATTATACATCAAATTATAAAAGATGGCAAGTATCAAACCAGCTGAAGTATCAGCAATTTTAAAGCAACAGTTAACAAATTTTGAAGCAAAAGCTACTTTAAACGAAGTAGGTACTGTTTTACAAGTAGGAGATGGAATTGCTCGTGTTTACGGTCTTTCTAATGTTCAATATGGTGAATTAGTAGAATTCGATAATGGATTAGAAGGTATTGTATTAAACTTAGAAGAAGACAATGTAGGTGTTGTTTTATTAGGAGCATCTACTTCTATTAGAGAAGGTTCTAATGTAAAACGTACAGAACGTATTGCCTCTTTACAAGCAGGTGAAGGCGTTGTTGGACGTGTGGTAGATACTTTAGGAAACCCTATAGATGGTAAAGGACCAATTACTGGAAAAACGTATCAAATGCCTTTAGAGCGTAGAGCTCCTGGGGTTATTTATAGAGAACCTGTAACAGAGCCATTACAAACTGGTATTAAATCTATTGATGCAATGATTCCTGTTGGACGTGGACAACGTGAGTTAATCATTGGAGATAGACAAACTGGTAAATCTACAGTTGCTATTGATACTATTTTAAATCAAAAAGAATTTTTTGATGCTGGTGAACCAGTATATTGTATATATGTAGCTATTGGTCAAAAAGCTTCTACAGTTGCAGCAATTGCAAACATGTTAGAAGAAAAAGGCGCAATGTCTTATACTACAATCGTAGCAGCAAATGCATCAGATCCTGCAGCAATGCAAGTATATGCACCATTTGCTGGAGCTGCAATTGGAGAATTTTTTAGAGATACTGGTAGACCAGCTTTAATTGTTTTTGATGATTTATCTAAACAAGCAGTTGCATACCGTGAGATTTCTTTATTATTAAGAAGACCTCCAGGACGTGAGGCTTATCCTGGTGATGTATTTTACTTACACTCAAGATTATTAGAACGTGCTGCAAAATTAATCAATGATGATAAAATTGCAAGTGAAATGAACGACTTACCAGATTCTATAAAAGGAATTGTAAAAGGTGGAGGTTCTTTAACTGCATTGCCAATTATTGAAACACAAGCAGGAGACGTTTCAGCATATATTCCAACAAACGTAATTTCGATTACAGATGGACAAATTTTCTTAGATGGAGATTTATTTAACTCTGGTGTTCGTCCAGCAATTAACGTAGGTATTTCTGTATCTCGTGTTGGTGGTAATGCACAGATTAAATCTATGAAAAAAGTATCTGGTACTTTAAAACTAGATCAAGCTCAATACCGTGAATTAGAAGCGTTTGCAAAGTTTGGTTCTGATTTAGATGCAGCTACAATGAGTGTAATTTCTAAAGGACAACGTAACGTTGAAATTTTAAAACAAGCTCAAAATGATCCTTACTCTGTAGAAGATCAAGTTGCAATTATTTATGCTGGTTCTAAGAACTTATTAAAAGATGTACCTGTAAATCAAGTTAAAAAGTTTGAGAAGGATTATATCGATTATTTAAATGCAAAACATAGAGATACTTTAGATACATTAAAATCTGGTAAATTAACACCAGAAACAATTGCAGTTTTAGAAGCAGCAGCTAAAGAAATTTCTAATCATTTTAATTAGTAGATAGTTTAAGTAGTTAGCATATAGCCTAACTTACGCATAACTAAAAACTAATAACTAGTGACTATAATATGGCAAACTTAAAAGAAATACGTAATAGAATTACCTCTATTAAATCTACAATGCAGATTACATCTGCCATGAAAATGGTATCTGCTGCAAAGTTGAAAAAAGCACAAGATGCAATTACGGCAATGAGACCGTATTCATCTAAACTAACTGAATTGTTGCAAAATTTAAGTGCAAGTTTAGATAGTAGTGTTGGTGGGGTATATTCAAATCAAAGAGAAGTTTCTAAAGTTTTATTAGTTGTAGTAACTTCTAACAGAGGTTTGTGTGGTGGTTTTAATTCATCAATAACCAAAGAAGTTATTAAAACGGTAAAAGAAAAATATAATAACGTTGAAGTAGATTTATTTGCTATCGGTAAAAAAGGTAGCGATGTTTTATCTAAACAATTTAATATTGTAGCAACTAGAAACGATATTTTTGATGATTTAACTTTTGATAACGTAGCTGCTATTGCAGAAAAGTTAATGGGGCTATATGCAGATGGTACATACGATAAAATTGAAGTTCTTTATAATCAATTTAAAAATGCAGCAACTCAAATTCCTCAAGTAGAGCAATTTTTACCAATTAAACCTATTGAAGGTGGAGATGCAGATGCTTTAAGTTCTGATTATATTTACGAACCTTCTAAAAAAGAAATTGTTGAAGCTTTAATACCTAAGTCTTTAAAAACTCAGTTATACAAAGCTCTTAGAGATAGTTTTGCATCAGAACACGGTGCACGTATGACTGCAATGCACAAAGCAACAGACAACGCAACAGATTTAAGAGACGATTTATTGTTAACTTATAACAAAGCACGTCAAGCAGCAATTACTAATGAAATTTTAGAAATTGTTGGTGGTGCAGAAGCTCTTAATAATTAAGCAACTTCTTATTATAATAAAATGAAAGCGAACCAATTTGGTTCGCTTTTTTTATATCTTGGCATATAGTTTGAATTATAATATGCAAAATAAGAACAATGAAAACTTTAACCCTATTAGTAGTACTGTTTAGTTTTTCACAATGTGGAAGTACAAAATTTGAAAACAAAATTCCTTTTACAATCCATTCTGCACACTATAAAAACTGGACCGGTGGACAACCAGGAGTTCACGGCTTCAATGTACAAATTCAATTAAAAGAGAAATCTAATATCAATTTCGATTCTTTATACTTTAGAAATAAAGTAGCTAAAGTAGAATTTAAAAATGCTACTCTTATCATAGCAAATTATAATACTTCAAATAAAAAGCCTTCAGATGTTATCCTGCATTTAGATCCTAAAAAAGAAGTACAAAATAAACTTCCAACACAAGAAACATTTCCTTTTGAATTATCAGAAAATGAAGCTGTTCTTACTTATCAGGCAAATGGAAAAACAAACTATTATAAAATAAAAGAGATTAAAAAAAGGGAATCAAAACCTTATATTCAAATGCAATAAGCAATAAAAAAAATCAATAAAAACCACTCAATTATGAGTGGTTTTTATTTTTGGCACGTATTTTGAAATTACATAAGCATAACAATAAAATTAAAGCTTATGAAATCAATAAAACTACTTATAACAGTAATCCTTACTGCAACACTGCTTAGCGCTTGCTCTACAGTTTATCACGATTCATTTGACGATAATTATGAGATTTCATTAGAAGAAGTTGTCACAGATTATGATTTGTGGTATGTAGATTACCATAGAACAACAGGAACTGGAGACATCCCTTATGTATCTAGAGCATTTACCTTATCTTTTGTAAACGGAATATTATACGCAAACAACAATATTGTAGATATTGGAAGAACCGGAAATGGTTTTGGAATTGATGTTGGAACTTACAACACCTACAATGGTTTGCTAGAAACAGATCATGATTTAGACGGTGCCAATGATTTTGAAGTGACCATACTTTCTAATAATGAAATAAAATTATATAACTACAGACAAAATGTAAGCTACTATTTAATTGGGTATCAAATAAACCAATTTGACTATGATAAATTATTCTACGAAAACATAGAATACTTTTTACAAGAATATGTTGGTTGGGCAAAAGTAAATACAACAGGTGGATACGAAAATGCTTTTGATGCTGAAAATTATTTAGAATTTACACCAGATAATATTACAACATTTAGAAGTTCGCAAGATCCTTTTGGCATGCAAATTGCAGATGTAAGTTGGAATTACATTGGTGGCTATAAAGTGTATGATGTGGCAGGATATGAAGACTTAAAAATTTTAACATTGAATTATGATGGTGGAGATATTGAAAAGTTTGAATTGAGCGTTATTAATGATGGAAGGATATCACTTTACAACTTAAATTCTGAAACTACCTATGAATTTTCTGGTAGAGGTTTCATCCAATTTAAGAAAAGTGAAGAAACGAAAACAGAAGCAAAAGATATTGTAAGGAATGATGGAAGAAAACGTACTAAGATAATAAGAGAAACAATAGAAAGAAGAAATTTAAAATAAAGTTTGGTTAGTTGATTTTTGATTGGGGTAGTTACCAATTGAAAGATAAACCGTCCTGTGGAGGACGGTTTTTTCTTTGTTTATAATTTAATAAAAATTAAACCCTGAAATTCTGACTATCAAAATATGTTTTCTTAATTTTATAGAACAATTTCACGGATTAAATTAGATTACTGCTATCGCAGGAATAAAAGAAATAAAGCAAATGAAACAGACAGCATTTATAACCGGAGCTACTTCTGGAATTGGAAAAGCAACCGCAGAAATTTTTGCAAAAAACAACATTCGTTTAATTCTTTGCGGAAGAAGAACTGAACGATTATTAGAGCTTAAAAAAGCATTAAGCAAACTTACAGAAGTAACCACTTTAACGTTTGATGTTTCCAAAAAAGAAGAAGTTGCAGCAGCAATCAATTCATTACCAGAAAACTTTAAACAAGTAGATATTTTAATCAACAATGCAGGGAATGCTCATGGTTTATCTAGCATACAAGATGGAGCTATTGATGATTGGGATGCTATGATTGATATTAACGTAAAAGGGTTGTTATATGTTTCTAAAGCAATCATTCCGCAGATGACAGAAAGAAACAATGGTTTTATTGTAAATATTGGCTCTATAGCTGCAAAAGATGTATATCCTAATGGAAATGTATATTGTGCTTCTAAACACGCTGTAGATGCTTTAAATAAGGCTATGAGAATCGATTTAAACAAACATAACATTCGTGTGTCTGCAATTCACCCAGGAGCCGTAGAAACAGAGTTTTCTGATGTTCGTTTTAAAGGAGACACCGAAAAGGCAAAAGCTGTTTATGCAGGTTATAAAGCGTTACAAGCAGAAGATATTGCAGATATCATTTACTTTGTTATATCTAGACCATATCATGTTAATATAGAAGATTTAGTAGTATACCCTACAGCACAAGCAACACCAACAATTTTAAATAGAGCATAAAATGCCAACATCAAAAATAATAATTGGTTGTATGTCTTGGGGTAAATGGGGGAAACAGTTTTCTACCAAACAGCAAGTTGATATGATTCAATTTTGCATAGAAAATGGAAACTCAACATTTGATCATGCAGATATTTATGGAGACTATTCTACAGAAACTGAGTTTGGAAAAGCTTTTTTACAAAGTGGCATCAAACGTACAGAAATTCAATTGATTTCTAAATGTGGTATCCAACTTATTGGTGAAGCTAGAGCAAACAAAGTAAAACATTATAATTATTCGAAAGAATATATAATTGGTAGTGTAGAACAATCTCTGATAAACCTAAAAACAGATTATCTTGATACTTTTTTACTGCACAGGCCAAGTCCGTTAATGCAACCCAATGAAATTGCTGAGGCTATTTCTGAATTACAAAAAAGTGGAAAAATAATCAATTTTGGAGTGTCGAACTTTACGACTTCTCAAGTTAATTTAATTGCTGATAAAATTCCAGTTTCTGTAAATCAAATAGAATTTTCTTTAACACAACATAATGCAATGCAAAATGGCAGTTTAGATCAAATACTACAAAAAAGTATGCAACCAATGTGTTGGAGTCCGTTAGGAACTATTTTTAAAGAAGAAACACCTCAATCTATAAGAATAAAAGAAGTTTTAGACGTATTATCTAAAAAATATGCGGTTTCTAATGATGTTCTTTTATTAGCTTGGATTTTAAAACATCCTGCAAAAATATCGCCAGTTATTGGTACAACAAATAAAGAACGAATTTTAAATGCAAATAAAGCTTTAGAAATTAATTTAGACTTAGAAGATTGGTTTTTACTTTTAGAAGCTAGTCAAGGAGAAGAAATGCCATAAAAATGATAAACAAACGCTTACTTATCAAAAACCTACTTTCTCACAATGATGAGAATAGTTTTTATGATAAAAAGCAAAAATTATCATTAGATGCCAAAGACGGAAAAGCGAAGTTTCTAAAACATATTTGTGCACTTTCTAATTCGAATCCAGAAAACAACTCTTACATTGTTATTGGTATAGAAGATGAAGAAAACAAAATTATGGGTGTCGATTTTTATGATGATAGCAAGATTCAGAATTTGGTGAATGCATATTTAAAAAATCCACCTAAAATTGAATACGAAAATGTTCCTTTTCCTAGCTTACAAAGACATAAAGTTATTGGTTTGGTTACTATACATCCAAATAACAAAATAACATCACTTTTAAAAAATACTTGGAAATATAGAAAAGGAACTACTTTTTATAGACGAGGAAGTAACTCCATACCATCACAAGGAAATTTTGAATTGCGAAACACCAATAAAGATATTGTTGAAGCTATCGAAAAAAATGCACGCAATAATATAGAATTAACCTTAGATGGTGTTTTCGATTTTATCAACAATCATAAACCAGCATACAAACCACAATATAAAGTTTTTAATGAGCAATTTGTGTTGTGTTGGGCAGGAGAAAAAAAAGTTATAAATGGTGAAGAATTCTTTTCTAGAGTAGATATCGAATTAATTAATGAACAAGTAAAGTTATTTTTCTCTGCTTTAGATGATGTACAGATTAGTTATAACAATCAATCATTTATTATCACAGAATACATCTATTTAGGCTTAGAAAAGCAAGAAGAATTATATCCTTTAGAGAAAACAATTATCAATTTTAAGGAGAATGGAAAACATGATATTGTAAAAGAATTTTTGTTTACTCCACCAAAATTTGATATTCATATTATTCAGCAACTCTACAATAACTGCAATTCTATAGTACATAAAACTGAAAACAACATTCCTCTTTCTATAATAGAACAAGCAAATGTATTACGCTTACCTACCAATTACCTCATCTGTTATTTACATGGATATATAGACGTTTCTAAGCAATTAAGAAAAGTAAAGAACTACATAAGAGCTTTAGATAATAAAACTACGTATATCAAATATAAAGAAGCCATGCGAGTTATTAGAAAAGTACAGTATCATTAAATAATAAGGCTGTAAACCTAAATTTACAGCCTTGTTAAAAAGGAATATTAAAATTTATATGTTACTTTCTGGACTTGCGTTTCTTCATTTTTTTATCTTCTAATTTCTTTAAAATTTTTTCTTGTTTTTTATCGTTTAACTCAGCTTTTGTTAGTTTTTTTCTTAAAACAGCCATAATATTATTATTTTAAATTTATATATAAAAAAGAACATTACCGGACACTCTAGATTGAAACATTATTATATATGCGAGTACAGCTATTCAATATGTTTTTTTGAATATCTTCTATAAGAAATAATGTAACAGAGTTGTTATAGGCACACTCGAGATGCCTAATTAATACACAAAGATAATTTTACGTTTTCTATACATTGCAAAATAAAAAGAAGCACAAACAAAACTATGGACTAGCGTCTCATAAAAACCTTGCAGATATGTTCTTTTTATTGATTTCATTGCCGTATTTAAATAAAATAAGAATTAATTATCAAAGATATCTTTAAGATATCAACTTTCCAAATTTAGTTGTAGAGTTTAATTTTTATCTGAGAATCTTGAGAAGAAATCAAAATTATTTAGCAATAACTTACTTCTTAAATAGTCTTCCAAAAAATGATTTTACCCCTTTAGGTTCATCCGAAGATTCTTTTTTTAATTTAAAGATAAAATTAGATTTCCAACTCACCTTATAAACACCAGATCCATCATCAATATCTGTTGCAATACAACCAAAAGCTCTTAAAAAAGTAATTAATGAAGAAGGTCCTCCATATGGATAATCATTTGCTTCAAAATCAAGTCTTCCAATTCCGTTTTCATCCAATTCTAAACCAGTAAAAGTAACATCTAAATCTTCAATTAAAAATTGAAAGAGGCTTATTAAACTCCAACTTTTATTTTTCTCAGATTGATTAAAATAATCAACCACACAATCTGGAGTTCTTTTTAACCAAAACTGCGCTGTTTTTTTCGTTCCATTTTTCTTACAATCTTTAATAATATTGAAAATGGTATTACATTCTTTAAATTTGGAAGTCTCACTAAGCGTAAACGAAATATATTCTTGGTTATTCATATAATAGCACACCTTTAATGGATGTAGAACGAAATTAATTATTTTTCAATAAAACCAACTACTAAACAAAATCTAATTTAGAAAATGATTTATTCAAAATAGCTACATCATCTACTGCCAACCATTTGTCTAAAATAGTTGCGTAAATTTCTCTAAAATCTATCTCATATTTAAGATTTCCATTTCTATCTAAGTTTCCTAAATTTGGTAAATTATTATACAAACCTTGCTTCTTTAAGTTTTTCCCCATCACAAAAACATTGTTTGCAGTACCATGATCGGTTCCTTTAGATTCATTTTGTTTTACGCGTCTTCCAAATTCAGAAAAAGTTAGAATTAAAACATCCTCAAAAGCATTATTTTTTTGCAAATCATTAATAAACACTTCCATACTTTCTGCATAGACTTTTAATAATCTCTCTTGTGTACCAGGTTGGTTTGCATGTGTATCAAAACCACTTAAACCAGCATAATAAACCTGCGTTTCTAATCCAGAATTTATAAACTGAGAAATGGTTTTTAGTTGTTTACCAAAGATATTTTTAGGATATTCTGCAAACGTACTTTTGGTATTACTTTGCTCATAAATATGTTTTGCAGATGATTTTGCATCAATCATGGTATTGTACAAATACCCTAAGTTATGTTCGCTTAAATGTGCATCATTATAATTAGTAACTACATTGTTAAAAAATGGCGCACTCATAGAATCATAAAACATTTTTGGATCTGTAATTGCCAATCCATTTTGCGATTTTCCTTTTAACATTAAAGACAAACTTTGATCAACTTCAATAGCACTATAAGGATTTCCTTTGGTGTAATCTAAATAACGGCCCACCCAACCATTTTGCAAATATTCATTACTATCACTTGCCGTTTGCCAAATGTCTGTAGCTCTAAAATGTGATAAGTTAGGGTTCGGATACCCAACATTATTAATGATACTTACAAAGCCTTTATTGTATAAATCTTGTAAAGGTTGTAGACTTTTATGCAACCCAACTTCATCAGAAATTTTAAATAAATCGTTTTGTTTTATGGCGATGTTGCTTCTTTGTTGATAATAAATATCGTTGTTAAAAGGCACCACCGTATTTAAACCATCATTCCCTCCTTTTAACTGAATAATGACTACTTTCTTATTGCTAAAAGGTTTCATCGAACTGTTTTCGAAAGCCTTTAAAAACTGAGGCACAAAAAACATCCCTGAAGCAAAAGTTGACTGTTTTAAAAAACCTCTACGTTTCATGTGGTCGTTTTTATTTTTTTTTGATAGTCACATGTTGCTTTCCAAAATTAAATAGAAAAATCATCATGTATTTGTTAGTAGAAAGGTTCATGTGTTTTGATTTAGCAAAGTTGATATTCTGGCAAACTCATTAATTGTACAACAAAATCGTGTTTAGAAAGTTGCTGATTTCTTTCTAACATTTCTTTGGTACCCGTATTTATTTTTGAAGTAATTATTTGATGTACCAACTCTTTGTTAGAATTTTTTTTATAGTTTTCTTCAAAAGAATTCCAATCTGTACTCACTTTTACAAATGCATTTTTACGCAGTTTTCTTTTATCAAAATCAGTAATCATGGTTTCTTCATCTCCAATTTCTGAATACGCAATTTCAGCATTATTGAGCAGTACAGAAGGCAATCGTAAGCGTGTAACAATGGTATTGCTATCAATCCAATTTCTTCCTGTTTTCCATCCGACAACATTTGGCGGATTCATTAATATTTGACCTAATAATCTTTGAACCAGAATAATTTGTCTCGTTTTCTCTATTTTATAAGGCACAACGGTATTGATGCCTACCAAAAATTCTATGGGTGATTTTATTTTTGTTCCAATGTTTTCATCCTCATAAAACCACTTAGAAAGCAACACAAAACGCATTAATTTTTCGATGTTGTAATCTTTATAAAAAACAGCAACCATTTCATCAATATGCTTTTTATTGATATTTTCATTTACAAAATAAGTATAAATTTTTTCTGAAATAAACCTTGCACATTGTTCCTTTTGTAGGATAATATCTATAATATCATCACCATTAAAATTACCAGACTTTCCAAAAAAAGTTTTTTCGTTGTGATCGTGCTGTTTTTCTTTAAAGATAAATTCTCCTTTATAAGTATGATTATATCCCGTAAAAGACCTTGCAGATTCTTTTATATCGTGTTCTGTATATTGATCTTGCCCCAACGTAAAAAGCTCCATTAATTCGCGAGCAAAATTCTCATTCGGACTCTTTTTCTTATTTTGTTTGTTGTTTAAATATGCCAACATTGCGGGTTCTTTAGAAACTATTTTTGTAAAGTCTCTAAAATTACCCAAAGCATTTTTACGCAACATATTATGATAACTTTGTACGTACAAGATGTTCTTGTTTTCGCACACAAAATGATTTGCCCAAAACAAGGTCATTTTTTCACGTAAAATTTCAGAAGGATTATTTAATCTTTGAAACCAAGCTGCAGACAATTCTATAACTTTTTTTCTACTAATTTTTTGAAGCTCTTTCTTCTGCTCTTTATCTTTAAAATCTTTATACGTTTTACCTTTTAGAAAAGAAGTATCAACCTTAAATCCGTTACTTTATCAGAAGCAGTAAACAACTCGTTTACCACATTTTTCTTGCTTTTTTTTGATAAACGAACAAGTTCTTTTGGTGTTATACCAAAACCAACTCTGTTATATAAATGTTGTATATGTGTTGATTTCATATTATTTAGACTGTAGAGCTTAAAGATAGTTTAAATTTATAAAATTATAGAAATCTGAAACTTATGCATTTCTTTATCGTTTTTAATAATAGAACTAATCAAATTAATGTCTAAAGAACTTAATCTTTTAATTTTAAAAAGCAAAAAAGGGAATCAAAGAGCTCAAATAAAGCTTTATGACCAGTTTTGTGAAGCGATGTTTTTTATTTCTTGTAGGTACCTTAAAAACGAAGAAGAAGCAAAAGACGCTATGCAAGATGCTTTTTTAAAAGCCTTTTTAAATTTAGAATCTTATACAATAGAAAGAAGTTTTGGTTCTTGGTTAAAGAAAATAGTTATTAATACTTGTATAGATATATTAAAAAAGAAAAAGATAGAAACCGTTTCTTTAGATCATTATCCTTTAGAGGTTTTAGACGATAATGATTGGAATTTTTATGTGAAAATTGATGAAAAAGAAATTGTTGATGCCATTGATCGTCTAAAAATTAAATATCAATTGGTTGTTAAATTATATTTATTGGAAGGTTATGATCATTCAGAAATATCAGATATTTTAAAAATTCCGATTAAAACATCAAGAACACAATTAAGAAGAGGAAAATTAGAACTTAGAAATCTTCTAAAAATTTAAAATTATGGAACATGATATTAGAGGTTTGTTTAAAAATAAAGAATACCCAATAAAAAAATTACCAAAAGAACATCGTAAAGATTTTATTACAAAATTAGACGGAGTAAAAAATAGTAAGAATAAAAAGAGGTTTTATTATTTCTTAAAAATTACAGCATCAATTTTAGTCCTCCTTTTCTGTGGGTACTTTTACCAGAGTACGAATTCTAAACCAGAAAAAACTGCGTTAGAAATTCAATTTGAAGGCATAGAAAATGAATATTTAGTTAATATAAATAAAGAATGGAGTGCTTTTGTTGAAGTAACAAATGATACCCTTTTAATTAGAAAATATAAAGAGAAACTAAAAGAATCTGATACTGATTATAAAAAAATAACAACCCAATTAAAAGAACTTCCAAACAACATAAATGTTTTAGAGTCTTTAATAGATAATTTGCAAAGACGTTTGCAGTTAATCAAAGATATTAAAGAACATATTAATGAGTTAAACCAAAAAAAGACAAGTAATGAAACCATATATATATAGTATTTTATTTCTACTAAGCATCCCTTTTTCTTTTTCACAAACAAAGGAATTGGTCTTAAAAGAAAGTTACGAAATTGACAAAAACACCCTTTTAGAGATTGATATTGACAACGCATCAATTGTATTTGAAGAATCTAATGACCATAAAGTTCATCTTGATTATTCAATTATTTTTGATAAAGGTTCAGAAGAAATTCAATATAAAGTTTTTAAGGGGCTCAAAGCCCAATCTTCAAAAACTGATAACAAAATAAAATTAGAGGTAAAAAACTCAATGTACCTTGGGGAATTACATTCTTTAGATGTTGATATAGAAACTTACAAAGAACATATTAGAAGTTTTTTTAAAAAGAGGAAAGAAAATGAATTTTACTATAAATCTAAAGATTCAATAGTAGAGGAAATCGACTTTAGTTTGGGTACAGATTCTAATGACTATTTTAAGAAACTTAAGTTAGAAAACCCACATAAAGACTACGGAAAATCAGTGCGAAAATTTAAACAAGACTTTATAATTAAGGTACCAAAAAATGTAACAATTAAAATTAAAGCACTTCATTCTAGAATAGATTTCACGTATGATGTTAATACGCATCTAGATGTAAATTCTTTCAAAACGTATTATAAATTTAAAGGCATCAACAATGAGAATAATACATTTAAATTGATGAGTGGAATTTTTCAAGCAGAGGCAATATCAGGAGGGAATTATGATTTAAAAGACATTTACAAAGTAAAAATTGGGTCATTTTCTAATGCAATATTAATAACGGAAACTTCAAAAATTCAGATTGGTGAAATAGGAAAAAAAGTTTCATTTAAAGATTTTACAAGTAAAGTACATTTATATAATTTTAATAAAAGTTTTGCTGATTTTAATTTTAAAGGAAAATATTCTGAATTAAATGTTTACAAAGTAAAAGAAAGTAATTATGCGATGAGAGTTTTGGGTTTCAATACCGTTTTAAGTATGGATGGTACTAAAACTACTTTTGGCGATTCTAAAGAAGAGAAACTCACCAAAATCCTTGAAAAGAAACCAAAAGAAAATATTATTTCAAACGGAAACATTGCAATTGAGTTAGAAAATGGAATTCTAAATATTAAATAAAAAAAACCAATTCTCATCAATTGATGAGAATTGGTTTTTCTATAAATGTGAATCTATTTTTTATAAATCGAATTTAATTCCTTGTGCCAAAGGCAATTCATCAGAATAATTTATGGTATTTGTTTGTCTACGCATATACACTTTCCAAGCATCAGAACCAGACTCTCTACCTCCACCAGTTTCTTTTTCACCACCAAAAGCTCCACCAATTTCTGCACCAGAAGTACCAATATTTACGTTTGCAATTCCACAATCTGAACCAGCATAAGATAAAAACTTCTCTGCTTCTTTCATTTCATTGGTCATAATTGCAGAAGATAAACCTTGTGCAACCCCGTTTTGTTGATCGATTGCATTTTCTACTTCTCCACTATATTTCATTAGATATAAAATAGGCGCAAAAGTTTCATGTTGTACAATTTCAAAATGATTTTCGGCTTCTATAATTGCTGGTTTAACGTAGCAACCGCTTTCGTATCCTTTACCTTCTAAAACACCACCTTCAACTAAAATAGTACCACCTTCTGCTTTTGCTTTTTCTATAGCAGCTAAATACGTATTTACAGCATCTTTGTCTATTAACGGACCAACATGATTGTTTTCATCTAAAGGATTCCCTATTTTAATTTGTTTATAAGCGCCAACAATTGCATCTCTTACTTTATCATACACAGATTCGTGAATAATTAATCTTCTGGTTGATGTGCAACGTTGTCCGCAAGTACCTACAGCACCAAAAACAGCACCAGGAACCACTACTTTTAAATCCGCCGTAGGCGTAATAATAATGGCATTGTTTCCACCTAATTCTAATAATGATTTTCCAAAACGTTGCGCAACTGTTGCACCAACAATTCTTCCCATTTTGGTAGAGCCTGTAGCAGAAATTAATGGAATTCTTGTGTCGGTAGTCATCATTTCACCAACTTTATAATCTCCATTAATAATACAAGAAATTCCTTCTGGTAAGTTATTTTCTTTTAAAATTTCAGTAATTATATTCTGACAAGCCACTGAACATAAAGGTGCTTTTTCAGAACCTTTCCAAACACAAACGTCACCACAGATCCACGCTAAAGCGGTGTTCCAAGCCCAAACAGCCACAGGGAAATTAAATGCAGAGATGATACCAACAACGCCTATTGGGTGCCATTGCTCTCTCATTACATGTCCTGGTCTTTCAGACGGAATTGTTTGTCCGTTTAATTGACGAGACAAACCAACAGCAAAATCGCAGATATCAATCATTTCTTGTACTTCGCCTAAACCTTCTTGGTAACTTTTTCCCATTTCATAAGAAACTAATTTACCAAGTGCAGCCTTTTTTTCTCTTAATTTATTACCAAACTGACGAACAATTTCTCCTCTTTGTGGAGCAGGCATATTTCTAAATGATAAAAATGCTTTTGTAGCAGCTTCCATCACTTTTTCGTAATCTTCTTTTGTAGTCGTTTTTACTTTTCCTATCAATTTTCCATCAACAGGAGAATAACTTTCTATAATTTCTCCATTAGAAAAATTAGTAGATCCTGTAGAAGTTCCATTATTTATAGCTTTTAAACCTAATTCTTGTAAAGCTTCTTTAATTCCAAAGTCTGTCATTTTGCTGTTCCGTTTTAGATGTTTAACTTAGATGTTCGAATTTACGAATTATTTCAGACATAATTAAATTAAACAAAAAATACAATTATTGTTTAATTTTAAACAAGATAATCATGAAAAAAAATTTATTTATTGTATCGGCTTTATTGCTTTTAATTGGTTGTAAAAATGAATCTAAACCTTTATCAACAGCACAAAAGACAATTGAAGTACAAAATGAATTTGCAATTATTATACATGGTGGCGCAGGAACAATTTTAAAGAAAAACTTATCTGATGAAAAAGAAGCTGCCTACAAAGCAAAATTAGCCGAAGCTATTAAAGTAGGACATACAATTCTTAAAAACGGAGGAACAAGCCAAGAAGCAGTTATTAAAACCATACAAGTTATGGAAGAATCTCCATTATTTAATGCAGGTAAAGGAGCTGTTTTTACACATGAAGAAACCAATGAATTGGATGCTTCTTTTATGGACGGAAAAACATTAAATGCTGGCGCAGTTGCTGGTGTAACTAATGTAAAAAGCCCTATTGAATTGGCTGTAAAAATTATGACAGATTCTGATCATGTAATGCTTTCTGGTAAGGGAGCTTCTATATTTGCTAAAGAAAAAGGATTAGAAATTGTAGACCCAAGCTATTTTTATACAGAAAGACGCTTTAAATCATTACAAAGAATTAAAGACAGAGCAAAAACGGAATTAGATCATGATGATAAAAAAGCTGCTTTTTACGATGCAGATATTAAAAATGCTAAATTTGGAACTGTTGGTTGTGTTGCGCTAGATAAAAATGGAAACATTGCCGCAGGAACTTCTACTGGAGGAATGACAAATAAACGTTGGGGAAGAATTGGCGATGCACCAATTATTGGTTCTGGTACGTATGCAAATAATGCAACTTGTGGTGTTTCTTCTACCGGTTGGGGAGAATATTTTATTAGAAGTCAGGTTGCATATGATATTTCTGCTCAGATGGAATATCAAAATAAATCTTTAAAAGAAGCCACTAAAGACGTTATTCAAAATAAACTAACAAAACTTGGTGGAACAGGTGGCGTTATAGCTTTAGATAAAAACGGAAATATGTCTTTTGAATTTAATACTGCAGGAATGTACAGAGCTTCTATGAATGATAAAGACGAATTAATTGTAAAAATTTACAAAGAATAAGCCAACCACTCTTCTGGAATTGGACCTAAATCTAGTTCAATCTTTTTAGATTTTATAATCTTTTTATACCCTAATCTAGAAATTACAGGTACAGACAAATTAACATTATTCTTTATATTAATAATACCTAAAACTTCTTGTATAGATCTTTTGGTACATAAAACTAAACTATTCATCATAGCATTAGATTCTTTTTCTAAATCGTAAAAATCTACAAAAAAAGCAGGTTTATCATCTTTATAAACAACCCATTGTGTTGCCTTTTTTTCTAAAGACTCTATAATTTCTTTTGTACCACTTAAAGTTCTATATGTATTTGCTAATAATGTCATCTTCGTTAATTTAATTCAAATATAGGATCATCGATTACTAATTCTTTTTACATTTCGATGGAACGACAAGAACCTTCGTTAAAATGTATATTTAATACCTGAATATATACCGAAATTGAAGGGAGAAAACCCATTGGAATTCTCACTAAAAGTATCTAATTGAGCTTTAAACATCGGATTTAAATTTAAAGACCACCTATTATTTAGAAAATAATTAAAATCGAAACCTAAATTACCACTAAAGTTAATATTATTTAGATTGCTCGCAGTACCCGAATTAGAAACAAATTGTGAACTAAAATTAACTTCATTTTTATTTAAAAACAAAGAACTAAACCCTGCAACCACCTGTGTATTAAAGTTTTTAACACTTAAAAAATTATATTTCACTTCTATTGGGATTTCTATATAACCGTAAATTTGATTCAAATCTCCATTTAAACTATTTCTACTTAACATAGTACCGCTATCAAAATCAGCACTTTGAACAGGAGCACTATTAAAAGAAAATGAAACACCACTATTAAAAGAAAGTGGTGATGAACTTTCTGAAATTGAAGAAACAGCTGATACCTGATGATTAACAAAACTCATTTCTTGCAAATGCACACCAGATTGAATGCTCCATTTTTTGTTAATTTGGTATCCTATTTGAAAACCATAAGAAAAAGAGCTTTTTCCTTTTGTTGAATTTGATAAGCTTTTATTTACAGGAGATGAATTGGAAAATGAATTTGAATTTAAAACCGCAAAAACAGGGGCAATAAACCATTTATTTTTTAAGCTTTTAATAGAAAAAATACTGTCCTTTTCTTTTATAAATTTATTTAAATCTACTTTGGTATTCGGTACTGTTTCTATCGATTCATCCTCTACTATTTGATTTTTTTCTTCAGAAAAAACTTGCTCTTTTTTTGTATCAGTATTCTTTTTAGAATTTGATAATTCTAATGTATCTTTCATAAAGTTATCAGCTAATAAAATCTTTTTCATAGCTTTTTTTTCACTAACTAACTTCTTTTTAAAACCAAATTTTTCTAACTTATTTTCTTTAGTTTCAATTGGTTTTTTATCTGCAACCAATATCTTTTCTTCAATTTTTATATTTTGAATAAGTGAATCTGTTTTAGGTTGATAATTTTTTTCTGGTTCGTTTTCTTTACGCTCTGTAACTATAGTTTTAGAATCTATATTAATAAAATCTGTATTGTCTGTAGAAGTAGGATATAGTAACATTCCTAAAAGTAACATTGCAGCTGCTGCACCTGCAAACCACCAAAAAGGCACTACTCTCCTCTTCTTCTTTTTAAGTTTAGATTCTATATTGCCCCATACTTTTTTATCTGGAGTTACCTCCAAATTTTTAAGCTGATCTTGAAACAATTTATCTAAATTCTTATTTTTCATTAATTAATCGTTTTCTATTTTTTTTTGATGCATTTCTACTTGATCTTTCAATATTTTTCTTGCTCTAGACAGGTTCGATTTTGATGTACCGACTGAAATCCCAAGTATTTCTGAAATTTCTTTATGAGAATAATTATCTAAAACATATAAATTAAAAACCAATCTATACTTATCTGGTAATTGTTGAATAAAACCCAACAAAACATCCACATTAAAAACAGTGTCTTCTATATTAAATTCTTCTTCTATTTCTACTTCATCAGAAAAATCATTTACATTTTGCAAGGGAGACTTTACTCTGTATTTTTGCAAAACGGTATTAATCGTTACACGTTTTAACCATCCTTCAAAAGAACCTTTATGGTTATATTTTTTTATTTTTTCAAAAATAGTCATAAAACTATCTTGTAAATTATCTTCTGCGTCTTGATAATTGCTCGAATATTTTAAACAAACTGCAAACAGCTTATCTGCATAAAGCTGATAAACTGTTGCTTGCGCTGTCATTTTCTGCTGACAGCATTCTTGTATGAGCTTTTCTAGTTTGATGGTTCTAATTTACAGGAACTATGACTTCCTCAAAAATATTTTCATCATTACTGTCTTTTCCTTTAAAAAACTTAAAGATGTAATCTTCTCTTTGAGATGCCGTAACTACAAACTTCTTTTCTTCTTGCACAATTTCTTCTGTACAATCTGCGTCTAATAAAACCATTGCAGTTACTGCAACAATTCTTGTAGTATCTTGTGTTTCATAATAAATCTGATCAAAAGTATAACAATCATTTGGTAAAGAATACTTTACAGTAATGGTGTCTGATTCTCCAAATGTAAAACTTTCTGGAGTGATCGCTTCGTCTATTGACATGTACTCAAATTTATAATTTGGAGAATCATCATGGTTTAAACAAGAAGTAAAGACAAGTAATCCTAATAAAAATAAGCTAATTTTTTTCATTTTTTAATCTAATTAAGTTGATATTTAAGTGTTGGTAATCCATTTATACATGCAACAGAAACTGGAACATTTGTAAATGAGCAGTCAGAAATTATACCCCATTTAATATTAAATGCTTTTTCTGCTTCTGTGTATGCTTCTATTTTATTTAAAAAATTATTTGTGTCTATTGTAGATGCGTAAGCAATATCCCCTTGCGGACCACCACAAGCTTTTGATCCATAAGCAGTAAATAACCAATTGTTAGCATCTGAGCAAGGAACACTGTAAGACAACTCTTGAATTTCATTAAACAAATCCATTAAGTTTCTGTGCTCTATTTCTTGTGCTGTAAGTTCTCTTTTAACCACCAATTCTTCTGCTGTAAGCGATACAATTCGCCATGCATAATTAGCTGGGTAGCTTTCTGTAGAAATACGAACAAGTGTATTCTCTAACTCAAAGGTTCCGTTAATATTAAAGAAAGATAAAGGCGGTGTACCACACCAACCAGAAGTACGTTCTATAAAATTGCCACTTTTATTAAATGAAATTCCGTACGCTTCATTTGGTAAAGAGTTTCCTCTTTTAAATGTGGTAATTTCTCCGTCGTAAACCGGATCTACCCAATTTCCTATTAATAAATTATTAGAATCTATTATTACCTCATTGTCTTCACAAGAAAATAATGAAACTAGAAAAAGTAAAACAATTATTTTTTTCATAATTTTTAGTATTGTATTTGAGAATCCCACCCATATAAATTTAAAAGAATTGTTGTGTTACTTTCTTTTAAATGACTGATATTAAACGTAAAATCTTTCGACCAAACAGCTAAACAAGCTTCTTTGTTTACAAAATTTATTTTAATATTTCTTTGAGTCGGATTCGATTCTAAGATTAAATTAGCATCCACAAGCGTTGCACTCCAACTATTACCATCACAACCACTAGCAGCAATGTTCACAGTTAATAAATCTCCATTTAAGACTGCATTACTTATATTGTAACCAGTGGTTGCAGTTTTGTTATATAAATTATTATCTATAATCACACATTCATTACAGAGTTCTAAAGTAGTTTCTGTTGTTTCTGAGCATCCTAAAAAAGCTAAAAGGCTAACTAGAAAAATTATTTTTAGTTTCATTCTGGTAGATTTTCTGATGTTTTTTCAACTTTAGATATTACTTTTATCAACGTGTATTCTTTAGAAGATGCATCTTGTGGCAGATTTTCTATATCTTTTTCAGAAATTAAAATCTCATATTCAAAACCTTCTTCATAATTAAAACCAGCAATAGAAGAATAAAAGTATCCCCAATTTTCTGCTCCTACTTCTTTGGTTAACAAACATTTTTGAGGAGCCACACCAACACAATCTACTTTTGTAGAAGCAATCATTAATGTTTTTTCATTTACATCAAGGTTATTTTTTTCACAAGAAATAATCAACATAAAAACGACTAAAATGATACTTTTTAACTTCATTATTTGGCTCTTTTATTATAAGATGCAAAAACTTATAAAAGGTTGCGTTAAATAATTCTATTTTTGCAGCATAAAGTTTTTTAAGCAAAGATTCTTTATGTAAATCCCTTTTTTAGTGAATCTATTTTACTACAAACAAGGGAATAATAATTATAAAAACTACAACAAAAGTGTTGTGGGCATTTTTTTTGAATTTATGCAAAACAATATTTTTAACATCCAAAACCAAGAAGATTTTAAGCAAGTTGCTTTAGCTGTTTTTAAACACCAGTTTAAGAACAATAAAGTATACCGCTCTTTTTGCGATTTATTATACATTCATCCTTCAGATGTTACTAAGGTTGAAGAAATTCCGTTTTTACCTATTCAGTTCTTTAAAAGTAGAGAAGTACTTTCTTCTACAGAAGAGATTCAAGAAACTTTTACTAGCTCTGGCACAACTGGTAGCGTTACAAGCAAACATTTTGTTACAGATATTAACCTCTACAAAGAAAGTTACTTAAAAGGATTCGCTCATTTTTATGGCAACATAGAAGACTATGTAGTTTTGGCTTTATTGCCAAATTATTTAGAAAGAAATGGCTCTTCTTTGGTTTTTATGGTAGATGATTTAATTCAGAAATCAAACAATTCAGAAAGTGGTTTTTATTTAGATAATATTCAAGAATTAGCAAAAAAACTAGTAGAATTAGACAAAAGAGGTCAAAAAACACTCTTAATTGGCGTTTCTTTTGCTTTGTTAGATTTAATAGAAATGCAACAATTCAACCTTAAAAACACCATTATTATGGAAACTGGTGGAATGAAAGGACGAAGAAAAGAGTTAATTAGAGATGAATTGCATCAGCTTTTACAAAGCGGATTTGGAGTTACTGAAATTCACTCAGAATACGGAATGACAGAATTATTAAGTCAAGGATATTCTAACGGGAATGGTGTTTTTGACATGCCTCCTTGGATGAAAATTCTAACAAGAGATACAGAAGATGCACTAACCATTCAACAAGTTGAAAAAACAGGCGGAATTAATGTAATTGATTTGGCGAACTATAATTCTTGTGCTTTTATTGCTACGCAAGATTTAGGCAAAGTACATAAAAACGGTACTTTCGAAATTATTGGTCGTTTTGATAATTCAGACATTAGAGGCTGTAATTTAATGGTATTGTAAAAAAATAATTTATGAAATTTAAACTAATTGAAGATTTTAAAGAGTTTGCTGTAAAAGGTAACATGATAGATATTGCTATTGGGGTTATTATTGGAGCTGCTTTTAATAAAGTAATTAGCGTATTGGTAAAAGAGGTTTTAATGCCACCATTATCTTTTATGACCCAAGGTGCAAAATGGGAAAACAAGAAAATTATTCTAAGAGAAGCTGTACTTGTTAAAGAAAAAATTACCATTGATGAAATTGCAATTGGTTATGGTAAATTATTTGAAGCAAGTATCGATTTTCTAATCATTGCATTTACTGTTTTTGTAATTGTTAAAGCAATGAATTCTATGAAAAAGAAAGCAGACGACCCAAAGAACAAAGCAGTGGTTACACCTAAAAACATTGAGTTAATGAACAAAACCAATGAACTTTTAGAAAAACAAAATGAATATCTACAAAAACTTTTAATAGAAAAAAGTAAATGATGCTACATTTTGTAAAATTTACCTAAAAATAACGACCTATTTGTTATTAGATACTTAAGCTACAAAATATGATAAATACTAAAACAGCACTTTTATACCTATCTCTTTTTTCTTTTATAGGTTGCCAATCCGGACAAACCAATAAAACGCCTCAAGCAACTGTAAAAAAAGAAAAAAATCCTATTTCTGTAAATGAGCAATTTAATAATTATTGGTATTCTGGGAAAGCTGAGTTAAGTAGTTATACTTTAAAACAAGCTAGATATGGCGAAATACGAGACGGAGAAGTTGTCTTGGTTTTTGTTACAGAACCTTTTTCTGCTAGTAAACAAGTAAAATTAGACAATCCGCAACAAGCGGAAACCGATAATATTTCTGTTTTGAAATTAAACCATATTCGTAAATTTAATACAGGAATTTACGATTACTCCATTGTCACTTCTACTTTTACACCTATTAATACTAAAAACCATCCTTTTACTTTAAAATCAACAACTAGTATTCAAGAATGGTGTGGACATACATTTACACAATTAAATCTTGCTGATAATAACTATAATTTTAAACAATTCTCTTATTTTGAATCTGACGGAGACGAAGAAAAAACAATACAAAAAGCACTTTTAGAAGAAGATTTAATGACGAGAATTCGCATTCAAAAAGGACAATTATCAGAAGGCAAAATAGATTTGATTCCATCTACCATTTACAGTCGTTTTAATTATAAGAAAATGGATGTAGAGAAAGCTATTATCAGTAAAACAACTTCAGATAACACCTTAAATTATCAGATAAAATACCTAAGTATTGATAGAACAGTTTCTATTGATGTAGAAAAAGAATTTCCGTACAAGATCTTAGGTTGGTCAGAAGATAATGGTAGTGGTTTAATAACAACTGCTACGCTAAAAGCAAGTAGTAATGAACCTTATTGGAAACAAAAGAAATTAACAGATGCATCTAAAAGAGAAGCCCTAAAATTAAAATATTAATAAACTCTTTTAGGTTTCTTAAAATAACAACCATTTTAAAATTTAAGCCACCAGTAATGCCTATTGGATAAATCTTATTGGTTTTCTTAAACTTTTGTTGAGACAAAAAACAGTTGGAGTAAATACTGAATCTAGTAAATTAGTTTTTTCTATTGTAGAATTATAAGCAATTATAGTTTTTTATTGCCAGAAGTTAACATTTTATATAAATTTGATAGGTTTAACTTTTAACAAAAAGCGATGGTATTCTACAACAAAGTAAAATGGGTTCTTGGTATTTTAATGGTTTTCATTTTAATAATTGCAACAAATCTTATTGACAAAAACAATTTTTCTAGAGTTAAAGACTCTGTTGTTGCAATCTATAACGACAGACTTATTGCAAAAGATTTAATCTTTAAAATGTCTAATTCTATTCAAGAAAAAGAGTTAGCCGTTGTTGCTTCAGATTCAGTATTCTTTTCGGGCAGAAATAAAGAGGTTAGCCAGGATATTCAGGATTTTATTGAGATGTTTGAACAAACAAAACTAACACTACAAGAGAAGAAAATATTTAGTGCGTACAAAACGAATTTAGAAATATTAAAAAATACAGAATCCGATTTTATTCAGTCTAAATTTGTTGATAAGACTCCTTTAATCAACCATATATCAGCAGTAAAACTAAATCTTAATGACTTGTCAAAAATTCAGATAGTTGAAGGTAAAAGGCAAATGTCTTTAAGTGAAAAAGCGATTGATTCCATAGAGCTTTTTACAAAAATTGAAATTTATATATTGATTTTTCTTGCAATTTTAATTCAGATAATTGTCATTTATAAACCAAAAGAAAACTAAAAGCTAAAAGTATTAAATACACATTGCCTCTTATTTAGGTATAACTCAAGTAAGCTAAAGTAGCATAAGGGCAGACGTAAAATAAACACGCATTTTTTATCATTTGTAAAATTTTACTCGAATACCATTTCTCACCTTTGTGAAAAATAAAAATTATGAATTGGATTATTTTAGTTGTTGCAGGTTTATTTGAAGTGGTATTTGCTTTTTGCCTAGGAAAAGCAAAAGAAACTACGGGGAATGAGATGTATTTTTGGTACTTCGCCTTTTTTATCAGTTGTGCTATAAGCATGGGACTTTTAATCAAAGCAACTCAAACATTACCAATAGGAACAGCATATGCAGTATGGACAGGAATTGGAGCAGTTGGAACGGTTTTAGTAGGAATTGTTGTGTTTAAAGAACCCGCAACATTTTTAAGGTTACTATTTATTACTACACTAGTAATCTCTATTGTTGGCTTAAAAGCAGTATCACAATAAAGAAAACAACAAAGTTAAGATACAAAATAGACTCACTTCCTTTTCTTTAAATTGATATCGTTTTAGAAGTTCTTCTTCTATTTATTTACAAATAAATATACTTTATTCTTCAAAAAAACAGCTAACTTCGTTTAACTTTTGATAAGATTTAGTGAATTAAAACACACCTTATTATTATCTGTTTGCAAAATTAATTACAATAAATGAAAGATAAAGTAGAAGAGCTAATAAATGAAGCTCAAGAGCATACCTTAGATAAAAATATATACTTACATCAAAAACTAAGAGAACATTACACTAAGTCTACTCCTGAATTACAAGGTTGGATTGCTGAATGTGAAGATTATATTTTAAAAAATTATGGAAAAGATAGTGCTCCATGGAGAATATTTGAAAGATTAGATGTCAGAAAATTTGACGGAAATTACCCAGAAGATTTTGATAAGCAAAAAAAAAAAATCATTAGTGCACTAACATCTTGTCTAAGAATAAAATCTACTAAAAATACTGTAAACCATATACCTACTCCTGAACTTGACCTTTCAAAGGTATTCATCGTTCACGGTCATGATGAATTATTGAAAAATGAAGTTGCTAGATTTATTGAAAAATTGAAATTAGAAGCAATTATCTTACATGAAAAAGCAAGCTCTGGAAAAACTATCATAGAAAAAATAGAAGAATATTCTAATGTCGGATTTGGTATTGTTTTGTACACAGGGTGTGATATTGGAGCTAAAAATGAAGAAAATCCAACTCTTCAAAATAGAGCTAGACAAAATGTAGTATTTGAGCACGGTTTTCTAATTAGTAAAATTGGAAGAAGAAACGTTTGCGCATTAGTAAAAGGAGATATCGAAAAACCTAATGATATTTCAGGAGTCGTTTATGTTTCAACACAAGAAGAATGGAGGCTCAGTATATCTAAAGAGTTAAAAAATAGTGGGTACAATATTGATATGAACTTAGTTATTTAAAAAAAAGCAAAATATTTATATTTAACTAAGTAATAATACGAAACGAAAGGGCTTATCTCTTACCCTGCGTTTCACACACAAACACGTCAGTCTAACCCCATAAAAAAAAGGCGAAAATTTAAAATTTTCGCCTTTTTTTCATATATTATTTACGCTGAAATTACTCATTCTTTAAAGCATTCCAACCTTGTGCTTTTAATTCAATTTCCTGTCCTGCTCTTGTCACTAAATTTAGTCCTTGGTTTTCTGCAGTAACATGACCAATAATAGAAAAATGTGGGTTTCCTTTTATTTTATCAAAATCTGCAATAGGCACTGTAAATAAAAGTTCGTAATCTTCACCACCACTTAAAGCAACCATCGTAGAATCTAATTCAAATTCTTCACAAGCAGAAATTACTTGCGGATCTAAAGGCAATTTATCTTCATACACTTTACAACCTACTTTACTTTGCGTACAAATATGAAAAAGTTCTGACGAAAGTCCATCAGAAATATCAATCATAGAAGTTGGTTTTATTTCCATTTCTTTTAATAATCCAGAAATATCTCTACGTGCTTCTGGCTTTAATTGACGTTCAATTAAATAGGTATAACTATCTAAATCTGGCTGATTATTTGGATCAACCTTAAAAACTTGCTTTTCTCTCTCTAAAACTTGTAACCCTAAATAAGCAGCACCTAAATCTCCAGAAACAACAATTAAATCTGTTTCTTTTGCACCGTCTCTATACACAACATCGGCTTTTTCTGCCTTACCAATTGCGGTAACAGAAATTAAAATCCCTTTGGTAGATGACGTTGTGTCTCCACCAACCAAATCTACATTGTAACTCTCACAAGCTAACTGAATTCCGGCATACAATTCTTCAATTGCCTCTAACGGAAATCTATTAGAAACCGCAATAGAAACCGTAACCTGTTCTGCAACTCCATTCATCGCATACACATCAGATAAATTTACCATTACAGCCTTGTAACCTAAATGTTTTAGTGGCATATAACTTAAATCAAAATGTACACCTTCTATCAACAAATCTGTGGTAACCAACGTTTGTTTATCCGAAGCATCTAAAACGGCAGCATCATCTCCAACAGCTTTTATTGTTGATGCATTTTGTACCTTAAAATATTTTGTAATATGATTGATCAAGCCAAACTCACCTAGTTCAGCCAACGACGTCTTTTGTGTATTTTTATCTTCTAACATTTTGCAAAGATAAGTACATTCTAAAAAATTACAGAACTACTTTAGCACCTATATTTTTTATTATAACTTTTAAACAGTACTTTTAAATTCTAATCCTATTAGTTATGATTCGTTTTGTTGTTGTTTGCTTATTTATTTTTGTACATATTTATAGCGGAACTGCCCAAGAACTCATACAAATTGCAGAAGCAGAAGCAAAATCTGCTGCAACAAAAATTCATTTTAAAGCAAACCCAAACACTGCTAATTACAATATTACCTATCATAAATTAGAGTTTTCTGTAGATCCTAAAGTTGCAGCTATTTCTGGTAAAGTAACCACCACTTTTACCGCTTTAGACAATTTAACTACCGTTACTTTCGATTTAGACGATAATATGACTGTTACTTCGGTAACGCAAAACGGAAACGCTGTATCTTTTTCTCAAAACTCAAATGACGAATTGGTTATTACGCTTCAAACCACATTAAATCAAGGAAATTCCACATCAGTTACCATAAATTATGGCGGCAACCCAACAAGTAATGGTTTTGGTTCTTTTGAAGTAAATACACACGGAACAGCAAACACTCCTGTACTTTGGACACTCTCTGAGCCTTATGGTGCTTTAGGTTGGTGGCCTTGTAAACAAGATTTGAATGATAAAATTGACACTATTGATGTGTATATCACTGCACCTGAACAATATGTTTCCGTTTCCAACGGATTGGAGCAAGGCACAACCACTACTTTAGGTTCTAAAACAACACATTTTAAACACCAATATCCTATTCCTGCTTATTTAATTGCCATTGCAGTTACCGATTACGAAACCTATTCTCACCAAGTTTCTCATAATGACAACAACTTTCCGATTGTAAATTATGTCTATCCAGAAAGTTTAACCTCAGCCCAAAACAGTACTTTAGTTACCGTTGATATCATGGAACATTTTATCGATTTATTTGGTGATTATCCTTATAAAAATGAAAAATATGGACACGCTCAGTTTGGTTGGGGCGGCGGAATGGAACACACAACCGTTTCTTTTATGGGAAGTTTTAATAGAGGTTTAATTGCCCACGAGCTAGCACACCAATGGTTTGGTAATAAAGTTACTTGCGGCAGTTGGAAAGATATTTGGTTAAATGAAGGTTTTGCAACCTACTTATCTGGCTTAACAATAGAGCATTTAGACGGAGAAACTTCTTTTAAAAGCTGGAGAAATTCTACTATAAACTCCATAACTTCCTCTACAAGTGGAGCAGTTTACCTTTCTGATGTAGACACCACAAGCGTTAGCAGAATTTTTAATAGCAGATTAACCTATAATAAAGGCGCCATGGTTTTACACATGTTGCGCAAAAAATTAGGAGATACAAACTTTTTTAAAGGGATAAAAAACTACATAACCGATCCTAATTTGGCGTATGGTTATGCTAAAACACCCTATTTAATAACACATTTAGAAACTGCGAGTAGCTTAGATTTAAACGAGTTTTTTAACGATTGGGTGTACAACCAAGGATACCCAACTTACAACGTTGCATGGCATCAACCAACAACAAATACCATAAATATACAGGTAAACCAAACACAGAGTCATACTTCTGTTTCTTTCTTTGAAGCCAATATTCCTATACGTTTAAACGGAACGAATGGAGAAGTTTTAGATTTGGTTTTAAACAACTTAACGAATGGAGAAATATTTGTAGAAAATATAAATTTCCCAGTAAGTTCTATCGATTTTGACCCTGATTATCACTTAATTTCTAGAAATAGTACTACTACATTAGCTGTGGAGAACAATCCTTTTGTATTAGAAAACATCTCTTTGTTACCCAACCCAGTAAATACAGATTTAACCATTAAAACATCAAAAAATATAATTTTTAAAAAAGCTCTTTTATACAATACCCTTGGTAAAGAAGTACTAAAATCTAACAGTAAACATATAAATATTAGCGAACTAAGTGCTGGGATTTATTTTATTAAAGTTTTTACAGATTCAGGAAACTTATATAGAAAGATTATCAAAGAGTAGTTTTTTTTTAATTGAAATGTTCTCGATACAAAATTTCTTAAAAAGAAATTTCACTCGAACTGACAGTATGTATTATTCAAAAGACCTCTTAAGCGGAAATGACAAAACTGGGTGTAATAAAAACATACAATAACACGTTCAATTTGTCATTTCGAAGTATTGAGAAATCTCATAACAGTGATAACACAACACCTTCCAAACTTTATGTGATTTCTCCCAAAAAGATCGAAATGACAAAACTGGATGGAAACAAAACTGAACGCAAAAAAACACAAAGCTTATCACTTCGAAATATTGAGAAGTCTCATAACAGTGATACCTCAAAATTGTGGTAACAAAAATTGTATCGAGATGTTTTTAATCCCTATCACCAGTTTATAAATTAGTTTTTCTATTTTTACCGATATAAATAAACAACTCCTTGATTTCTATAACAACTTCAGAAAATAAAAAAGTCTATTTTGCATCCGACCAACACTTTGGAGCACCAACGCCAGAAGCTAGTTTTCCTCGCGAAAAAAAGTTTGTTGCTTGGTTAGACGAAGTAAAAAAAGATGCAGAAGCTATTTTTTTACTAGGTGATTTATTCGACTTTTGGTTCGAGTATAAAACAGTTGTGCCAAAAGGTTTTGTTAGGGTTTTAGGTAAATTAGCTGAAATAAGAGATAGCGGAATTCCTATTTACTTTTTTATTGGTAATCATGATTTATGGATGAATGATTATTTCGAAAAAGAACTCAACATACCGGTATATCATGAACCACAAGAATTTATAATCAACAATAAGAAGTTTTTAATTGGGCACGGAGACGGTTTAGGCCCTGGAGATCATGGCTACAAACGTATGAAAAAAGTCTTCACCTTCCCTTTATTCAAGTGGATGTTTAGATGGTTACACCCAGATATCGGAGTCAGTTTAGGGCATTATATGTCTGTAAAAAACAAATTAATTTCTGGTGATGATGATGCCAAATATTTAGGTGATGAAAACGAATGGTTGGTTTTGTATTGCAAAGAGAAACTAACCAAACAACATTACGATTACTTTGTGTTTGGACACAGACATCTTCCTTTAGAAATAAAATTGAAAGAAAATAGCACCTACATAAATCTAGGAGATTGGATTCAATATTTCACCTATGGTGAGTTTAAAGACTCCTTTAAACTTTTACAAGACAAATAAAAAAAGCGGCAAATTGCCGCTTTTTATTTTATAAAATAATACTCTTATTTTAGGTTAAAACTTACTCTAGCAAATAGGTGTCTACCACCAATACCAAATTGTTGAGATCTTCTAGACCAATCGAAACGACCATCACTACGGTTTGCATCAATTGCTCTATCTGGATATACATCTAATAAATTATTTGCACCTATGGTTAAAGTTAAACTCTCACTAGCTTTATAACCAAAAGATAAATCGGTAACAACTTTGGTTGCAAAGTCTTGTTGATTAGCAAGTGTATTCGTCGCTTCTGATACTTCTCCGAAATATACATTTCTTAAGAAAACATTAAACTTACCAGAAGTTAAACTGTTAGATAATACCATTTTTGTTCTTGGCACAGACTCTTCTAAATAGATTCTACTATCTTCTGGAAAATACGTTCCTTCTTGACCTGCATCTTTTAAAATTTGAGAAGAGTTAATATCTCCTGTTTGTTTTGTTTGAGAGAAAGTACCCGATAAATCTGTTTTTAACCTTGTAGTTGCCCCTAAATTTGCTTTGTGAGAAATTACAACATCTACACCTGTAGATCTAGTATCTATAGCATTTGCAAAGAATGATGCTGCTGTTGCATTTGCTTGCACTAATAATTGTGAAAGCTGTAAGTTAGCAGCATCAATTGGTACACCAGAACCATCTAGCATAGCCTCAAACTGACCTGTATATACTACTCTATCATCAATATTAACAACATACCCATCTACAGTAAAAGTAATATTAGATTCTGGCAACTTAGCTGTAAAACCTGCACTAAAACTATTAGAAGTTTCTTCTTTCAATTGAGGAATTCCTAATAACTGAGCCGCTTTACTATCATTTGCAAAAGTACCAACTTCTACTGGTAATCCTTGATCATCAAAAATTGTAGAAGTAGAATTATAATTTAATTGATGTAAAGAAGGTGCTCTAAAACCAGTATTAAAAGAAGCTCTAATTCTAAAGTTATCAGAAACCTTATAAATAGAGGCTAATTTAAAGTTTAAGGTACTACCAAAGTCTGAATAATTTTCATAACGTGTAGCAAAAGTAGTTGAAAAAGCATCCGAAAACTTTGCATCTAAATCTACATAAGCAGCAACACTACTACGTGCTCTATCTAATTCGTTTTTAGGACCAAATCCAGGAAATACCTGAGAACCTCCTGGTCTAGATCTTCCAAAGAAATCTAATAAAGGACTTGTTCCTGAAACACCTGTAAAAGCAGTACCATTTGCTTGGTATTGTGTGTATGATGCTTCTTCTCCTGAAATAATTTCGTAGTTTTCTAATCTGTGTTCACCACCAAAAGCAACACCAAAACCTTCAAACGTATCTTTATAAAATCTTGATAAATCTAAGTTGGTTGTATTCTGTGAAAATGAGAATCCACCAGCATCAAAAGTAGTACCAGATGCAGTTCCTTGAGAAGCATTGTAAGTATTACCAATAACATAATCGAAGGCATTTTTACCGTAGGTATTAGAAAAATCTACACTCCACTCACCAATATTTCCTTTTATACCCACTGCAAAAGATTGATCTGAAATTGTTGAGTTAATTTCAGGTAAAAATCCATTAATATACGCTGGTGTATAAGTTCTTTCTTGGTTTGGTAATCTGTAAAAACCTGCAGAGTTTCCGTCTCTAGAACTCATACCTGCAAAAGAATACAATTCTGTTCCATTATCATCTAAAGGTAATTTAAAATTAGCAAAAAATCTACCTCCACGTACTTTAGATTGTCCCACTCTCATGTTAAAATCTTTTCTTTCTAAGCCTCTAGCAGCTAATTCTGCAGTGGTATTATCTCCATTTAAAATTCCTTGCAACTGAGTTTTTGTAGTTGCTCCATTTAAATTAATACCAGCTTGGTTTGCATATTGTATTACATCACTTACATCATCATCTATTAATTTTGTAAGATCGTAACCATCATCACTTGCAAATCTTTCTACCGTATTATATAAGTTAAAGACATCACCTTCCCACTCTTTCATTCTGTTGTAAGCTTCTCTTACATCAAAATCTCCAGAAAAGTTAATAAAACCACCTTTGTCTCCTAAAGGCAACCCGTAACTAGCACTAACATTTGTTGTTTGCCCATCTACACCACCAGTTTGTCCGTTTGCGTTTTTACTAAAATTTGCTCCCGTAGTAACAGACATAGATAACTCATTAACACTTTCATTTAAAACAATGTTAATAACACCAGCAATTGCATCAGAACCGTATTGTGCCGCTGCACCATCTCTTAACACTTCTAATCTTTTAATAGCAGCTGCAGGTATTGCGTTTAAATCTGTACCAACAGAACCTCTACCAAAAGTACCATTCACGTTTATTAAAGAAGAGGTGTGTCTTCTTTTTCCGTTAATTAAAACCAATACTTGGTCTGGTCCTAACCCTCTTAAAGAAGCAGGATCTACGTGATCTGTTCCGTCAGAAATGGTTTGTGTATTTGAAGTAAATGAAGGTGCTACAAAATTTAAAATCTGATTTAAATTTACTTGCGGTGCACTTGCTGTTAATTCTTTAATATCTACAATATCAATAGGTACAGGAGAATCTATAGCAGATCTATTGGGATTTCTAGAACCAATTACTACTACTTCTTCTAAAGAATTATCTTCACTTAGCAAAATTGTTAGATAAGAAGTACTAGTAACATTTACCACTTTAGCAGCAAACCCCATAGAAGAAACCGTTAGTTTAACAGGTAAACTTTTTTACACTAACAGAAAACTCTCCATTAATATCTGTAACTATTCCGTTGGTTGTTCCTTTTTCAATAACATTAACATATGGTAAACCACCACCAGACGAATCTGTAACTTTACCCTTTATAGTCTGTGCTACCATGGCAAAAGGAAGCAAAAATAATAAAGTAATAACTACGTTTTTAAATAAGTAATTTTCTTTCATATTAAGGTGTTTTTAAGATTATTATCTCTAAATATCGCCTTTTAAAACTAAAAAGGCAATATTTTAACATTTTATTTAAGCTATCACTTTTTTATTAATTTAAAAAAATAGACATCTTTAACCTTCTTTTAACAACAATAATTTTGTTAATATTGTAGCTTTGTTCCTGTAAATTATAACACCTAACACAATATTACAATGGATGTAGATGTAAGAGCTATTAATGAAAAAATAGAAAGAGAAAGTGCCTTTATAGATATTCTTACTTTAGAAATGAATAAAGTAATTGTTGGTCAAAAACAAATGATAGAAAGTTTGTTAATTGGATTGATTGGAAACGGTCATATTTTGTTAGAAGGGGTTCCTGGATTGGCAAAAACATTAGCAATTAATACATTATCTAAAGCAGTACAAGCTAGTTTTAGTAGGGTACAGTTTACACCAGATTTACTACCTGCAGATGTTGTTGGAACCATGATTTACAACATGAAGGAAAATGGTTTTGAAATTAAAAAAGGACCTATTTTTGCAAACTTTGTGTTAGCAGATGAGATTAACAGAGCACCTGCAAAAGTACAATCTGCTTTATTAGAGGCAATGCAAGAGCGCCAGATTACTATTGGTGATACTACTTTTAAGTTAGACGAGCCTTTCTTAGTAATGGCAACTCAAAACCCGGTAGAACAAGAAGGAACATATCCTTTACCAGAAGCACAAGTAGATAGATTTATGCTAAAAGTGGTAATTGATTATCCTAAATTACAAGACGAGCAAATTATTATGCGTCAAAATTTATCTGGCGGATTTTCAAAAGTAAATCCTGTAGTTTCTGTTGATCAAATTATAAGAGCAAGAGAAGTTGCTAACGAAGTGTATATGGATGAAAAAATTGAGAAATACATTCTTGATATCATCTTTGCAACTCGTTATCCAGAAAAATACAACTTACCACAATTAAAAGATTTAATTAGTTTCGGAGCTTCACCAAGGGGAAGTATTAACCTTGCAAAAGCCGCAAAATGTTATGCTTTCATTAAAAGAAGAGGGTATGTAATACCAGAAGATGTTAGAGCAGTTGTTTTTGATATTTTACGTCACAGAATAGGAATCACATATGAAGCGGAAGCAGAAAATGTAACTTCTGTAGACATTATCAATTCTATTATTAACGAAATTGAAGTACCATAAAATTGTGTAATTGTTGAAACGTTTAATTGGGTAATTGTTAGTAATATTATCCTGCAATTCTCAATTAAATAAGTACACCAACGCACGCTTACACATTTAAACAATTACACGCTTACACATTGGAAACAAAAGAAATACTTAAAAAGGTTCGTAAAATAGAAATTAAGACAAAGCGTTTGTCTAATGATATTTTTGGAGGTGAATACCATTCATCATTCAAAGGACGTGGTATGACTTTTTCTGAGGTAAGGCAATACCAATTTGGCGATGACGTAAGAGCTATTGATTGGAATGTTACCGCTCGTTATAACGAACCTTATATTAAGGTTTTTGAAGAAGAACGTGAGTTAACCATGATGCTATTGGTAGATGTTTCTGGTTCTGAATTGTTCGGAACATCAACGCAGTTTAAAAAAGATACCGTTACAGAAATTGCTGCTACATTGGCTTTTTCGGCCACTCAGAATAATGATAAAGTAGGTCTAATTTTATTTTCTGATGGTGTAGAACTTTTTATTCCTCCTAAAAAAGGAAAAAGTCACGTTTTACGTATCATTAGAGAACTGATCGAATTTAAACCAAAAAGTAAAAAAACCAATATTGCTGCTGCTTTAAAGTTTTTATCTAGTGTGATGAAAAAAAGAGCCATTGTTTTTATGTTATCCGATTTTATGGATGATGATTATGAAAAAACATTAAAAATTGCGGCAAAGAAACACGATTTAACAGGGATAAGAGTTTTTGACAAACATGATGAAGAAATTCCTAATTTAGGAATGGTTCCTATGCTCGATTCAGAAACCGGTAATGTACAGTTGATAAACACAGCATCGAAATCTGTAAGAACAAGTTACAAAGCAAATGCTTTACGTTTAGCAGATTATTATACAAACATGTTTAAAAGAAGTGGCGCAGGTACCGTTAACACAAGAGTTGATGAAAACTACGTAAAAAAATTATTAGGTTATTTTAAACATAAAGGAAGATAGTAACGCAGTTACCCTTAAAAATGAAAAAACAAATACTCTACATACTGCTATTTATTTCTACTATTGGTTTTGCACAAAACCCTATAGTAAGGGCAGAAATTGATACTACTAATATTAGAATTGGTGAGCAATTTAATTTAAAGATTACAGTGGATGATACACAGAATGTAATCATGCCTAAACTGAATCTAAAAGGCTTAGAAATTATAGATTCTACCAAAGTAGATACTGTAAAAAACTCGTTAATAAGAAAGTATATTCTAACGGGTTTTGATAGTGGTGCATTTTACATTCCGCAACAACAAATTTTTGTAAAAAATCAAGCTTTTTTAACTGATTCTTTATTAGTAAACGTAGCTACCATAGCTATTGACACAACCAAGGTGAAGAAATTCCCGATTAAATCTATTAAAAGTGAACCATATACTTTTGATGATTTTAAAATATACATTTACATCCTTTTAGCAGCATTGGCTATTATTGGCTTCTGGATTTACTGGTTTGTGATCAGAAAAAGAAAAGAAGAAACAGAAGACCCAACATACAGAGCATTGCCTCCTTATGAAGAAGCTATTTTTAAGCTGAATGAATTAGATGAAAAACTATTGTGGCAAAACAATAAAATTAAAGAATACTATTCTGAATTGACAGAAATTGTGCGTGGTTATATAGAGCGAGAATTAAAAGTACCTGCTTTAGAAAAAACAACGGATGAGGTTTTAGATATGCTAAAAGACTTTAAAGATGCAGAAACTATACAAACATCAGAAGAAACTATTAAAAAGTTAAGAGATTTATTACGAGAAGCAGATTTGGTAAAGTTTGCAAAATCGAAACCTTTAGCTTTAGAAATAGAAGAAGATAGAAAAGATGCTCAGGATATTGTGAGTAGTTTAAAACCTAAACCAATTATTGAAGAGAATGATGAATTGGAGTAATTTTGAGTTTCATAATCCGGAGTTTTTATGGTTACTAATACTAATTCCATTAGTAGCGGTTTGGCATTTTTTTATGCGCAAAAAAGATGCAGCAGTTTTAACAATGCCCAGTATAAAAGGTTTTAAAACAGACTCGCTTTTATCTAAATTAAAACCACTTTTATACCTTTTAAGAATATTAGCCTTGGTAGCAATTATTGTTGCTTTAGCAAGACCAAGAAATGTTTCTGTTAGTAAAAAAACAAAAAGTAATAAAGGAATAGATATTGTAATGGCAATTGATGTTTCTGCAAGTATGTTGGCCAAAGATTTAAAACCTAACAGATTAGAAGCTCTTAAAAAAGTTGCTATAGATTTTGTTGATAGAAGACCAAACGACAGAATAGGAATTGTTGTTTATGCCGGCGAAAGTTTTACACAAACGCCTATTACAAGTGATAAAGGAATTGTAAAACGTACTATTTCTGAATTAAAATGGGGACAATTAGAAGGCGGAACCGCAATAGGTATGGGACTGGGTTCTGCAGTTAACAGATTAAAAGAAAGCACTGCAAAAAGTAAGGTTATTATCTTATTAACAGACGGTGTAAATAATTCTGGTAATATAGACCCAAGAACAGCTACAGAGCTTGCTAAAGAATTAGAAATTAAAACCTACACCATAGGATTAGGAACTAATGGAATGGCAGATTTTCCTTATAGTAGAGATCCTAGAACAGGTGAATTACAATTTAGAAAGCTTCCTGTAGAGATAGACGAAGATTTGCTTAAAGAAATAGCAGCGGAAACTCAAGGTAAATACTTTAGAGCTACAGACAACGAGTCTTTAAAAGAGATTTATGATGAAATTGATAAGCTAGAAAAAACAAAAATAGAAGAATTTAAATATTACAATTATCAAGAAAAATATAGAATTTTTATCTTTTTAGGATTAGGATTCTTGTTATTAGAGTTTTTTTTAAGAAACACCATCTTTAAGAGTTTTATATAGAAAAAGGTGTAATTGTTTATTTGTGTAATCGTGTAATTGAAAAAAGATGTATGTATTTTCATTTGAAAAATTAAAAGTTTGGCAAGAAGCTATTGATTTATCTGTTGAAGTTTACGGTATCTCAAAAAGTTTTCCTGTTGATGAAAAATATGGAATTACAAGCCAATTAAAAAGAGCTACAAATTCAATAGCTGCAAATATTGCAGAAGGAACATCAAGAATTACAAACAAAGACAAAGCACATTTTTCAACAATTGCTTTTAGTACAACAATGGAAGTTTTAAATCATATTATTTTATGTCACAAATTAAAGTTTATAGATGAAATTGTTTATAACGATATAAGGCAACGTATTTACAAAATATCAAACATGCTTAATGCTTTAAGAAAATCTCAATTAAACAGTTAAACAATTACACAGTTACACCTTTTCAATATGTATCGTATAGAAGAACCAATTTATTTTTCCCTGCTCATAATCATTCCAGCAATGATTGTTGTTTTCTTGTTGGTTTTATGGTGGAAAAAAAGAACACAGAAAAAATTTGCTGATTTAAATTTACTTCAAAATTTAGCACCAAATACTTCCACCTTTAAATCTGTTTTAAAATTGGTGTTTTTACTTTTAGGAATTACATTTTTAGTAATTGCTTTAGTAAACCCTAAAATGGGAACCAAATTACAAACCGTAAAAAGAGAAGGTGTAGATATTGTTTTTGCCTTAGATGTTTCTAAAAGTATGCTAGCAGAAGATATTGCGCCAAACAGATTAGAAAAAGCAAAACAAATTATCTCTAAAACTATTGAAAAACTAGGTTCTGATAGAGTTGGTATTATTATTTATGCAGGAAATGCGTATCCGCTTTTACCAATAACTACAGATCATGCCGCAGCAAATATGTTTTTGCAAAATGCAAATCCAGATATGGTTTCTAGTCAAGGTACAGACATCAATGGAGCTCTAGAATTAGCAAAAACTTATTATAATAATGACGAACAAACAAACCGTTTTTTAATTATTATTTCTGACGGAGAAGATCATCAAGAAGAAACAAAACAAGTAGCACAAACATTAACCGAAGAGGGGGTAAAGATTTACACAATTGGTGTAGGTTTAGAAAATGGAAGTCCAATTCCTATGCGAGTAAACGGTACTATGATTGGCTACAAAAAAGACAATAAAGGAGAAACTGTACTCACCAAACGCATGCCAGATGTTCTACAAGGCATTGCAGATGCAGCAAATGGTACTTATATTGATGGTAATGTTACAGATAAACCAGTAACAGTAATTGCAGATATTATTGCGAATGCTGAAAAAAGTGAATTCGAAACAAAACAATTTTCAGACTATAAAGACCAGTTTCAATGGTTTGTAGCAATAGGATTACTTTTCTTATTGATAGATATTTTATTATTTGATAAGAAAACGAAATGGTTGCGAAAAGTAGATTTGTTTGATGAAGAAAAAACGAAAAAATAATACATTTCATCCATCAGGAACGAAGCAATCACATACTTTTTATAAAACAAAACTTAAATGAGCCGATTAAAATTTTTAATCGGCTCATTCGTTGTATTTCATTCATCAGAAAGACTTTATTAGAAAATACAATTGGCTATTCTATTTAATAAATAAGGATACATTTTACTCACTAAGTGGGTAAAAAATACACACATAAAACATCGTAAAAAAGCTAAAACCCTGTAAACAAGGCATAGTTGCTAATGGTACATAAATTGATTTAAAATAGACATAACAAGATCTAATTAATAATCAACATGAAATCAGCAACCTTTAATTTAAAATTACATAACAATAAGTTTTCTATAGATGATAAAAAAAAGTCTCCAATTAATTTTAAAGCTATTCTTACGCTAGTAAGCTCATTTGTAATAATGATTGGTGCAGCTTTTGTAGTTTACATGTTACAAGATGATTTCTCTAAATTTAACTATGACAGATTAAACAACAACTTTGGATTTCTATTTTTTAGTCTAGCTGCAGCCCTATTTGCTTTTGGAGTAATGACATTTCTTTATGATCTATACTTATATTTTAAATACAAACCTATAGCATCTGTAAGCGATGAAGAATTACCTACAGTTACGGTAATTGTACCAGCATATAACGAAGGAAAACAAGTTTGGGCTACCTTAAAAAGTTTAGCTAAAAGTGATTATCCAAAAGAAAAATTACAATTATTATCTATTGATGATGGTAGTAAAGATGATACTTGGCAGTGGATGAAAGAAGCTAAAAAACTTTTAGGAGATCAAGTAACCATAATGCAACAACCAAAAAACATGGGTAAAAGACATGCTTTATACCGTGGTTTTAATATGGGAAGTGGAGAAATATTTGTAACTGTAGATAGTGACTCGATAGTTAAAAAAGACACACTTCGTAATTTAGTAAGTCCGATAGTTGTAGATAAAAAATGTGGTGCTGTAGCTGGTAATATTCAGGTATTGAATAACAACAAAGCTTTGTTACCAAAAATGCTAAACGTAAGTTTTGTAATGAGTTTCGAATTTAAGCGTTCTGCAGAAAGTAGTTTAAATTCGGTTTTATGTACTCCTGGTGCTTTAGCCGCTTACAAAGCTAGTGCTGTTTTTGCTTGTTTACCAGAATGGATAGACCAGAAATTTATGGGTAAAGCTTCTGATATTGGAGAAGACAGAGCCTTAACGAACATGATTTTAAAACAAGGATACAGCGTATTATTTCAAAAAAATGCATACGCATATACAAATGTACCAGAAGACTATATTGGTTTGTACAAAATGTTTATTAGATGGGGAAGAAGTAATGTAAGAGAAAACATTGCTATGTATAAATATGTATTTACCGACTTTAAAGAAGGTAGTAAATTCGGATCGAGATTATTATTTGTAACGCAGTCCATAAAAATGATCATGTCATATCCTTTTTTATTATTTATGATGTATTTCATTTTTACACATCCTGTTTTATTTATAAGCTCTACTTTGTTAAGTATTTTAGTCGTGTCTACTTTCCCTGTATTATTCTACACTAAGAGATATGATTTAAAACAAGCACTATGGGCGTATTCTTATAGCATACTTTATACTTTTGGCTTATTCTGGATTACTCCATACTCTATTGCAACCGCAGGTAAAAGCGGATGGTTAACAAGAGAAATAGCTGCATAAATAAAAACCAGAACAAAAACTACATACTCTTCTACAGTTTAAAGGCAGAACGAGAAACAAAAACATCCAATAGAATCTATAACAGGTTCTATTGGATGTTTTTTGATTTAAAGAAGAATAGCATTAAAATCTACTACAACATAACCAATTTACAACTGTAATAAGCCTACTAAAAACAACCTAAAACTATGAATATTAGGCTTATTAAAAATAACAACTTATTAACAAAATTCTTTTTTTGAATACCTTACTTTTGTAATCATTATTTTTATGTAAAAAGACACAAATTATGAAAGAAGTTAAAGATAACATGAAGATTTTACAGTACATCCTTATCGTTTTCTTGATGCTATTTTCACCGAAAGAAATTTTAGCACAAAAAGACTCTATTGCCCTACAACGAGAAGCTAGAAAACTCTTAAGACAAGGAAATGATTTATACAATAAAAAAAAATTTACAGATGCTTCTGTTGCATATCAGAAATCATTAGCAAATAATACAAAATATGATAAAGCTTCTTATAATTTAGGAAATGCTTTTTATGAAAATAATAATTTTAAAGAAGCTGTTCCACAATACGAATTGACTGCAGAAACTGCAAAAGACAAATTTACAAAGGCAGAAGCGTATCATAACATTGGTAATGCAATGATGGAACAAAAACAATATCAACCTGCCGTAGACGCCTATAAAAACTCTTTAAGAAACAACCCTAATGATGATGAAACTCGTTATAATTTAGCCGTTGCTCAATCTTTATTAGAAAAAGAAAATCAAGATAACAAAGACGATAGAAATAAGGACAACAAGGACAATAAAGATAAAGACCAGAAAGACAAAGACGATAAAAAAGACGGGGACGACAAAGACAAAAATAAGGACAAAAAAGACGAGAAAAACGAAAAAGATAAAGACGGTAAGGGGGATGATGAAAAGGATAAAAACAAAGATCCTAAAAAAGATGAGAAAAAGGAACAAGAAAAGCCAAAGCCTCAAAAAGGTAAAATGTCTCCAGAACAAGTAAAACAATTACTAGAAAGTTTAAATAACGAGGAAAAGAAAACTCAAAAGAAAATGAATGCTCAAAAGGCAAAAGGCGAAAAAGTAAAACAAGAAAAAGATTGGTAGAAATATGCCATTAATCTATATTGAAGCCTATTTTACATCATATTCTAAAAATTAGTTTATTTAAAAAATAAGTACAAAATTGAATACCTATAAAATTAAAAAAATAAGTAAAACTCAAGAGTGGTTTTCCCAGGCAGGAAAATTCCAAGGAGCTATCATGCTTATCTTTTGTTTAGTAACCACTTTTGTAGCTGCTCAAGAAGCTACTTTAACAGCCACAGTAAGTAAAAATAAATTGGCCGTAAACCAACGTTTACGAATTGAATTTACAATAAACAAACAAGGTGGAGATAATTTTTCTCCTCCTAAATTTACTAACTTTAAAGTAGTAGGAGGACCAAGTCAATCTGTTAGCCAGTCTTGGGTAAATGGAAAAACAAGCTTTTCACAATCTTATACTTACATTCTTCAACCAGAAAAGAAAGGAGAATTAACTATTGGAACTGCTAGTATTAAAATATCAGGAAAGACCATAAAAACAGATCCTATAAAAATTATAGTTTTAGATGCTGTAGACATTCCCAAAAACCCAAACGACCCAAATTATATTGCACAACAAAACATTCATTTAGTTGCAGAAATCTCTAAATCTAGACCTTATGTAGGAGAGGGTATTTATGTAGAATATAGATTGTATGTAAGCGAAAATGTAAGTGTCTATGATACCAATGTAACAGAAGCACCACAATACAATGGTTTCTGGAACCAAGCTATTAAATTAAATAATTTCCCTGTAAAAATGGGAAAATACAATGGAGAAGACTATAGATATATTGTACTTCAGAAAGCCTTATTAATACCTACAAAAACAGGAAACCTAACAATAGATCCAATGAAAATGGATATTATTATAGGAGTTCCTACAGGTAGAGCAGACTTTTTTGGAAATGTAATTACAAGAAATGTTCAGAAAGAATTTGCATCAGCTAAAAAAATAATTAATCCAAGAAGTCTTCCTTTAGAAGGCAAACCAGCAAACTTTACAGGTGCTGTTGGTGATTTTAATTTTGATGTTGCCTTAAGCAAAGAGGTTTTAAAAGCCAATGAAAGCTCTCAAATTAAAGTAGCAGTTTCTGGTAAGGGTAACTTAAAATTATTTGAATTACCAGAGGTAACAACTCCTGTTGAGTTAGAAAAATATCAACCAGAAAGAAAAGAAAAAGTTCAAGTAAATGCTGGTGGAATTTCTGGTGAAGTCTCAGATTTATATACTGTAGTTCCGCAGTATAAAGGAAAGTATAAAATACCGAATGTTTCTTTCTCTTATTTTAATCCGAATGAACAAAAATACCATACTATTACAACCGAAGATTTCTTTGTTGATGTTTTAGAAGGAAAAGAATTAAAACCAGCAATAGATACAAATGCTACACAAAAACAAGATGTAGTTTCTACAGGTAATAACTTTAGATACATACAAACAAAAAGTAATTTAGAAGCTGTAGACACAGAAGATTTCTTTAAATCTAACTTGTTTTACCTATTGTTATTATTACCGCTAATAACAATTCCTATTGGTATTTTTATTGCTAAAAAGAGTGAAGAAAGAAGCAATGACCTTATAGGAAACAAGCTTAGAAAAGCAGAAAAATTAGCTAAAAAATATTTATCTGAAGCTCAAAAACAATTAGGTAAAAAAGAAGCTTTTTACGAAGCTTTAGAACGAGCATTACACAATTACCTAAAAGCAAAATTAGGTATTGAAACAGCCGAAATTAGTAAAGAAAGAATTACAGAAATCTTAGAAAATAAAAAAGTTGAACCAACAACCATTATTCAATTTATAGAAGTTTTAAAACATTCTGATATGGCGCGTTACTCTCAAATAACAAATACAGAAATGGAAGCTGAATTTGAGCGTGCAAAACAAGTTATTGTTCAATTAGATAAACAATTATAATAAAATGAAGAAACTATTTTTTTTATTGCTGATAATTGCCAATTCGGTTACTGCACAAAATGTAGATAGCTTATTTGTATCTGCAAATAACTTATATAAAAACGGTAAATTTAGCGATGCTATTGAGTTCTATAAGAAAATAGAAGCAAAAGAGTTGGTATCATCAGAATTGTATTATAATTTAGGTAATTCGTATTATAAGCTTAACAAAGTAGGACCAGCAATCTACTATTATGAAAAAGCGTTACTCTTAGATCCTTTAAATGCAGATGTAAAAAATAATTTAGTTTTTGCAAAACGTTTGGCATTAGATAATATAGAAGAATTACCAAAAACAGTATTACAAAAATTTAAAATAAATTACCTACAAAAGCTCTCATATAACCAGTGGGCAATAGTAGCTGTATTATTTTCTATTTTAGGAAGCTTCTTATTTTTAATGTTTTATTTTGCTGATGGGCCTGCTAAAAAAAGATTCTATTTTACAACAAGTATTGTTAGTTTTCTATTTTTAATAACCTCTTTATTTATTACATATAACCAATATAATTTTGCTATTAATAATAAAGAAGCTGTTGTTTTTGCAGAAAAAACAAAAGTTAGAAATGCACCTACATTAAACTCAGAAGAAATATTTATGTTGCATGAAGGAACTAAAATTATAGTTTTAGATGACGTAGATGAATGGAACAAAGTTAAAATTAAAGATGGTAGGTTAGGTTGGATACACGCTGAAGACATCAAACTATTAAGCGATTTTTAATTTTTATTTAACATTTATTTCAAAAAGCTTTATTAAATTCGCAAAAACTAAAAAAACTTGAAGGTTAGAGTTGCAATTTTCTTTATAGTAATATTTTCATCCTTATTTATTGCGCCTACCGTAATTAGTTTGATTGATAGTACACAAGATGTAACTGTCTATCTAAATATGAGTGAGGAAGAAGAGAATCATGGAAAGAACACTCTTAAAGAAGTAAAAATTATTTCTTATTCTGATGTAGCGATCTCTTTTAGAAAAAATCAGAAGCGAAAAAATGTACGTTTTATGTCTAAAGACTACATTTCTGAGTACCCAAAAATTGCTACCCCTCCACCAAAGTTTGTACTATAACTTCCGTACAAAAAAAAACAAAAATTTACAAAATTTAACAAATAGCTCTACTCTAACAAGAATAGAGTAAAAAGATATTACATATGTTTAAAAATATTAAAAACGACTTACCTGCAAGTATTGTAGTGTTTTTCGTAGCGTTACCATTGTGTTTAGGTATTGCATTAGCAAGTGGTGCACCATTATTTTCTGGAGTAATTGCAGGTATAGTTGGTGGAGTTGTTGTAGGAGGACTTAGTGGTTCTAAGCTTGGTGTTAGTGGTCCTGCAGCTGGTTTAGCTGCAATTGTATTAACTGCTATTGCTACTTTAGGGAGTTATGAAAACTTCTTAGTAGCTGTAGTTTTAGGAGGAATTATTCAAATAATTTTTGGGTTTTTAAAAGCAGGTGTAATTGGATATTATTTTCCATCATCGGTAATTAAAGGAATGTTAACAGGTATTGGTATTATCATTATCTTAAAACAAATACCAAACTTTTTTGGTTATGATGAAGAATCTGCATGGGATTTAGAGTTTTTTGAAATAGATGGTGGAAACACTTTTTCTGAGCTTATTAAAATGTTTAGCAACATTAACCCAGGAGCCGCTTTAATAGGTTTTTTAAGTTTAGCAATTATCCTTTTTTGGGATATTGTATTAAGTAAGAAAGCTAAAATATTTAAAGTTATACAAGGCCCATTTATTGCCGTTGTTGCAGGAATCATTTTTTTCACCCTTACTTTAGGTAATGAAACACTATCAATAGCTAGTAAACATATGGTAAGTGTACCAATTCCAGAAGATTTAAGTTCTTTTGTTGGGCAGTTTAGTTTCCCTAACTTTTCAGTGATTTTTCAACATGAAGTGTGGATTGTAGCCTTTACAATTGCATTGGTTGCTAGTTTAGAAACATTATTAAGTGTTGAGGCCTGTGATAAATTAGATCCAGACAAAAATGTAACACCAACCAATAGAGAATTACTTGCACAAGGAACAGGAAATATCATTTCTGGTTTAATTGGTGGATTACCAATTACACAAGTAATTGTAAGAAGTTCTGCCAATGTACAATCTGGTGGAAAAACAAAATTATCTACCATTTTACATGGTTTACTTTTGTTAATCTCTGTAATTTTAATTCCTACTTTATTAAACAAAATTCCATTAGCTGTTTTAGCTTCGATTCTTTTAGTAGTAGGATATAAATTAGCAAAACCAGCACTTTTTAAACAAATGTATAAGTTAGGTTGGAAACAGTTTGTTCCTTTTATTGTTACGGTTGTAGGTATTGTATTTACAGATTTATTATCAGGAATTGGATTAGGGCTTTTAGTAGGAATTGTAGTGATCTTATTAAAGAGTTACCAAAACTCTCACTTTCTTCATATTGAAGACAACAGTAATGGTAAGCATAAGATAAAAATGACTTTAGCAGAAGAAGTAACTTTTTTCAACAAAGGAGCTATCTTAAAAGAACTAGACAACTTACCTTCTGACTCTTACTTACAAATAGATTTGATTAAAACAAGATATTTAGATAATGATATTATTGAAATACTTGAAGACTTTTTATATAAAGCTAAAGAAAGAAATATAGACATTAAGCTTATATCTAAACGAGGTACAGTAGAAAACCCAGAAAGTTTTATCAATTTTTTCAAGGAAAAACCAAAGTCTAACATTAGTTTGAGTTAAAAACTATACGTAAAAGAACTTAATAGCATCTACTTAGAAAAAGACGCTAAATTTTAAGACAAATAATTAATGAAACAAACGTTTCATTAACACAAAACATAAAAGAACATGAAAGCACATACTAAAGAAACACAAGCAACAATGACGCCTAAAAAAGCGTTAGATTTTTTAACAGAAGGAAACCAAAGGTTTCAAGATAACTTAAAGGCACATAGAAACTTATTAGAACAAGTAAACGACACTAGTACAGGTCAGTTTCCTTTTGCAACAATTTTAAGCTGTATAGATTCTAGAGTTTCTGCCGAGTTAATTTTTGATCAGGGTTTAGGAGACATCTTTAGTATTAGAATTGCTGGTAACTTTGTAAATCAAGATATTTTAGGCTCTATGGAGTTTGCTTGTAAGTTAGCAGGTACAAAACTAGTAGTAGTTTTAGGTCACACAAGCTGTGGCGCTATAAAAGGTGCTTGTGACAATGCAAAATTAGGAAATCTAACGGCAATGCTTAACAAAATTAAACCAGCAGTAAATTCTGTACTAGAACCAAAAGAAGTAAGTTTAAGAAAATCATCTAATTTAGAATTTGTAGATAACGTTGCCGCTAGAAATGTAGCACTTACTATAGACAGAATTAGAAATGAAAGTGATGTTTTAGCTGAAATGGAGCAAAATGGAGAAATTATGATTGTTGGCGCTATGTACAACATTAATGATGGAGCCGTTAATTTTATTAGTTAATTAAAATAAGTAACTTAATAAAAGAGGTACTACAAATCTCTTTTATTAAGTTATAATAATTACCTTTCCATAATAAATGTATTTATAATTGGTACTACAACTATAAATACATTCACATAAACTAAATATATAATTTAGCTAAAATTAAACGGAAAGAAACGAACTAAAACTTAAAAAATGAACTTAGAAACTGTATTTAAAAACAATGAAAATTGGGTTAATGAAAAACTATCTACAGATAAAGATTATTTTAAAGAATTAGGCAAAGGCCAAAAACCAGAATTATTATACATTGGTTGTTCAGACAGTAGAGCTACTGCAGAAGAGCTAATGGGTGCAAAACCCGGAGAAGTTTTTGTACACAGAAATATTGCTAATATGGTTATTAGTATCGATTTAAATGTAATGTCTGTAATTAATTATGCAGTAGACCATTTAAAAGTAGATCATGTAATTGTTTGTGGGCACTATGGCTGTGGCGGTGTTAAAGCTGCAATGCAATCTGCTGACCTTGGTATTTTAAACCCTTGGTTACGTAATATTAGAGATGTTTACAGAATTCATTCTACAGAATTGAATGCTATAAAATCTGAAGAAAAAAAATACGACCGTTTGGTAGAGTTAAACGTTAAAGAACAATGTGTTAACCTTATTAAAACGGCAGCCGTACAAAAAGCATACAGAGATCGTGGTTTAAAAGTACATGGTTGGGTCTTTGATGTACATTCAGGTAAATTAATTGACCTAAAAATAGACTTCGAAAAATACTTAGATGATATTATGGAAATTTATCATCTAGATTAATAAATAAAAACCCAAGGAACATTCCTTGGTTTTTTTATTTATATTTTAAAATATATAGTTCTTAAGAATTAGACCGTTTTCTCTGGTTTCTCTTCCTTTATGATGGATGGAAAAATAGTAGGCGCTACTTTTTTTACTGGACCGTACAAAATAGACTCTTCTAATGTTTCCTTTTCAATAAAAGGGATCGTATCATTCATTTTACCAAAAAATATAAAAACAACACTTAATATCAACCCTATTTTTAAAGCACCAAATACACCACCTAATATTTTATTTAGAATTCCTAAAGAAGCAAAATCTGCAATTTTAGTCAATGCTTTTCCTAGAAGTGCAATTACCACGATAATTATTATAAACGTAATGGCAAAAGAAGCTAAAGAGATATATTCTGGTGTCCAAGAAACATACTGTTGTAAAAAATCAGAAACAAAATAAGAGAAATGAATTGCTCCATACACACCACCAACTAACGCTACCAAAGAAGCAACTTCAACAAACAAGCCTTTTAACACCCCTCTAACAAAACCAAAAAGCAGTAATGAAGCTATAATAATGTCGAAAATATTCATGAAATTAATTTCCTCAAACCTACATAATTTTTTGTCAATTTAAAAATGTCAGTTGTATCTTTACAACTTATAAAAAAAGTAAGATGCCCAAAATACTCACCTTAAAAGAAAAATGGGATTTGTTAGTTCATAAATTAACAAATCAATTTGCAGATGGAGACGAATTAAATATGGATGGAATTATCTATTTAATTGGTGTACAAGAATTAGGACAAGGTCAAAGAGAATTTAAAAAAGACGAGAAAGTAAATCTAATGCATATTGCTATATGCAAACTTTTAGAGCCTTATGGTTATTACGAATTCGATTATTTTGATGATGATACTTGGCCACATTATAAAATACTTACAGAGCTACCAAACTTAAAACCTGGTGAACAAACCGTTTTAATGAAAGAGGCTATCATCAACTATTTTGAGTCTTTAAATTACTAATAATAAGCTATGTAACTCACAGCTCTATCACCTTTCTTAATACCATTTTTTGAAGAAGATATTTTTAAACCACTATCTCATCTTTAATAAATTGTAATTAATTTATTTTCAATTAGAAATCTAAACCTCTAACGATTAATAATTTAATAGAGAAATAGTACTTTTGGTACGCTTCTTGAAAATAGTTTAACAAGAACAAAAATCAACCTTAAAAGATGAAAAATATACTCGCGTTTCTATTCTTAATTTCTTCGTTTGCACATGCGCAATATACTATTAACGGAACCATGTCTCCAACCGTAGATACAGATTGGGTTATTTTGTACAAAATAGAAGGTGCAACACAGAAATTTATTCAAAACTCAAAAATTAAAACAAGTTCTGTTGATATACAAGGAAAAAAACAGCCATTAGGTAGCTTTAGTTTTACGTTACCAGAAAACACAAAAGTAGGTTCTTATAGAATAACATATAAATTAGAAGGTGCAGGTTTTGTAGATTTTGTTTTTAACAAAGAAGATGTAAGCTTTGGTTTTCACCCAAACTATGCAAACCAAACCGTAACTTTTACAACTTCTAAAGAAAATATGCTGTATAAAAGTTATTTAGATAAAATTTCTCCAGCGCAACAAACATTAGATTCTATACAAGTTGCTGCTTTACAAAATCAAAATTTAAATCTAAAAAACGAATACAAAGAAGCCTTAAAAATAGTGAATGCCATACAAAAAGAATACTTAGAGGCCTCAAACGGAATGTATGTTCAGCCTTTTATTAAAGCTTCATTAAGAAATAATCTTCCGGAAATTATAGAAACTCCAGAAAAGTATATGTCTAATATGATTGGAACTTTCTTTGATCCTATAGATTTTAACAACAAAACATTACTAAACTCTTCTTTTATTACCGATAGAATTACCGATTATGTTTTTTACATTAATTACTCTCAAGATGCAGAAACACAACAAAAACTATTTAAAGAATCTGTAGATAAAGTTTTTTCTAAGATTGATAATATCTCTTATAAAAAAGAGATTATCGAGTTTTTAATCAATCAGTTTGAAACTGATATGAATCTTGAATTAATAGATTATTTGTTCGATAATTATTATTCTAAACTACCAATTAACGTTCAAGACAATAGCTTTAAAGAAGAGAAACAAGCCTTATTTGCTGCAGAAGTAGGCAGAATTGCACCAGATTTCTCTTGGAAAGAAAATGGTAAACAATTTATGCTTTCTAAATTAAATGATGCCGAAAATTATTTATTGATTTTTTGGAGCACTACTTGCTCTCATTGTATTACAGAAGTACCTCAAGTACATACATTTTTAAAAGAAAATGACAAGGTAAAAGTAATCGCTTTTTCTTTAGAAGAAGATGCTTATGGTTGGAATAGTTTTAAGAAGACATTACCAAATTGGCATCATGTTTTAGGGTTAAATAAATGGCAAAACAAAACTGCTAGAACTTATAATATTGTTTCTACACCTAGTTATTTTATTTTAGATGCTAACAAAAAAATAATTGCAAAACCAGAACACTTAAAAGATGTAAAACTATTTTTCGCAAATAAATAATGATCAAAAAAGCACTTATAGCTCTAGTTTTCTTTATTAATTATACTGCTGTAAGTCAACATTTTTTTAAGATTAATTATACTGCTCCAGAATTTAAGTTATGGCTTACAGACGGCTCTAAATTAACCAATAAGGACATTAAAGGAAAAGTAGTAGTTTTTAAATTTTGGTTTACTTCTTGCATGCCTTGTTTAACAGATATTCCTAAATTAAATGATCTTGTTAAAGAGTTTGATAAAAGAGATGATCTTCTTTTTATAGCACCTGCTTTAGACAGAAAACCTGTGGTTGAAAAGTTACTAAAAGCACATCCTTTCAACTTTAAAATAGCTTATTCTGCTATGGATGTTAGTAAGAAATTTAACAAGCAACAAGTATACCCTTCTTATTTTATCATCAATAAAAAAGGCAAAATTGCTTACATAGATAGTGGCAGTAAAAAATCTGACATTAATGATTTAAGAAAAGCAATTGTAAAAGCATTAAAATAATTATTTCTTTTTCTTAGCTTGTTTTAAAGAAGTTATAACAATACCTATTATCACTAAAAAAGCACCAAAAAACTGAACTAAAGTCAATCTTTCTCCTAAAAAAAAAGACGCTAATATTATGGTAGATATTGGCCCAACACCTGCAACAATAGCAAAGTTTGACGAGCTAATCATCTTAATAGAAGTACTTACTAAAAACGAAGGAATTACGGTTGCAAATATTGCTATTAGAAGTCCAAAACTATATACTTGCCAAGGCAGATTAAACAAGTCTGTTTCTCCAATAATGCTAAAGTGAATAAACACACAAAAGCACGAAACTAACATGGCATAAGCTGTAAATTTTAGAACTCCGAATTTAGGAATTAACCAACCACTTCCAACCAAATAAGAAGCGTAGGTTATGGCACTTAAGAGCACGAAAAATCCACCTAAATAAACGTTGCTTCCAGAAACATCTACTTCATCAGAAAACGCAATTACAATTCCTAGATAAGATAAAAAGATGGCTAAGGCTTGGAATTTTGTAATAGGTTGCTTAAAAAAAAGTCTATTTAATAGAATTACATTTGTTGGGTATACAAATAAAATAATCCGTTCTAAGCTTGCTTTAATATAAGTTAAACCTTCAAAATCGAAATAGCTCGCCAGATAGTAACCAACCAAACCAAAAAACACTACCCAATAATAGTCGCTTTTTGTAGTATTAATAGCTGTGTTTTTATTTCGATATACATATGCAATAACTACATAAAACGGAAAAGAAAATAGCATTCTTAACAACAACATGGTAATGGCATCTACATTATAATTATATGCGAGCTTAACCATAACTGCTTTAGATGAAAAAAGTACAATGCCTAAAACACCTAATAAAACACCCAACCAAAAGTTTTTTTTCATCATAAAACGAAACTAAAATTTACGGTTTTAAAAAGTTGTTTTAAAATTGAACGATTACGATGTTCAGACAGGAATTTACGCTATTAATTCAGAGATTTAAGTTTACCTAAATACGTTTATCACAAGAAAATTTCGATTGTCAAAAACTTAATCAACAACCTCATCCCACGGCAAGGAGTATGCTTCCAAGACTAATACTTTTCATTTATAAGAAAACCAAAGGAGCATTAAATACTTGTCCATCGCCCTGCGATTAAAAATGAAGAAAAGCATCTTCTAAATGCTCAATTTTAGTTTCTTTTTTATGATGAATAATAGCAATAATATCAAACCGAACCTCAACATCTAAATCTTTTTCTACCACATAATAATCAATTGCAGAAACTAATAATTTAATTTTTTTAGCCTTTACAGCATCTTGTGGTTCCTCAAAATAATCTGAACTTCTTGTTTTTACCTCTACAGCAGCTAATATTTCTCCTTTTTGGGCAATAATATCTACTTCTGCCTTTAAATAACGGTAGTTTGTTTCTAAAATTTTATAACCATTTTTTAATAAAAAATCGATGGCTAATTTTTCTCCTTTTTTACCAAGCTCATTGTGTTCTGCCATTTTTTTAGTCTTCAGTAGGCAGTGTTCAGTTATCAAATAAAAATCGATAATAATTCGTTATGAAATTGCCAATATGTTAATTTACAAAATAATTGACAAACCAAACCTCAAAGGTTTTTAAATTCTTTGAGGTCTTCTTTATAAAAATATCTTTATTTAATTCTCAAAAACCACAGAACTCTGTCCTGTTCCAACTGTCAACTCTATTTTTCTTCCAAGAATTAAAGCTCTATTATCAGGTTCGTGACCTGCAGGAAAATCAAACATCACCGGAAAATTATACTCTTTTACAACATCTAGAACAAGCTCTTCTATAGTATGCCCCCAATTGGTAGAATTACTCTTGATTTTAGAAATGTCTCCAATAATTAAACCTTTACATTTATCAAAATAACCAGCACGTTTTAAGCTTTGTAACATTCTATCTATAGAATATTTATATTCTCCAATTTCTTCAATAAAAAGGATCTTACCATTTGTATCAACCTCACTATTAGAACCCAACATAGATGCTAATAATGCAAGGTTACCTCCTACTATTTGTCCGCTAACCTCTCCTTTTCTATTGTATTTAGAAGAAGGAATCGTGTATTTTAATTGCTCACCAAAAATTGCTTTTTTAAAAGTAGACAACGTTTCTACAATTAACTCTGGTTTATCATCTACGCTAGACCCCATCATTGCATGCATCGTTTCTACCCCAAGATTGTGAATATGACTATGAAAAGCCGTAATATCTGAATAGCCAATAATCCATTTAGGATGTTCTAGAAAAAAAGTATAATCTAATTTATCTAAAACCCTAACAGACCCATAACCACCACGTCCAGACCAAATTGCTTTAAAATTTGGGTTATCTAATGCTTTTTGAAAATCTGCTGCTCTTTCATCATCAGAACCTGCAAAATGACTGTCTTTATTAAAAATATGTTCTCCTAAAACAACTTTTAATCCCCAACTTTCTGCTAATTGTTTTGCTCTAGCAATGGTTGCTTCTCGGTTTTTTAAAATTCCGGCAGGTGCAACAATTGCAATAGTATCTCCTATTTGTAGGTAGGGAGGTGAAATTAATTTTTCTTGTGCTTTTACGAATGAGAAAATCATTAAAAGTGAAAGTGTAAAAAGTGTTTTTTTATTCAAAATTTGTCTTATTTATTTGGTACTAATCAACTAAAAATCTAATTACTGTAAATGTATCAATTTTCAATGGTTTTTAAAACTCCCTTTTTTGTACTTTTGCACTTCAAAAATCAGTCCACAATTAATACATAGAACACATGAGTGCTCCTAAAAGATATACAATTACTGCCGCTTTACCATATACAAATGGTCCAATACATATTGGTCACTTAGCAGGTGTTTACGTTCCTGCAGATATTTATGCGCGTTATTTACGTTTAACAGGTAATGATGTTGCCTACATTTCTGGTTCGGATGAGCATGGTGCTGCCATACCAATGAGAGCTAAAAAAGAAGGCGTTTCTCCGCAAGTAATTATTGATAAATACCACGGAATCATCAAAAAATCTTTTGAAGATTTCGGAATTTCTTTTGATAATTATTCTAGAACATCAGCTAAAATTCATCATGAAACTGCCTCAGAGTTTTTTACAAAAATGTATAATGATGGTGAGTTTATAGAAGAAGTTTCGGCACAATTGTATGACGCAGAAGCAAATCAGTTTTTAGCAGACAGGTTTGTGGTAGGAACTTGCCCAAAATGTGGTTTCGAAGAAAGTTATGGAGATCAATGTGAAAACTGTGGTACTTCTCACAACGCTACAGATTTAATTAATCCTAAATCTGCAATTACAGGAAATGTACCATCAGTAAAAGAAACAAAACACTGGTTTTTACCTCTAGATAAACACGAAGCTTTTTTACGTGAGTGGATTTTAGAAGGTCATAAAAAAGATTGGAAACCTAATGTTTACGGACAAGTAAAAAGTTGGGTAGAAGATGGTTTAAGACCAAGAGCAGTAACAAGAGATTTAGATTGGGGAATTCCGGTTCCTTTAAAAGATGCCGAAGGAAAAGTGTTATATGTTTGGTTTGATGCGCCAATTGGCTACATTTCATCTACCAAAGAATGGGCAGCAAGAGAAGGAAAAAACTGGGAAGATTATTGGAAAAAAGATGATACCAAATTGGTTCATTTTATAGGAAAAGACAATATTGTTTTTCACTGTATTATTTTTCCATCGATGTTAAAAGCACATGGAGATTATATTTTACCAGATAATGTACCTGCAAACGAGTTTTTAAATTTAGAAGGAAATAAATTATCGACTTCTAAAAACTGGGCAGTTTGGTTGCATGAGTATTTAGAAGAATTTCCAGATCAGCAAGATGTTTTACGTTATACATTAACTGCAAACGCACCAGAAAGTAAAGACAACGATTTTACTTGGAAAGATTTTCAGGCTAAAAACAACAACGAATTGGTTGCTATTTTTGGTAACTTTATCAACAGAGTTGTGGTTTTAACTAATAAATATTACGAAGGCATTATACCTGCGCCAAACGATTTTACAGAAGTAGATGAAGATGTTTTAGCAGCTGTAAAAGAGTTTCCGAATATTATTGGAAAGTCTATTGAAAGATATAGATTTAGAGAAGCTAGCCAAGAATTAATGAATTTAGCAAGACTCGGTAACAAGTATTTAGCCGATGAAGAGCCTTGGAAAGTTATAAAAGTAGATGCAGAACGTGTACAAACAATTATGTATGTTGCTTTGCAAATTTCTGCAGCTTTAGCAGTTGTTTCTAAACCATTTTTACCTTTTACTTCAGATAAATTAAAAGGTATTTTAAATATTGATGATAAACTGTCTTGGAATGATATTACTGAAAAAGAAATTTTATTACCTGCAGCTCATCAAATAAACAAAGCAGAATTATTGTTTTCTAAAATTGAGGATAAAACAATTGATGCTCAAATTGAAAAATTAGAAGCTACTAAAATTGCCAACGAACAAGAAAATAAAGTGGTAGAACCACAGAAAGAAACTATAGAATTTGATGATTTTACCAAACTAGATATTAGAATTGGTACCATTTTAGAAGCAGAAAAAGTAGCTAAAACTAAAAAGCTTTTAAAATTAAAGGTAGATGTTGGTATTGATACAAGAACCATTGTTTCTGGTATTGCAGAAAGCTTTAAACCAGAAGATATTATTGGTCAACAAGTTTCTGTTTTGGTAAACTTAGCACCTAGAAAAATTAGAGGTGTAGAAAGCCAAGGAATGATTTTAATGACAGATACTCCTGATGGAAAATTAGCCTTTGTAGAACCTACAAAAGAAGTTAAAAACGGACAACAAGTAAGTTAATACTTAAAAGAAATACAACTATAAAGAAGCCCTTAATTTTCATCTGAAAATTAAGGGCTTCTTTTTTTTTAAGTAAAATTAGCATAAATTAGTTCTTTTAAAAACTATGCCTTATTTATTAATAATAATTGAATTTTATTCAAAAAACACATCTTAAAGTTTAACTTTTCACCGATAATCACAAACAATTCACAGAAAGTTATGTTCTTTTTAACGAATTAATATTTTTTCTAATACCTAATGAATTAAATTTGTAGTAGAAAAACATTTTTACCTTAAAGATATTAGAGAAGTAACATGTTAAGAAATCCCTATAATTTTTAACAAATAAAAGTTACCCTCACTTTTGTTAAATCGCCAAAACATTAATTTATTTTGGCGATTTTCATTTTATTCTAATAATGCTTTTAACTATCCTAAAACTTCACTCTTATTCAATTCATTAACAAAAGGCTGACGATATAGTCTCTTACCCAATGCAGCGTTAATTGCATTTGCCACTGCGCCTCCTGCTGGTGGTAAACCTGGTTCTCCTAATCCGGTTGGAGATAAATCATTTTCTACAAAATGAACTACTACTTTTGGAGTTTCTTGCATTCTAATTAAACGATACGTATCAAAGTTTTTTGCATTTGGTTTTCCATCTTTAAAAGAGAAACCTGCATACATAGCATGCCCTATTCCATCTAAAACACCACCTTCTACTTGGTTTCTTGCTCCCGTTGGGTTTACAACAATACCACAATCTACGGCAACAGTTACTTTTTTAACTACAGGAAAACCATCTTTTAACACCATTTCGGCAATTTCAGCAACGTGTGTATTATGGCTATAATAAGCAGAAAAACCTTGGTAAACACCTTCTTTTGTTTTACCCCAATTTCCTTTTTCTCTCACTAATTTAATAGTATCTTCCATTCTTTGTCCAGAATATTCAATCTTTTCATCGGTAGATCCTTTTACAGACTGCAATAAATCTAAACGTAGTTGAATGGTGTCTATATTTAATTCTGCTGCTAATTCATCAAAGAAACTTTGTTCTACAAACGCTAAAAAATTGGTGTAAGGAGCTCTCCATGCTCCGGTTGTTATATTGCTATTATAACTACCTGTTTCTACTTTATAGTTAGGGATACATCCTGCAGGAAAAAAGTTAGGAATCAATCCGTACATGTTTCCATTTACAGCGGCTTCCTTTAAATGATAACCGGTTACCTTTCCGTCTTTTAAAGCTGCCTTTATTCTATATTTTACAGCTGGCTTATAAACTCCCGTTGTCATATCATCTTCTCTAGTAGAAACTAATTTTACCGGTTTTTTAATGGCATTAGATATTTCTGCAGCTTCATACACAAAATCTGCGTACAATCTTCTACCAAAACCACCACCCATTCTGGTCATTTCTAACGAGATTTTATCTACCTCAAAACCTAATAAATCTGCAACTACATTTGCTGCAAATTCTGGTGTTTGTACAGGGCCTGCTAAATGTATTTTTTCTGATGTAACATCAGCATAAAAATTCATGGGCTCCATACAATTATGTGGTAAAAAAGGAGAATGATATGTTTTTTCTATCACTTTATCTGCAGTGGCAAAAGCCTTTTTTATATCACCATCTTCTCTTCTTGTATTTAGTTTTTTACCCTCTAAAATTTCAGTTAAAACTTTATCATGGGTTTCTGTAGATTCTAATTTGCTATCTTTTTTCCAAACAGCAGCAAGTGCTTTTTTGCCTTTTATTGCCGCCCAAGTATTTTCTGCAATAACAACTACTTTATCTGTTTCAGACATGGTAAATGTCCAATTTGTCTTACCAGATGCCACATACTGTCTTATCTTATCACCAATCGTAATTACATCAATAACTCCTTTTACTTTTTTTGCGGCCGTAGCATCAAAACTTTCTAATATTTGTCCGAAAGCGGGTGGTCTTAAAACAGTAGCAATCACCATTCCGTCTGTTTTGTAATCAAATCCAAAAAGTGGTTTTCCTGTAATAATTTTATCAATATCTACATTTACAATTTCTTGACCAATAATGGTATAATCCTTAGTTTCTTTTAATGTTACATTTTCTGGCACTTCTAATAATGCTGCTTCTTTTACAACATCTCCATAACCTAATTGATCTCCATTTGCATTGGTAATAATTCCTTTTGATGCTTTACACGTACTTGCATCTACATTCCATTTTGCAGCTGCAGCATTTATCAACATTTGTTTAGTGGTTGCTCCTGTTTGTCTTAAAGCATCCCAACCAAATCGAATAGATTGACTTCCGCCAGCCAATTGTCTTGTAAAATTATTAGTGTCTAAATTTCCTTGCGCTACGTTAACTTTACTCCATTCTACATCTAATTCTTCTGCAATAAGCATTGGCATTGCTGTTTTTACACCTTGTCCAATTTCTGGATTTGGAGAAAAGATAGTAACATAACCGTCATCAGAAATTTTTATAAATGCATTAAAATCATTGAAGTTTAAACTCTCAATATCTACAGGCATTACTGCTTCTGGCTTACAAGCCGTTAATAAATTAAAGCCAATTAATAAACCACCACTTGCTAAAACTGATGCCTTTAAAAAGTTTCTTCTACTAAAATTATTTTTTGATATAGATTCCATTTTGTGAAGTAGTTTTATGATTAAGACATTTTATTTGCAGCAACTTTTACCGCTTTTTCAATTCTATTATATGAAGCACATCTACAAATGTTACCATTCATTGCTTCTCTAATTTCTTCCTCTGAAGGATTCTTATTTTCAGCTAAAAAAGCAGAAGCAGTCATAATTTGACCTGCCTGACAATAGCCACATTGCGGCACATCTATCTCTTTCCACGCCTCTTGTACCGGATGTTTTCCATCATTAGACAGCCCTTCTATAGTGGTGATTTTTACAGCATCTAAAATAGAAACTTGCATTTGACAACTTCTTGTTGCAACACCATCTAGATGAACAGTGCAGGCGCCACATTGCGCAATTCCGCAACCAAATTTTGTACCTACTAAATTTAGTTCATCTCTTAAAATCCATAGCAATGGAGTGTCTGCATCTGCAGATACTTTACGTTCTTTTCCGTTAATATGAAGTGTGTAATTTGGCATAGAAAGTCGGTTTTAAATTGAAGTTGGAAGTTACAAAAAATTGCTTTCGTTATTTTAACTAGAAGTTAAATGAATATATTTTGGGATTATTTTAACGAAAACAAACTATAAATACCTAAATAACAACACAATAATAAGTTAAAAATAGTTTAAAGCAAAAAAAATCCACCCTAAGAAAGGGTGGATTCAACTTTTTCAAATCAATTTTACGCAGCTTTATCTTACTATTTCTTTATTCCACATCTATAATTCGTTTTTGTTTTTCTGTTTTCTTTATCTTTTTTAAAATATCAAACAAACTTAGTTTTAACTCCCTGTGTTCTTTTAAGTGATTTTTAAATAAAATAAGTAATGTTTTATGCTCATTCTTATAAGTTTCTTTTTGCTGATCACCCTTACTATCTATAACTTCGAGGCTATTTTCATGTTTTTGAACCAATTGAATTAACGCATCATTGGTCTTTATAGAATTACTTAATTTCTCAATAATTTCTTTGCTTTTAGCGTAAGATTGAAAATTGATTAATTGAAGGGTATTCCATTTTATTAAGTCTTCGAAAAAGAGATATTCATCATTTAAAAACTCTAATTCTAAACGCCATTCTTTAGATTCATTGTGCATTTCTTCTGCACTTAACCATTTTATATAACTTGTATTTACATGTTTAATTTTCATCATAAATAGTATTAAATTCTATACTAAAAACTTATCTCCCCCTAATTTACTTAAAAAAACAAGCTTATAAAATGATTAATATCATCTAAATTAGTTTGTCTTTTCTCCTGAAGGAATTACTAAGAAAGGTACATTTAAGTGAAAACCTATTTGACTAATTGTTGATTTAAAAAATAGATTTTCGAAAAAAGAATGCTTATTGTTTATCATCACTAACAGATTTATTTGCATTTTTAATTGAAATTCAGAAATAGCACCTGTTACACTTTGGTTGCTTACACTATAGAATAAATGGGTAACATTTTTTAATATTTTATCTAACTTCTGTTTATTTTCTATTTGATTTTTAGATAAATCATCGCCATAAGTAGTGTTTATTATATTTATTCTAGAACTATTAGAAAGGCCAATATCTACAATTAGTTTTACTTGTTTTTCATTAAAAGAAACTTCATAGTCCGAAGGAAATAATACTTCTTTAGGAGCTTTAAAAGCATAATTACTTGGTATTGCTAACACTGGGCATTTTGCATTTTTAATTATATGTACGGTGTTAGAACCAAATAAAATTTCGGTTAAACCCGTTGCTCCTTTGGTTCCCATTAAAATAAGATCCATTACATATTTTTCATGCAACTCTTCTATCTCATTTATTAAAGTATTAAATGAAGCTATTTTACGATACGTATGGTTTGGATTTTTAAATTGATTTTCAATTTTTTGTTGAAGTTTATCAAGTCCTTCCTCTGATGTCTTTCTTACAACATCAATTAAATTAAAACCGTCAACACCCGGTGTCATATACTCTACATCATAAATCATTGGTGTATAAGTATTCATTATAAAGAAATTACATTTTTCGTCCTTAAATAATTGAACTGCATATTGAATTGCATTCCACGAATTATCTGAAAAATCTGTAGGTAAAAGTATATTTTTCATGATGTTTGTTTTTAATAAATTCTAAATTATATTTCCTATTCCATAATCTCCTAGAAGAGATCTTTCCTATAGATTTATTTTATCTATATGGCTTTAAAATAGACTATGTTGCTTTTTAAGTATAAAATGACCTCCTAAGTTTCTTAGATTCTCCTTAATAAAGAGTTAAATATCTATCAGAAAGATAGAGCGCATCTGTTGCAGAATTATTATCAGACTAAAAAAAAGTCTTTATTAGCCTGATAATAATTTAACCGAGCATTGATCTGTATTTACAGATAAGGTTTTGTAATTGCCTTTCTCTTTTGTAATTGCTTTTCTAAATCTGAAATAGTATTTTTTACAGCAAGTTCGTAATTTTTTTCATTTGACGATGCAAATAATCTTGGTCCTGGTGCACTTAATTCTATTTCACAAATTACGCCTTTGTTTTTAGAATCATTTTCTTTTTTAAAAAACACATCTGCTTTAATAATTGTTTCGAATTTTTTAACCAAACCATCTAGCTTTTTTTCTGTATAAGCTTCCATAGTTTCACTTGTAGACATGTTAACAAATTGAATATTCATTTTCATCTTTATGGTGTTTTTAGTTATTAATAAAAAAATTATTGAAACCTATCGTTTCGTATGTAGTTCTAAGATAATCCTTTTTAATTAAATTATTATAATAGCATATGCAATATTTAATAGATATAAACCTATTAGAAAAAGTAATGTATATATCGCCTGTACAAATCTAATATTTACAAGTTTTAACCAATGTATGGTTCGCTTCGGAATACTAAAAAGAGACAACCCTATAAGTAATGATGACCAACCAATTAGGGTAATTATAAGTTTCCAATTAGGCTCCCAAATGTTATGAAATAGAATATTTATCAAACCAATAATAATGGCTAAAAAAGAAAAAATAATCAGAAATTTTTGATCTTCTAAATCATTAAATATTTGCCTGATTCTTTTTGGATTAAAACTGAGTATAACGAAAAAAATAAGTAAGTAATAACCCCAAAACTTTGCTAAAAAAATTGAATTATCCATAACATATTGTTTTTATTCATGCAGTACTAAAAAAGGAACATCGGTATGATAACTTATTTCCGCTACCTTGGTATGAAATAATATTTGTTGAAAATAATTAAGATTTTTTGCAACCATGGCAATCATATCTATGTTTCTACTATTTACAAAACACTGTACAGCATCTTCTACTTTTTTATTTGTTAAAAAATGAAAACTGTGTTTGTAATTGTATAAGTAATCTTCGAGTAGTTCTTTACTTTTTCGTTGATCTTCATTTAAAACTGTAACTTTTTTACTTATATTTAAAACCCTTAAAGACGATTTTTTCTCTTCTAATATTGCTATTATTGGTTCTAAAATTTGTAATTCATTACACAAAGAAAAATCTGTTGGAAACGCAATTTCTTCTATTTTTTTAAATTTAGCATTTTCAGGCACCACTAAAGTTGTACACTTTACTTTTGTAATAACATCTCCCGTATTACTGCCTGTAATAAAACCAGTAAAACCACTAGCTCCTTTTGTTCCCATAACAATTACATCTATTTTTTTTTCTTCTACATGTTGTCTTATAGATTCAATAAAAAAATTAGAGTCTGTTAGAGTATAAAATTTATGGTTTTTATTATTATTAAAATTTAGCGCTATTTTTTGCTGAAGTTCTTTTAATTGTTTTTTTGCATTTTCTACGTTTACATCTATAATTATTTCTTGAGTGTTATCATAAAAATAATTGTCTACTACAACGTTATTTAACCTATTAACGTGTAACAAATAAAAATTGCACGTTGAGTGCTTATAAAAATTTAAAGCATACTCAATAGCATTCCAAGAATTGTCTGAAAAATCTGTAGGGAGTAAAATAGCTTTCATTTAAATTCATCTTTTTATCTAAAAGACAAATTTATTGCTACAATACTTTTTAAAAAATGATATTAGTCATATAGCCGCTAATTCATTTAATATCAAGAAATTTCTTTTAATTTTTCTAAGTCTAAAATTCTAATTGTTCTACCTTCTATTTCTATAAGACCTTGCTTTTTAAAACTAGACATTGTTCTTATTAAAGTTTCTGTTGCAATACCTGCAACACTAGCTAAATCGTTTCTAGAAATTTTAATTTGATCTTCTGGTTTTCTATTTAATTTCTCTGCAAACATTAAAATTGTCTTAGCTGTTTTTTTACTTACAGAACTATAAGCCATTTGCAAAAGTTGGTCTTTTACAACAGCTAAGTCTTCTGTTAACAACTCTATTAATTCTAGCGTTACTTTATGGTTTTTATTTAAGACACCTGTTAATGTTTTTTTAGAAAGCCCAACTAATTCTGTTTTCTGAATTGCAGTTGCAGATTCTTGATAGGCTAAATTTTGAGAAAAAGAAGTGTAACCAAATAAATCATCTTCTTTGTATAAAGCCGTAGTTAACTGTTTGCCTTGCTCATCTAACTTATGGCATTTTATGAGTCCGCTATTTATTAAGTAAATGTAATTAGAGTTATTACCTTCTTTATAGATACTTGCATCTTTAAGAAAAATAAAGGTTTCACCGTTATCTTCAAAATAATTTTTTAAATCATTAAGGCTTCTTATATCTTCTTCCTCTTCTTCTATGGCTTCGTTTATTTCTCTACGATCTTTTAGTATCGATACTTTAGCCAACCTACTTTCTATAGCACTTATTAATTCATCTTCATTAAAAGGCTTTGTTATATAATCATCTGCCCCTAAATCCATCCCTTTTCTTACATCACTTCTTTCTGTTTTTGCAGATAAGAAGATAAACGGAATGTGTTTGGTAACTTCATTTTTAGTTAAAGCTTCTAGAACACCATAACCATCTAACTCTGGCATCATAATATCACAAACAATAATATCTGGTACTATTTTTTGGGCTAGTTGTACACCTATTTTACCATTAGAAGCACTCGTAACTTCATAGTTTGATAATTCTAAAAGTTCTGAAGTGTTTTCTCTTAAAACTACATCATCCTCAATTAATAGTATTTTTCTCATTTTGCTGTATTAATAATCTTCAATGTAAACGTTGATCCTTTATTCTCTTCACTTTCAAAAGTAATCGTTCCGCCTAAGTTTTGTAAATGACTTTTAATAATATTTAAACCAATTCCTGTTCCTTCGGTTAATAAAGCATTTTCTGCTCTAAAATAACGGTTAAATATATTTTTTTGATCTGCTTTTGGAATCCCAATTCCTTGGTCTTTTATTTTAATAGTAGTAGCTGTATTATCTTGCTTTATTTTGATATCAATTTCCGTATTCTCTGGCGAATATTTAATAGCATTGTTTATTAAATTGGACAATGCCAATGCTATTGTTTTTTCATCTTGTGTTAAAGAAATTTCATCTATATCTTCTGGGTATTTAATTCTTTGTCCTTGCTTTAAAAGCATGTTTGCATTATAGATTACCTCATCTACTACCTTACTTAATTTAAAAGTATGAAACTTATAATTTATTTTACCAGTTTCTAATATTTCTATTGATAGAAAATCATTTAAAATATTATTTAAATAATGTACTTTATTGGTAATGGTCTCTAAATGCTTATTTCTTTTTTCTTGTTGTTCTGTTAACTTATACTTACCCAAAAGCATTGTAGAAGTTAAAATACCACTTAACGGTGTTTTAAACTCATGAGAAACTAAAGACAAAAACTTTGTTTTTAGTTCATTCAATTCTTTTTCTTTTTTTAAAGCATCTTTAATTTTGTTCTCTGCGTCTATCCTTTTTTGATTTTCGGCATCCAACTCTATGTTTACAGTCTTTAACTCTTGAACCGTTTTGCTTAATTCTTTTGTTCTCTCACAAACCTTTTTTTCTAGCTCATCATTTAGCTGAAATATTTCTTCTTCTTGTTGCTTACGAACAGAAATATCTATAACTAAAGCCATTATAAAAGTTTCTCCATTTATTTGAAACGGATTTAAACCTGCTTCTAACGGAAAAATGTCTCCATTTTTTCGGGCTCCATATAAGTCTCTCCCATTCCCCATCTGCCGTTTTTCTTTATTCATCATAAAACCCTTAAAATGGGCTCCATGACCAGCATGATAATTCTTAGGAATTAAAACATTAAGCGGTTGGTTTATAAGTTCTCCTGTATTATAACCAAACATTTTTTCTACAGAACTATTTACAGAAACTATATTTTGTTTGCCATTTACAACTACAACACCCTCCGAAACAGCTTCAAAAAGTACATTAAAAACATCCCGATCTTTACTTAGCATTTTAGTTATAAATTAACTGATTAAACAAAGAATAAAAATACTACATTTTAGAGGAAAATTACAGCATTTTATGACTATTATCATAATTTTATGCCTCAAAATTCTATAATTTTACTTTTACTCATAAATTCTTAATTATGAAACCTTCACAAAACACAATTATTTCTTTTTATGAAAACTTAGGTAAATTATTTTTCGCAATTGCTGCTGCAGACAATGTGGTAGAAGAAGTAGAATTTAATGTTTTAAAAGAAATTGTAAAAAACAAATGGACTAAAATAGATCCTACTGATGATGATTTTCATTCGGATGCTGCGTATCAAATAGAAACCGTTTTCGATTGGTTAAATAATGAAAGTTTTTCTAATTCTGAAACTTGTTATAATGAGTTTATCGATTTTAAAAAAGAACATCCCTCTTTATTTACAGAAGATATTAAGAGTCTAATTATAAAAACAGCAACTAAAATAGCTGCTTCCGTGGCAGATTTAAATAAATCTGAATTAATGTTGGTTGCAAAACTGAGTTTAGAACTTAAAAAATAATATATTTAGGTATCCTTTTAACTCAGTTGTAATACACAAATTTGTTGTAAAACATATAACATATTACTTTTTAAATACCTTAACCAATGGCTTCTATAGATTATTATAAAGTTTTAGGAATTACAAAAAATGCTTCTGAAGCCGATATTAAAAAAGCGTACAGAAAATTAGCACGAAAGTATCATCCAGATTTAAATCCGAATGATAAAACTGCCGAGAAAAATTTTAAAGAAATTAATGAAGCAAATGAAGTATTAAGCAATCCAGAAAATCGTAAGAAATACGATAAATATGGAGAGCATTGGCAAAATGGAGAAGCTTACGAGCAAGATAAACAAAGACAGCAGGAACACCAAAATAGGTCTCAAAGCAATCAAAGTGGTTATTCTCAAGAAGATTTTTCTGATATTTTTGGAGACATGTTTGGCGGCGGAGCATCTTCCGGAAGAAGAACCAATGCCAAATTTAGAGGACAAGATTATAATTCTGAAATTCAATTACATCTAAAAGATGTTTATGAAACGCAAAAACAAGTAATTACTGTTAATGGTAAAAATATTAGAATAACAATTCCTGCAGGTGTAGAAAACGGACAGGTTATCAAAATTAAAGGGCATGGTGGCGTAGGTGTAAATGGTGGTCCGAATGGAGATTTATACATTCAGTTTTCTATTGTTAATAACACTAAATTTAAGCGAGACAAAGACAATCTTTACTTAGATGTTGATTTAGATGTATATACCGCTTTATTAGGCGGACAATTAATGGTAGATACTTTTGATGGTAAAGTAAAGCTAACCATTAAGCCAGAGACAGAGAACGGAGCAAAAGTGAAACTAAAAGGAAAAGGGTTTCCTAAATACAGAAAAGAAGGTCAGTTTGGTGATTTATATATAACTTATCAACTTAAAATACCTACTAAACTAAGCGAAAAGGAAATAGAATTAATTAAAGAATTACAAAAACAACGCTAAACATGGAAACTCAAAACTTAATATCTATACAGCAGTTTTGTAAACACTATAGCATACCTACAGCTTTTATAGACGAATTAAAAGAGTATGAATTAATAGAAGTTATTGTAGCAAACGATGATCATTATATTAAAATTACTCAAATAACAGAAGTAGAAAAAATGATTCGTTTGCATTATGATTTAAACATAAATTTAGAAGGCGTTGATGTAATTTACAACTTATTGAACCAAGTAGATTCTTTAAAAAAAGAAATAACCAACTTAGAAAACAAACTTAAATTTTACCAAAACGAATAAAAATTTTAGTTAAAAAAGCGCATTAAAAGCTTATAAATTTCATTAAAATAAAAGAAAAAATTTACTAAACTGATTTATATCATATTTTATGTAACTGATTTTAATAAACTTAGTTACTTGTTTTAATTAAAACTTAGCATCATGATAACTAATTTAAAAGATAATGAATGCATACATCTATTAGCAAATAACTATGTAGGGCAACTGAGCTATATTTATATAGAAAGACCTTTTATTGTACCCATGACTTATTTTTTTGACAAGAAAAATAGTATTGTAGGTTATTCCGAAGAAGGTCATAAAACAAAGGCAATGAGAAATTATAGAAAAGTTTCTCTGCAGGTTTCAGAAAAAGCAGACAGCAATACCTGTAATTCTGTTTTAGTTCATGGAATTTATGAAGAACTAGCTGGTTCTGTAGCAAAAAAATATTTACATGATTTTACCGAAGGTATTAAAGCAATTATTTTAAAAAAGGAACACAGAGATTTGCATTGTATAAGCGATTTCTCTAACAAAAGAACACAGAAAAAAATTCCAATTGTTTTTAGAATTACTGTTGATGAAATGACCGGTAAAAAAATTACAAACGAGAGTTTATAACAAGAAAACATAAATATCAAATTTAAAAAGACCATCTAAAAAGGTGCAATACTTTCTAGACAGTCTCTTTCTATGTAATTTATTTAGCTCCCAAAAGCAATAATTCATTCACCATAATTTCGGTAACATATCTTTTTTCTCCTTCTTTGGTATCATAAGAACGGTTTGTTAACTTCCCTTCAACGGCAATTTCTTGTCCTTTATTTACATAGTTTTCTACCACTTTAACCAAACCTCCAGTAATAACAATATTATGCCAATAAGCACGCTCTACCTTATTACCTGCTTTGTCTTTGTAACTGTCATCTGTAGCCATAGAAAATTTGGCCATTTTATTACCGTCTTTAAAAGTTATTATTTCTGGATCTTGACCCAATCTACCAATTAACTGTACTTTGTTTCTTAACGTATTCATAAGATAAGTTTTTATGCATTTTTTTTGAATGCAGGTTTATAATTTGTTTTTGTCAATTCATTTTGACTCTGCAAAGTTGCGACACCATTGCAATTTTATTCGGTTACAAAACAATTACTTTCGGTTGTAATTATTTGTAGTCGTTTGTAAACGGATATTTTTAAGTATATTTACCTTATGATATTTCATTTAGAAACAGAAAGACTAATTCTTAGAGAACTTAGAATAACCGATTTAGAAGGTATTTTTGAATTAGACTCTAATCCAGAAGTGCATAAATATCTTGGTAATAAAACAATTAATACCAAGCAAGATGCAGAAAAAATAATTGCCTTTATTATAAATCAATATAAAGAAAACGGTATTGGACGGTTTGCTGTAATAGAAAAATCTACGGGTAATTTTATCGGTTGGTCTGGTTTAAAACTAAATAAAGGAACAAAAGAAAGCTTAAATGGTTTTCAAGATTTTATTGATATTGGCTATCGATTTATTCCAAGGTATTGGAAAAAAGGATATGCCTTAGAATCTGCCATTGCTTGTTTAGAGTACGGATTTAAAACCATGAATTTAGACATTATTTATGGTGCAGCAGAAACAGAAAATATTGGTTCTAATAAAATTTTACAAAAAATTGGATTGCAATTTGTTAATGAATTCGAAGAAGATAATAAGCAAGTAAATTGGTACGAACTTAAAAAAGCGAACTATGGAAAATAGAAAATGTTTAGAATGTGATGAAGTTGTTAAAGGTAGAGTTGATAAAAAATTCTGTTCAGACTATTGTAGAAATGCTTATAATAATCGGGTAAATAAAGACAGTAAAAACCTCATCAGGAATATTAACAATCGTCTTAGAAAAAATTACAAAATTTTATCAGAATTAAATACATCTGGTAAAACAAAAGTTACCAGAACCAAATTATATGATAAAGGTTTCGATTTTCAGTTCTTTACCTCTATTTACAAAACAAAAACAGGCAACACCTATTTTTATATTTATGATGAAGGTTATTTATCTTTAGAAAACGAGACTTTTTTATTAATTAGAAAAGAGTAAATCTTTATACAAATTGCAACTTATACTTCTTTAAAATGTTTTTAATTACAGATGTATCCCCATTCTTAATCCCGTTACTCTTTTTTGTAATAGTTGGTCTTATTATTTTTATAACTTATTATTTTAGTACAAAACAAAAAATTATAAGAACACTTTCTAAACTACCAATTAAACAAATAGGAAGCTTAAAAAATAACGAATTAACAAGATTTACAGGAAAAGCTTTACACGTTAAAGAGCCTTTAATTGCACCTTTTAGTAAAAGAAAATGTGTGTTTTATGTCATAAAAATTAAACAGCGGAAAAGTAATGGAAAACAACAACGCTGGCGAACAATTGTACATGAAGAAAAGGTACAAGATTTTTTTCTAGAAAAAAATAGTGATTTTGCCATGGTAAGACTCCATCAAAACCCTAAAAACTACACTAGTTATTTAGTAGCTGATAAAAAAGTAAAATCGGGTACTTTTAATGCACCAACTCCAGAATTTACCGCACTATTAGAAAATTATAATATTAAAAGTGAAAGTTTTTTCGGTTTCCATAAAACCTTGCGCTATACAGAAGCTATTATAGAAATTGGAGAAGAAATTACCGTTGCGGGTATTGCAAAATGGAAAAGTCTAAAAGCCCCCATAGAAGGCTATTCGTATTCTAAAATAGCCGAACTAGAAAGTTCTGATAAACAAAAGTTGATAATTACAGATTTACCAAATATTAAAACTAAAAAAAGGTTTTAACTATTCCAAGTATTTCCTTTTACGCTAATTGCAGCCTTTAAAACATCGGTTTGACTAATTTGACCAATTAATTTTCCGTTCTCTACCACGGGAAACCTTCTTCTGTGAGAACTAATAAATTTAAAAGCGGCATCAAAAATATTCGTATTCTTATCTATAGTATCCACACCGGTAGCCATATACATACCTACTGTATTATTAACATCCGAAGGCATATTGTAATATTTACTTTCAGAAATATGCTTAATACAATCTGTTTCAGAAATAATACCAATTAAATCATTTTTATCATTTACAACAGGTCCTCCAGAAATTTTATGTGTAATTAACTGCTCAATTACATGATCTAGCGTATCCTCAGCTTTAAAAGTGATCAATTTTTTTGTCATATAATCAGACACTAAAATTTGTGCATCCTCTTTTCCCTGACTAGTATCTCTTTTTCCTTGAAAGCTTTTAATTGCCATAGTAATAGTATTTTTTTGGTTCTCTTAAATTTACTGTTTTTTCTGTTTTCTGCAACTTTTTAGTCAAGTTTTTTTTTATTTCATACATTTATAGAAACTTATTTATCAAATAATCAAATGAAAGCCTTTTCTTCTCTTATATCTGTACTTATAATTATTGGAGTTATTTTTTGGAGTTTTTCAGATTTAAAACCCACTTATTCTCCCAAAAAGATAACATCAAAAAACGAATTTTCTATTAACAATGCCTTATATCATTTAAAAAATATTAGCAAAGAGGCACATTATACCGGTTCTAAAAACCATAAAGAAGTGCAGAACTACATTATACATGAACTTCAGAAAATGGGATTGAAAACGGAAATTCAAACGCAAACAGCCATTAACAAAAAATGGTTTGCAGCTACCACAGCAGAAAATATATTAGCTAGAATTAAAGGTTCTGAAAACGGAAAAGCGTTAATGCTCTTAACGCATTACGATTCTAACCCGCATTCTTCTTTGGGAGCAAGTGATGCTGGTTCTGGAGTAGTTACTATTTTAGAAGGAATTAGAGTTTTCTTAGAAAAAAATAAACAGCCTAAAAACGATATTATTATTCTTATTTCTGATGCAGAAGAACTCGGTTTACTGGGTGCACAAGCTTTTGTTGATGAACATCCTTGGACAAAAGATATTGGTTTGGTATTAAATTTTGAAGCTCGCGGAACTGGAGGTCCAAGTTATATGTTAATGGAAACCAATGGAAAAAACAGCAAGTTATTGTCTGAGTTTATGGCTGCAAAACCAAATTATCCTGCAGCAAATTCATTAATGTACAGTATTTATAAAAAATTACCAAACGATACAGATTTAACTATTTTTAGAGAAAAAGGAGACATAAACGGATTCAATTTTGCCTTTATTGGTGATCATTTCGATTATCATACTGCACAAGATTCTTATGAGCGTTTAGACAGAGAAACACTTTTACATCAGGCAGATTATTTTACGTCTACTGTAAATTATTTTGCAAATTCAGATCTAACAGATTTAAATTCTGATGAAGATTTTGTTTACGTAAATTTTCCGTTGGTAAAATTAGCTACTTATCCTTTTTCTTGGGTTTCAGCGATGCTGATTAGCGCTTTCATCCTATTTTTAGTATTACTTTTCTTCGGATTTAAAAAAGATAAACTATCCTTAAAAGGAATTTTAAAAGGTTTTGGAGCCTTTATTTTGGCTATTCTCTTATGCGGAGGAGTTTCTTTTGGTTTATGGAAGCTACTTTTACTAGTTCATCTTCAATATAAAGACATTTTACACGGTTTTACCTATAATGGATATCAATATATAGCTGCGTTTGTATTTCTTAATTTATGGGTCTTATTTAAAGTCTATAAATATACTTCTAATCACAAAAAAACTACCGATTTAATAATTGCGCCAATAATAGTTTGGTTCATTATTAACTTCTTTATAAATGTGTATTTAAAAGGTGCTGGTTTTTTTATCATTCCGGTGTTTGCTGCATTGATCATTTTAGCCGTTAATATTTTTGTAAATTTAGAAGAGAAGTCCAAACCAATCTTGTTTACCATTTTATCAATTCCAACTATCTATATTTTTGCGCCCTTAATTAAAATGTTTCCGGTTGGTCTCGGTTTAAAAATAGTGTCTGTAAGCGGCATTTTAATTGCCTTGGTTTTTGGGTTGATGATGCTATCATTGCATCAAAAGAAAACTTTTTGGATGCAAAAAACGGTGGGTTTGTTCGCTATTATTTTCTTTGGATTGGCAACCTACAATAGTGGTTTTTCTGTTGATAATAAAAAACCAAATAGCATTGTGTATATTGAGAACTCTGATGATAAAACCGCCTTTTTTGGAACTTACGATACCACTTTAGACACCTACACCAAACAATTTTTTGACGAAAATGCAGTAAAAGGAAGCATTGCAAATGCAGAAACCAAAAGTAAATACAATACGCGCTTTACCTATTATAAAAAAACGGAGTTTAAAAACATTAGCGCTGCTAACTTAGAAACAGTACTAGATACTATTATTGGAGACAAGCGTTTTTTAGAATTCACCGTTTCCTCCAATAGAAAAGTGAATAAATTAGAGTTTATCACTAAAAAGGAATTGAAGTTGCATCAATTTAAAGTAAATGATGTTTTGGTAAATGACGGGAAAAATTATATTGTAAAAAAAGGGACTTTTCTAGTCTATCATTTAGCAAACCAAGACAAAGAAGTAACACTTTCATTTAGTGTTTTAAAAGAGGCTGAATTAGACATTGTTATGAATGAAATTTCTTACGACCTATTAGAAAACAATCATTTTTCAATTATATCAAGAACAGAAGAAATGATGCCAATGCCTTTTGTTACGAATGATGCTATTATTATTTCTAAAAAGTTAAAATTGTAAAATTAAGAGGTTGAAAATAAAACTTTACACTATAGCTTGGCAATTAATCTTCTAATAACGAATAGTGCACAAACAAGTCTAGCCCTGATTGAAACGGCATCCTTTTTTATGTCTGTTCGAGTGATTTTTATGACAAAGGAAGAAAAATTGTATCGAGAACAGTAGAAAAAAGATATAGTGGAAAGCAGGTAACAGCTTCTAAAAAAACATGACTAAGATTTAATTTAAAACAAAAAAACATCCTGATTTCTCAGGATGCTTTTAAAATATATTTTTAAGCTATTTTTAATCTATTTCAGATACTCTTAAAGTATTTACCATTCCTTTTGCTTCTACTGGCATAGAGGTAAGGTTAATCATTAAATCTCCATCTTTAACAAATCCTTTTTCTTTAGATATTTTATTAATATCTACAACAGTATCATCTGTACTTAAGTTTTTGTCATAATAAAAAGCTTTTACACCCCAAAGTAAGTTTAGTTTTCCTAAAATTCTTCTTTCTGATGAAAATGCCAATATTTTAGCTTGTGGTCTCCATGCAGAAATTTGGAATGCTGTATAACCACTATTTGTTAAAGTAGAAATTGCGGTTGCATCGATGTCATTAGCCATTAAAGCTGCGTGATGACAAACCGATTTTGTAATAAATCTGTTTGTTCTAATATGTGGCGCTTCATGAGGTACTTTAATCATTCTAGAGTTTTCAACAGCTCTAATAATTTCAGACATTTTCTGAATTACTTTTAAAGGATGTTTCCCTACAGAAGTTTCTCCAGATAACATTACAGCATCTGCTCCGTCCATAATAGAATTAGCAACATCATTTACTTCTGCTCTTGTAGGAACAGGGTTATCAATCATTGTTTCCATCATTTGAGTTGCAATAATTACAGGAATTCTTGCTCTCTTAGCACGTCTTACTAATTTTTTCTGAATTAATGGAACGTCTTGCATAGGAATTTCTACTCCTAAATCTCCACGAGCAACCATTAAACCATCACAAAAAGGAATTAATGCATCTATATTTGCAACTGCCTCTGGTTTTTCTATTTTAGCAATTACCGGCACTCTATAATCTGAATGCTCGTCTATTAAATCACGTAACATTCTTAAATCTTCTGGTGTTCTTACAAAAGAAAGTGCCATCCAATCTACATTTAAACCTAAAGCAAAAACGGCATCTTCTTTATCTTTTTCTGTTAAAGCTGGTAAAGAAATAGCAGTGTTTGGTAAGTTTACTCCTTTTTTAGATTTTAAAGGCCCTCCAACAACGGTTCTTACAACAACTTCTTTGTCTTTATCTGTAGAAACTACTTCAAATAACAATTTACCATCATCTACCATAATATGCTCTCCAACTTTTACGTCTTTAGGAAAACGTTGGTACGTCATAAATGCTTTTTTGTTGGTACCAATACATCTTTCTGTTGTAAAAGTAAACAAGTCTCCATCATTTAAAACAACATCTTCTTCCATAACTCCTACACGAAGTTTTGGTCCTTGTAAATCTGCTAAAATGGCAACATTAAATCCTTCTTCTTCATTAATTTCTCTAATTCTTAGCACGTTTTGTTTTACAACATCGTAATCTGCATGAGAAAAATTAATTCTAAAAACGTTGACACCTGCAATTGCCAACTCTTTCATCTTTTCTTTAGTGTCTATTGCTGGACCTAAGGTTGCAACTATTTTTGTTTTTTTGTAGTCTTTCATGTTTAAAATATTAAAAAGTCTTTAGACTTTAAGGTGTTTTTATCTATTGAATATGCGGTAATTACATTCTCAATACTTTTAATTCTATTTAATGTCTTCATAACAAACTCATACTCTATATCTCCACAAATTTTTATAAAAAAATCTACTTTTTTCTTTTCTGGAATTAGATATGTTATTGTTTCTGATGTTAATAATAACTCGTTAGACGCTGTTTGGTTTTCTGTTCTATAACTGTTCGTTATTAGAAACCAGACGTAATCATATTCTATATTTTCGTAATTATATATAGAAAAAGAGGCTTTCTTTTCTTCTATAACAAATTCTAAATCTTCTTTTGCTTTATAAAACCTGGTATTTAGGTTTTTATTTAATAAGTAGGCAAGTTTATAGTCTTCTAAAGTAGAATGGATTCCTATTAAAGAATATTCTTCTTCGCAAAATTCGTCCATTTCTAAAGCGTGTACCTGCATAGATTATAACTAATACTCGTTTTTATGAAAAAACAAAATTACTAATTGTTTATGAACTTTACCGTTAATTTTAACGAAAACGTTATCGTGAGTTAGCCTAAATTAATTTCTTTTTGAAATGCAAAATAGACTCTTTTAGCAGCTTGCTCTTCTGCTTTTTTCTTAGAAGTAGCTCTACCTTTAGCTATCTGTTCTCCGTCTATACTTACCTTTACACTAAAGTGTTTGATAGCTTCGTTACCAGAATCTTCATAGGTTTCAAAAGTATATTTCTTCTTTTGTTTCTGACACCATTCTATAATAAGACCTTTGTAGCTAGTAACTTTTCCTTCTAGCTTTTCAATATCTACATAAGGAACAATTACATTCTCATAAATAAATTTCTGGCAAGTATTGTAGTTTTTATCTAAATAAATAGCACCTACTAATGCTTCAAAAATATTACCATGAATGTTATCTCCAACATTAGCTTGATCTATATTACTTTTTACGAAACGTATTAAGTTTAAATCTTTTCCTAATTCATTTAAATGCTCTCTACTAACAATTTTAGAGCGCATTTGTGTAAGGTAACCTTCGCTACCTGTAGGTACTTTTTTATATAAATACGATGCAATTACAGACCCTAAAATAGAATCTCCTAAAAACTCCAAACGTTCGTAATTAATAGGTATTCCTTTGCTGTCTAACATTTGCACAGATCTATGTGTAAATGCCTTTTTGTATTTATTTATTCTTCTAGGAGAAAAATTAAGTAGTTTTTTTAATTCGTTGTATAATCGTGCATCCTCTTCACTGTGAGGTTTTACTATTTTACGAATAAAATTCATAGAGTATTATTCATCTAGTTTTTTAAATGCAACACATGCATTATGCCCACCAAAACCAAAAGTATTACTCATAGCAATATTAATCTCTCGCTTTTGAGCTTTATTTAAAGTTAAGTTTAATTCTGGATTGATATTTTCATCTACATTAACATGATTAATTGTTGGAGGTACAATGCCATGTTTCATGGCTAAAATTGCGGCTATAGACTCTATAGCTCCTGCAGCTCCTAACAAGTGACCTGTCATAGATTTTGTAGAGTTGATATTAATATTCTTAGCATGCTCTCCAAAAACTGCAGAAATAGCTTTCAATTCTGCAACATCTCCTAACGGAGTAGAAGTACCATGTGTATTAATATGATCTACATCTTCTGGTTTAATTCCTGCATTTTCTAAGCAGTTATTCATTACAGCAATCACACCTATTCCTTCTGGATGTGGTGCCGTCATATGGTGAGCATCAGAAGACATTCCTCCTCCAATAACCTCAGCATAAATTTTTGCCCCTCTAGCTTTAGCATGCTCATAGCTTTCTAAAACCAAAGCACCTGCTCCTTCACCTAACACAAAACCATCTCGTTCTGCATCAAAAGGTCTAGACGCTGTTTCTGGACTTTCGTTTCTTGTAGACAAGGCGTGCATGGCATTAAAACCACCAACACCAGAAATTACAACTGCAGCTTCAGAGCCACCAGTTACAATAACATCACAAGTACCTAAACGAATATAATTTAAAGCATCTATCATTGCATTCGCAGATGACGCACATGCAGAAACCGTAGTATAGTTTGGCCCCATAAATCCATTTTTAATAGAAATATTTCCTGGCGCAATATCTGCAATCATTTTTGGGATAAAAAATGGGTTAAATTTTGGCGTACCATCTCCGGCTCCAAAATTTATAGCTTCGTTTTGAAAAGTTTCTAAGCCTCCAATTCCTGCTCCCCAAATTACACCAACGCGTAATTTGTTTAATTTTTCTAGATCAAAATTTGCATCTGCAATAGCCTCATCAGAAGCTACCATTGCATACTGCGTAAATGGATCCATTTTTCTAGCGTCCTTTCTATTAATAAAGTCCGTTACTTCAAAGTTTTTTAATTCACATGCAAAACGAGTTTTGAACTTGGCAGCATCAAACCGCTTGATAGGTGCTGCACCGCTAACTCCGTTAACTAAAGCATTCCAATACTCTTCAATATTATTACCAATTGGCGTAAGTGCGCCAAGTCCAGTGACTACAACTCGTTTTAACTGCATATAAATTTACTTTTTAGCTTCTTCAATATAGCTTACTGCTTGACCTACTGTTCCGATGTTCTCTGCTTGATCATCTGGTATTTGAATATCAAATTCTTTTTCGAATTCCATAATTAATTCAACAGTATCCAAAGAATCTGCTCCTAAATCGTTTGTGAAGCTAGCTTCTGTTGTTACTTCGTTATCGTCTACGCCTAATTTGTCTACGATAATAGCTTTTACTCTTGATGCAATGTCTGACATAATTTTGTGTTTTTTAAAATTTTAATCGGGGCAAAAATACAAATCTTAGCAATTAAAACTAATTTTTGTCCTAAAAATGATTCTTAAAAGTAAAGAAAAATATTTAATCTTCACTTATAATAATCAATTTGTTAATAATTATTCTTTTTTTTGTAGCTTAGAAATGAAGTTATGAAACGTATAGTTATTTTTGCTTCTGGTTCTGGAACGAACGCAGAAAACATTATCAAGTTTTTTAATCATACTAAAACCGCTAAGGTTACTTATGTGCTATGTAACAATGAGCATGCCAAAGTGTTTGATAGATGTAAAAAATTAGACATCAAATGTTTACATTTTAAAAAAGAGACTTTTTTTACTTCGGATGAAATCCTAAACCTATTAAAAGAGCAGGCTGATTACATTATTTTAGCAGGTTTTTTATGGAAAATTCCAACCAAAATTATCGATGCTTTTCCGAATAAAATCATTAATATTCACCCTGCATTGTTGCCAAAATATGGCGGAAAAGGGATGTACGGAATGAACGTTCATAAAGCGGTTAAAGAAAATAAAGAATCAGAAACTGGTATTACAATTCACTACGTAAATGCCAATTATGATGAAGGTGCCATCATTTATCAGGCAAAAACAGCTCTTTTAAGTGAAGATACCCCAGAAAAAATTGCAGAAAAGATCCATATTTTAGAACAACGTTACTTTCCAAGAGTTATTGAAGATGTAATTTTAGCTATAAATGAGTAAAAAAAAGTTTTATGTTGTTTGGAACGGGCGTAAAAAAGGGGTTTTTACGTCTTGGAAAGTCTGTAAAAAGCAAATTGATGGTTTTGAAGGTGCACAATACAAATCTTTTGCAGATTTAAATGAAGCCGAAATTGCAGCAACCAAAAACTATGCAGACTATGTAGGGAAAGACACTAAAAAGAAGACGTTATCATCAACAGAAAAAGAAAAAATTGGGAGACCTATTTTAGAAAGTATTTCTGTGGATGCAGCTTGTTCTGGAAATCCTGGTAAAATGGAATATAGAGGTGTTTTAACGCATAATAAGCAACAAATTTTTATAAAAGGCCCATTTGCTAGAGGAACTAACAATATTGGAGAATTCCTAGCTCTAGTCCACGGAATTGCTTTGTTAAAGAGCAAGAACAAGGAAAATATTCCTATTTATTCCGATTCTAAAATTGCCATGAGTTGGGTAAAGCAAAAAAGATGTAAAACCAACATGCATTTTGATGCTTCTAACAAAGATTTATTAGAATTGATTAAAAGAGCAGAAACTTGGCTAAAAAATAACACGTATAAAAATCCTATTTTGAAATGGGAAACCAAAGCTTGGGGAGAAATTCCTGCAGACTTTGGAAGGAAGTAGTTATCAGTTATCAGTTATCAGTTATCAGTTATCAGAATTTAAAAATTCTATGACTTCTATCCAATAGAAAACATAACAATTCTTATTAATACCTACTACCTGTCACTTAGAAGTGTTGAGAAGTCGCATAACAGTGATAACACAAAACCTATCAAACACTATGTGATTTCTCCCAAAAGGTCGGAATGACAAACTGCATAAAAATAAACTCAAAACTTGTCACTTCGAAGTATTGAGAAGTCACATAACAGTGATAACACAACAAAACTGAATAGCATTATGGGATTTCTCCCAAAAGGTCGAAATGACAAACTGCATGTAAAAAAAACCAAAACTTGTCACTTCGAAGTATTGAGAAGTCACATAACAGTGATAACACAAAACTGAACAGTAGTATGTGATTTCTCCTATCGTCGAAATGACAAACTGCATGTAAAAAAAACCAAAACTTGTCACTTCGAAGTAATGAGAAGTCGCATAACAGTGATAACACAAAACTTAAAAAATAGTATGTGATTTCTCCTATCGTCGAAATGACAAACTGTATAAAATAAACCACAAAACTTGTCACTTCGAAGTATTGAGAAGTCACATAACAGTGATAACACAAAAACTATCAAACACTATGTGATTTCTCCTAAAAGGTCGGAATGACAAACTGCATAAAAATAAATCATAAAACTTGTCACTTCGAAGTACTGAGAAGTCGCATAACAGTGATAACACAAAACTGAACAGTAGTATGTGATTTCTCCTATCGTCGAAATGACAAACTGTATGAAAATAAACCACAAAAATTGTCACTTCGAAGTACTGAGCAGCCGCATAACAGTGATAACACAAAACTGAATAACATTATGTGATTTCTCCCAAAAGGTCGAAATGACAAACTGTGTAAAAAGAATCTCCAAAACCTGTCACTTCGAAGTATTGAGAAGTCACATAACAGTGATAACACAACAATACTTAAAAAATAGTATGTGATTTCTCCTATCTTCGGAATGACAAACTGCATGAAAATAAACTACAAATTATACCCAATACTAAACATAATTATTCTAGGTAAAATAAAGGTTTTACTATCTGATATTAAATAATCTGAAAAGCTATTGCTTTGTTTAAACTGTGTATTAAACATATTTTGGACACTTATTTTATAAGACCAAGCAGCATCTTCTTTTTTATAAGAAAGTGTTGTATTTGCTATTTCATACACATTTTTTTGGCCTAATGTTTTATTCTGATAGTTGCTTAACTTATAATCAAAATTAAAAATAAAGCCTTTTAAAAAATCGTAATCTACAGTTACAAAAGGTTCTGTAGTTATAAATTTTGAAGTAGCATTACTAGAAATAAATTTACCAATATCTCTACTTACACCAACTTCTATTGTCGGAAAATTATCAAACAAGGTTTCGAAACCAACTTCGTAATTATAACCATTATTTTTATTGGTTTGTGTATTTCCGTTTAATTCTTGTAGGTATTTATTGTTACTAAAACCAACATCAAACTTATATTTTATATTTTTAATACTTTTTTCTAAATGTATGTTTCCATGAAGATCTTCAGACGGATTGTCGAACATTTTTACGGTTAAAAACTGGTTAATATCATTAAAATCTACTGTATTTCTAACTCCTTTTATCTGTTTACTAAAGTTTAAGTTTGCAAAAAGCATTAAACCTCTATACAAACTAAAACGACTGTAATAAATACGCGCTGCGTGATACAGGTTATTTTCTAGCGTTTCATTTCCTTTAAAAACCGAATTATACGATTGTAAATAAAAACGATTGGCAAATTTATCTACATCAGAAAAAGACGTTTTTAAATTGTAATTAATGGTAATTTTTTTGGATTTATTAAACTCAATTTTTGCTAAGAAATCTGGTAAAACAATCCATTTATTGTTTTCTAAATGGGTTTGTTTGTCTAATTTCCATTTATAATTGTGTAATTCAACTCCTTGTTTTAAAGTAAAAATTCCTGCTCTAAACTTATAATGCAATCCTACAAAGAAATCGTTTAGCTTTAAATTTAAATCGTTGCCAAAATCATCCGAAGAAAAATTATTTGTGGTGCCGTTATCTAACGTCTGAAAATCATCGCTAACAAAATCTTCGTTTAAAAATTTATTTCCCAACGTTGTATAAATATGATTGCTATTGTTAATTTCCCAAAAGTGTTTAAAAATAGCATCAATATTTTGTTCTTTAGTGTTTTTTAGTTGATGAATTCTTAACAATTCTTGATTTGTATCTGCCGGAATTAAACCTTGTAAAATAGCATCTTGTGTTTGCCAATAGTTTGTTTTATCACTTTTATCAAACACATAATTAAAAATGGATGAAAACGTGTGTTTATCATTTTGTCTTTTGTGCCATTCTATATTTTGGTTCATGTACGTTGCTGTTAAATCCCTATCTGTAGCAATAGTATTTGTATTGGCATTTATTAAGGAAGCAACTGTATTTATTTTAGTGTTATTGGTCCTTTTTACTTGGGTTCTTGCATACCATTTTTCTTTATTATTTGGTGTGTACTCTATATTTAGGTTTCCAATGCCTAACAAGTTATCTGTGGCTGTTTTATTGGTTCTTTGTTCTGTAAACGTGGTATATTCATTTTGGTTTTCTACAAAACTACTGGTATTTGTATTCGAAAAAATAGCATAACCAGAAACATCTAACTTTGAAGTTGCCGTTTTTGTAATGTTTAAAGCTCCAAATTTTTGGCTACTTGTCTGCAAATCTTTACTTTCTAAAAACTGAGAAAAATCGCCACCTTTCCATTTAAAATTACCGCTAAATATAGCATTCATACCGCCAGAAAAACTCATATAATCTCTAAACGTAAATGTTTTTTCGCCTATATTATTAATGTTACCTATAAAATTGACATTGGTTTTGGGTGAATAATAAAACAAATTGGCGCTAGTTTTATAAAAGTCGTTGTTGCCTTTACCTGCTTCTACATCACCAAAAAGAAAGCGTTTTTTATCTTCTTTTAGTTTGATGTTCATTGCCATCTCATCAGAATCTGTTAATCCTTTTAAAAATGAAACTTCGTTATAATTATCGATTACTTCTATATTACCAACAGCATTTGCAGGAATGTTTTCTACTGCCAATTTAGAATTACCTCCAAAAAACTTTTTACCATCTACCAACATTTTGGTTACTTTTTTACCCTGCACGGTAACTGTTCCGTTTTTACTTACTTCTACTCCAGGTAATTTTTTTAAAACATTTTTAAGTTTACGTTCTGTACCGTTTACAAATTTATCGGTTTTATAAGTAGTTGTGTCTCCTCTAACAGTTACAGGCATTTCTATAACCACCTCATCTAACTGTTCTGAAGATTGTTGTAAAACAAAGTCTTTTTTAGTAGTTTTTAAGGCTATAAATTGATGTTCTACAGGTTTATACCCTAAATAAGAAATACTAATAGAAATGGTGTCTCCTTTTTCTAATAGTAACTTATAATAGCCTTCGTTATCTGTAATGGCAAATTGTAAATTCTTAGAAACATCTTTGGGTTTTGCAATTACATTTGCATACGGCATTGGGGTTTGTAAGCTATCTTTTACGGAACCACTTAATGTTACTTTTTGGGCAAATAAAGAAGTAGAAATAATAATAAAAAAAAGTAATGATAGAAAGTGATTTAATTTCATATATGATTATCTTTTTTTATAAAATTCGGAAAATGATGTTCTTTTTAAAATGTCAAATTCTTTTCTAGAAAGTTTTTTTATTTTTTTCGGTTCTTTTATTATAATCTTTCCAATTGGGTTTAATTCTATTTTTATAGCCGTAATAACTATTGTATTTTTACTAATCTCTAAAATTACGCCAGGTAAACCAAAATAATTCATAACTCCGTAACTGTATGGGATTTTTGGAGTGTACCAAGCTTCTAAAGTTATTTTTTCTGTTTTTTTATTTCTTAAAACGGCTTTGTAACATAAAAACCCTCCGATCTTTTTAGTTTCTTGTTTTAACTCCCATATTGGCATTAAGTTTTGTATCAAAAAACACTCGCCTAATAAATAACAATCCAGAGTATTATTTTCATAGCTCATAACATTGTTAGATGTGTAGTATTTTTTTGAACTTCCTGACATAAGATATGTAAAGTTAAATTCTTCTTTATTTGTTAAATCCATTTTTTTTATAGCATGATATTCTGAAGCTACACTATTAAAACTCAATATTACTTTAACATCTTTTGCCTTTTTATAAAGTTCATTTACATGTTTTCTTATGTGTTTTTTATTCTTTTTACCTTTTTCTTGAATATAAGCTAAGGCCTTTTTGGCTGAAGCAAGGTATGTAATTCTCCCTTCGATGTTTTGTGAATGAAAAACAATTACATTTAAAAATAAAAAAATTAACAAATTGATATATTTTTTATTCATTTTATAAATAATTTTATACCCTCAAATTTTTTTAAACATTGAGGGTATTATTTTTTAATATTATTAACAACCTCTAAGACAACCAGTGTAATACCTCATATAAATTTCCATATACATGTCGTCATCGTTAGGATGATCACCTATATCTTCTGCAATCTCAAAAGTATTACCTCTAGCCCATCTTACACAATCACCAGCACAACCAAAATCTTCGACGATTTCAATAGCCTTTGCTGTTGTTGTAATCGGTGTTTCAGTCGAAACATTCGCATTCATCATAGTCCCAGTTGCAAATACAAAAACCATTGCAAAAATTATTTTTTTCATAATATAAAATTTGTAACCTAATTATTTATTTAATAATTTTTAGAACTTTATATGACTCAACAAGTTTAAAATTCTCTAAAAATTGGTAGAAAAAGGTTTACACATCAATGAGATTTCTCAATCGCTTAAAAAAGCTCATTTCGAAATGACAATCGTTTCATTTTTATATTTCTTAATGCTAACATAAATAAATATTCAAAATAGTTATACTATCTCCTTTTTCTAAAAGCAACATATAATAGCCTTCGTTATCTGTAATGGCAAACTGTAAGTTTTTAGAAACATCTTTGGGGTTTGCATACGACATTGGGGTTTGTAAACTGTCTTTTACAGATCATTAAAGGATTACTTTTTGGGAAAACAAAGTAGTTGAAACACTGAAAATAAATAGAAATAGGAGTTTGTTTTTCATAGGCTGTAAAAATTAATACCCTTTACTTTTTAAACAAAAAAATATTGTAATTATAAAATTATCTGTACTAATCAATACTTTTTAAATTTAAACCTTTGTACATTTTTTTACTCAATAGATTGAATTCATGTAAATTAATTTTCTTTCCAGTTTTGGTTTGTTCAATTTTTAGATTGTCAATTTTAACAATTTCTTTTAATTGATATTGAATATTACCTTCCTGTAATTGTATAATTAAACCCGGTAGACCATTAAATTCTTTTGGCCCAAAATTAAAAGGGATTTCAGGTGAAAACCAAGCAGTAATGTGCCTTTTTTTCAAACCACTGGTAGTTTCAATTTCTTTTATTAAAGTTGCTTGATAGCACAAGTACTTTCCACACCCTTTTGATAAACTCTTAATATTCCATCTATTTGCAGGAAGGGAAACTAAAAAATCTTGTCCAAAAGAATTTTTTTTCCATAAAACTCCTTCTTGATTTGTAAAGTAAGTTCCTTTGAACCTTCCAATTCTCTTAATTATAGAAATATGTCCTTTTTTTACGTCTAGTTGCTTTGGTAAATAAAAAATAGATTTCTTTTTATCAAAATCTAAAATAAAATCTATTTCTTTTGAAAGTGAAATAGTTTTAAGTGTCTCTTTTTTTTTTTTTAGAAGTAACTTTTCATATTTAGTTCCCAAATACTTTTCAGGTACTTTAAATTTTGTACTATCTATTACTTTTACATTATAATATGCTCTAAATGAATTTTGAGAGTTCATGTTATAATTAATAAAAAATAATACAATTGATATTTTAAGTATTTTCATATTGATTTTTTTTACTTAAACCTCAAGACATAACTCTTGAGGTTTTTAATTGATTGTTTTTTCTTTTTATAGGAAAAAGAAGTAAAACTGTTTTTATTATTGCCAATTTCTGAGACACGAATCATAAGCCTCTGCAAAGACATCGTAAGATTCTTCATAGCTTAACCCCCCAAATCCATACCAAGGCGTAGCCTCTATTTCTGCAAAATAAACAGCAGATTCTGCATTTTCCCAACAGACATCATTTAAAATAATATTTGAACTCATCATTGTTCCTGTTGCAAAAACAAAAACCATTACTAAAATTAATTTTTTCATAATATAAAATTTATAACCTAATTTTTTATTTAGGTTTATTTATTAAAAATATTTAGAGTTTTAGTTGAGTTAACAAGTTTAAAATTCTCTAAAAACTTGTAGAAAAAGGCTTACACATCAATGAGATTTCTCAATCGCTTAAAAAAGCTCATTTCGAAATGACAATCGTTTCATTTTTATATTTCTTAATTCCGCTAGCGGAGTTTTTTTTACTATTGATTATGAGGTTCTTAAATCACTTTAATGAACTCTCTTTACGGAATAACACTCGTTACAATCTATTGATTGATTAATTCGTAGTAATAATGTTATTTTGAAGGGAAGAAATTTTCTTTTTCACAGCATTTTTCTCTTTCCAAAGATGGAAAAGATATTTTTAAAAACCTAAAAAATCACTTTCCATTATAGCATACCCAATTATAGGTATAAGAACCTCACTGTTTTCAGGTATGCCAAAATGGAAATATTTTAAATACTAATTTTACTTATTTTTACATCGAAAAAGAAAAAATTAATGAGAGAAAGAGAAAGAGAAAGAGAAAGAATAAAAGATACTTGTAAAATTATATTAAACAATTTAGAAGAAAAAAGAAAACAAATTGGTGTAAGCCGTTATGAAATGGCACTTCATTTAGGCCTAACAGAAAATGGTTATTTTAAGGTTATTAAAGGACATACAAAGTTAGATGTAGAGCGCTTATTACTTATTTTAAATAAATTAACTATTTCTCCAAAGGAGTTTTTTAAAGATTATAAAGACTAATTGTAGATTACAAACAAAAAGTAAAAACCCAAAACTATGTTTAGTTTTGGGTTTTTATATTTATTAATTTACTTTAAGATTGCTTCGTAAAAACTCGCAATGACAATTCATTCTTATTATTAAACAGATTGCTTCACTATCGTTCGCAATGACAAATTATAAATTAGCCTTCATCAATTCTCTATTCATTCTTGCAATATTGTCTAAAGAAATTCCTTTAGGACACTCTACCTCACAAGCACCTGTATTTGTACAGTTACCAAAACCTTCTAAATCCATTTGTGCAACCATGTTTTTTACACGATCTGCAGCCTCTACTTGTCCTTGTGGTAACAAAGCATACTGAGATACTTTTGCACCTACAAATAACATTGCAGAAGAGTTTTTACAAGTTGCCACACAAGCACCACAACCAATACAAGCTGCTGCATCCATAGCTTCATCTGCTGCATGTTTAGAAATAGGTAATGAATTAGCATCTTGTGTATTACCAGAAGTGTTTACAGAAATGTAACCACCTGCTTGCTGAATACGCTCAAAAGCCATTCTATCTACAATTAAATCTTTTATTACTGGAAATGCTGCTGCTCTAAATGGCTCTATAGTAATAGTATCTCCATCGTTAAACATACGCATGTGTAACTGACAGGTAGTAATACCTCTATCTGGTCCGTGAGCTTCTCCATTAATGTATAAAGAACACATTCCGCAAATACCTTCACGACAGTCATGATCAAAAGCTACTGGTTCTTCTCCTGCATTTACTAATTGTTCGTTTAAAACATCTAGCATTTCTAAGAAAGACATGTGTTCTGAAATATCAGTGACTTTATAATCGACCATTTGACCTTTAGCGTCTGAGTCTTTTTGTCTCCAAATTTTTAACGTTAAATTCATTCCTTTACCTGACATATCTTTCTTATTTATATGAACGTTGTTTCAATTCAATATCGTTAAACTCTAATTCTTCTTTATGTAAAACTGCATCAGCAGGTTCACCTTTGTATTCCCAAGCAGAAACATAAGCAAAATCTTTATCGTTACGTTTTGCTTCACCTTTTTGTTCTCCGTCTAATTCTACAGATTCTTCTCTAAAGTGTCCTCCACAAGATTCATTTCTATTTAAAGCATCTTTAGCAAATAATTCTCCTAACTCTAAGAAATCTGCTACACGTCCTGCTTTTTCAAGTTCTACATTCATTTCGTTTGCAGATCCAGGCACCATTACATCTTTCCAGAATTCTTCACGAATTGCTTTAATTTCTACCATGGCAGCTTTTAAATCTTTTTCGTTTCGAGACATTCCTACTTTATCCCACATTACTTTACCTAAACGTTTGTGGAAATGGTCTACAGATTTTGTTCCTTTATTATTGATAAAGAACTCAATTCTATCTTTTACTTCTTTTTCAACTTCATCAAATTCTTTAGAATCTGTAGGTATTTTTCCTGTTCTAATATCATCAGCTAAATAATCTCCAATTGTATAAGGTAATACAAAGTAACCATCTGCTAAACCTTGCATTAAAGCAGAAGCGCCCAATCTGTTTGCTCCATGATCAGAGAAATTTGCTTCACCAATACAGTATAAACCTTCAACAGTAGTCATTAAGTTATAATCTACCCAAACACCACCCATTGTATAGTGTGTTGCAGGATAAATCATCATTGGAGTTTCATACGGGTTTTCAGCGATAATTTTTTCATACATCTGAAATAAGTTTCCGTATTTTTCTTCAATAATACCTTGACCTAATTTTATAATTTCTGCTTTAGAAGGGTTTTTAATACCGTGAATTTTTGCTTGCTCTGTACCATAACGTTCAAAAGCAGAAGCAAAATCCAAATACACAGCTTCACCTGTTGCGTTTACACCAAAACCAGCATCACAACGCTCTTTTGCTGCTCTAGAGGCAACATCACGCGGTACTAAGTTACCAAATGCAGGGTAACGTCTTTCTAAATAATAATCTCTATTTTCTTCAGCAATTTCAGTTGGTTTTAATTTACCAGCTTGTATTGCTTTTGCATCTTCAATTTTTGCAGGTACCCAAATTCTACCATCATTACGTAAAGATTCAGACATCAAGGTTAATTTAGACTGATAATCTCCAGAACGAGGAATACATGTTGGGTGAATTTGTGTAAAACAAGGGTTTGCAAAATATGCTCCTTTTTTATGAATTTTCCAAGCTGCAGTGGCATTAGAACCCATTGCATTTGTAGATAAGAAATACACGTTACCGTAGCCACCTGTTGCAATTACAACTGCATGCGCAGAATGACGTTCTATTTCTCCTGTTATTAAATCTCTAGCAATAATCCCTCTTGCCTTACCATCTACTTTTACAACATCTAACATTTCATGACGATTGAACATCTCTATCTTACCACGAGCAATTTGACGGTTCATTGCAGAATAACATCCTAATAATAATTGTTGTCCTGTTTGTCCTTTTGCATAAAAAGTTCTAGAAACTAAAACTCCACCAAACGAACGGTTGTCTAATAACCCACCATAATCACGTGCAAAAGGAACTCCTTGTGCCACACATTGATCTATAATGTTACCAGATACTTCTGCCAAACGGTGTACGTTTGCTTCACGAGAACGATAATCTCCTCCTTTTACAGTGTCGTAAAACAATCTGTAATTAGAATCTCCATCTCCCATGTAATTTTTTGCTGCATTAATTCCACCTTGTGCTGCAATAGAATGCGCTCTACGAGGAGAATCTTGGTAAGCAAATGCTTTTACGTTATATCCTAATTCTGCTAAGGTTGCTGCTGCAGAACCTCCTGCCAAACCTGTTCCTACAACAATAACATCTATGTTACGCTTGTTTGCTGGGTTTACAAGATCTATTTTGTCTTTATAAATTGTCCATTTATCTTTAATTGGACCTTTTGGTATTTTTGAATCTAAAGCCATAGTTATAAGATTAATGGTTAATGATTAAAATGATGAAACAATGCAACGATGATAAATCCTAAAGGAATAATAATAGAATATATTTTACCAAAGTTTTGTAATGCTTTTTTTCTACCTGCGGTAACTCCCATAGATTGGAAAGCAGAAGTAAAACCGTGTGCTAAATGTAATCCTAAGAAAACAAATGCTACAACATAAAATGCAACTCTCCAAAGAGGTACAAATTTTTCTTGCAACTCATGAAAATATCTTACAGGATCTTCTGGTAATGCTGCAATATATTTATGGTTAATTTCTGGAATCCAGAAATCTATAAAGTGAAGTACAATGAAAGCTAAAATAGCTGCTCCACTAAAAATCATGTTTCTACTCATCCAAGATGAATTAGCCGCTCCATTGTTTTTGGCGTAGGCAACTCCGTTTGCTTTTTTATTTTTTATTTCTAAAATAAAACCTAATACAAAGTGAAAAATAACACCAAAAACTAATACCGGTTGCAACGCAAACTGTACTAATGGATTGGTACCCATAAAATGAGATAACTCATTAAAGAGATCATCACTAAAGAGTGATGTAATATTTACCGCTAAATGTAAAATTAAGAAAAACATGAGGAAGAATGCAGAAAGCGCCATGGCTATCTTTCTTCCAACTGAAGATTTGAAAAATCCGCTCATTGTATAAATGTATGATTAAGTTATAATTGTTCTTTTACAAATGTACCATTTAGATATTCTTTATTGAAATATTAATGGTTGTTTTTTGGTTATTTAGAATCATTTTAAGATGACGATTTTGCGTAGCTTTATACTTCTAAATTTTGTTTTTTTTATACAGTTTATAACAGTGCCATTACTTCTGCAACAATAATTATAAGTACCAAAGAAAAAGGGTATACAGCCGCATAAGCTATTTGTGGTGCATCAGATTCCGTCATAGAATCGGTAGCACTTAAACCTGGTGTAGATGTCATACCTCCTGTTAATGCTCCTAAAATAGATAAAAAGTTAATTTTTAAAAAGAAACGACCAACAAGCACCGTAATAATCATCGGAATCAAAGTAATAAGAGCACCATATAAAAACAAAATAAAACCGTGTTTTTCAATCGCCGAAATTAAACTCTGTCCTGCTTTTAAACCTACAGGCGTTAAAAACAATAAAAGTCCGAACTGACGTAATATTTGATTTGCGGGACCTGATAAATTCCAAATTACAGTAGCAAATTTCCCTTTCCAACTTAAAAATATAGAAGATAAAAGTACACCACCAGTAAGCCCTAATTTTAAAGCGATACCTCCTAACGGAATGGCTATAGCCCCCACAAGAATACCAATAACAATACCAAATGCTACTGGTAAAAAACTTGTTTGTCCTATTCTTTTTAAACTATCGCCAAAGAGCTGAGTAACCGCAGGAACATTTCCTTTAGAACAAGAGACTAAAATCTTATCACCATATTTTATTTTGGTTGATGGATGTGGAGCTAAATCTATACTAGCTCTTCTAATACGCGTTATGGTAGCAGAATAATTTTCTAAAAGGTTAAGTTCTTCAATAGTCTTATTTACCACAGCATCATTGCTTACTACATACCATTTTACTTCATATGTTCCACTTCTAGGAATTTTAATATCGGTAACTTTACCTAATAAAACTTCTATTCTTTGTAATGCATTTACTGTACCTACTGCCTTTATAATATCTCCCGTTTCTAAAATAGTATCTTTTGTAGGAGAAATAGGCAGTTGATTAGGCTTCATAATACGTGAAATATTAGCCTTGGTCATAAAACGAATTCTCAATTCTCTTATCGTTTTACCGTTCACGTTTTCATTAGAGATAATCAAGTTTTTATTGATAACCAATGGGGTATTAGATTTCGATTTTTCTTCAAAATCCTTTTCCTCATTCTTAATATTTATTCTAAATAATGAAGGTCCTAATTTTACAAATAAAATAACACCTAAAACACCAAATGGATACGCAATACCATAACCAATAGATGCTAAAGGGGATTGAGAAGCCTCTATAGAAGCCGCCAAACCAGGTGTAGATGTTAACGCACCTGTTAACAAACCACTCATCATATTCATATCTACATCATAAATATAAGAAATAGACACAGCAGTTATTCCACCCGTTATAACTGTAAGTCCTGCCAAAATAATTAATTTAGCTCCCTGCTCTTTAAAAGAACTAAAAAAAGAGGGGCCTGCTTGCATACCTATGGTATAAATAAATAAGACCAACCCTACACTTTGTATAATTGGAGGAATATTAAAGGTAATCCCATTTAAATTGTACAGATATCCAAAAAAGATAGCGACAAAAATAACCGCAGAAGTATCAAAACTAATTCCTTTTATACGAACGTTCCCTAGGGCAATCCCTAAACCAATGACTAGAAATAACACAAAGTAATCTTTAGTGAGTAATTCTAAAAAAAATTCCATAATTTTTAATATTAATTTTATTCTATTTTATAAAAAATTGACTTTAATTTAAGTAGACAAAAGTAGGGCTTTACTGCATTTAATTTTTATGATAATTATCACTAGAATCCTTGCTATTACTGGTATTATTTAATTACATGTTCTCTAACTACTATATCTATTGAACGAATACGTTGTAGTATGTTTTATAAATTAAAACAAGGGGATTATTTAGTATTTGAAGGAATCAAGCATTTATCATTCTCCCATTTACCTCTAAGCGCCTCTTTGTGAATTACTTCTCCATTACAAGTTAAAAAATTACCTTTTTTATCTTTTTTTATGATTTTCATTTTCCCCTCCTCAATAGCATTTACAATTCTATAAATTAACCCTTTTTTAGAAACAACACTTCCTTTTGTTATTAGTTTTAATCCTTCTTCATTATTATGTAAATCCATTTCAGATGAAATTTCATCCGGCACAACACCATCTTCTAATTTTTGTTTTTTGTATGTTAAATAATTTTCTTTTTCATGTGCTTCTCCTAAAGAACGTGCAGAGCTCTCACCCATTTCTTGTGCTAATCTTGCCATCCAGTATGCATGCCTAAAAGCATCTACTTGCCCACCAGCTCCATCTTTATCTAATACATCTGTTTTTGCAATAGAATCTGCTACTTTATTTGTTTCTTTAGAAATCTCTAACGATTTTACAGCTTTAAAAGGATGAAAAATAACCCATTTTTTAATGGGTGCAGAAAGTTTAAAAAAACTTTTAAAATTAGATTGCCCAAATGATTGTAGAGCAAAAAGTATAGTTAAAAGAAATAGTGTCTTTTTCATTTTAGAAAATAATGGTTTATAAAAAGAAGTAAAAATACTTCTTTTATTCGAAAGCAATTTATCTAAGTTTTACAACCACTATGGCTACAATAAAATTATTTAACGTTTAACAACATAAATTTCCTGTAGAAAAATAAAAATATAGAAACCTATTTTAAAGACAGGATATTTATAATGTTTCCATTAAAAAAAATCTCATCTCCTACCTTTTTACCTAACAACAACTTACCTATAGGAGATGAAACAGATATAGCAAAATAGACCTTATGATCAATTGTAATTTGCCCTGCAGAAATAGACAAAAAATAATTAACCGAAACTGTTTCAACTACACTTCCTAGGTGAGCAACTGTAGATATTTTGTTTACTTCTATTTTAGCTAAAATTTCTTTCATTAATGTAATTCCGGTAAGTTGTTGACCCGCTTTTTCCATTTCTAATTGCAACATTGCCCTACCAGTTTCATGCTTATCACCTGCAGAACTTTTGGTTTCTGATTGCAATGCTTTTTGATTAGATGAAATAATTTCCGTTACCGTATGTAACCGTTTGTTTACAAAAATTTCACACTGATTAAAAAGTGCTTCTTTAATTTTTAATTGCGACATATATTATTCTACTATTTTCTTTTTCAGGAAACACAAAGGTATTTTCTAACTTATTATTTGTTGATTTCCGTTTAATTTAAAAAATCTTTTCACCATAAAATTTGAATATTTTTTTTGACTTTTCAGATAAATAAAGCCAAAGTTACGAGAACATAAAACCATTAAAAGATCTAATTTTCATAAATACTCTTCCTACTCTTTTTCATCTAAAAAAATTGAATTGACATTACTTTATAAACCCTAAAACCCACTGATAAAAGAACCACTTAAAACTAATCATCAAATAAAATACAAACACACTACTATTTTATATGATTCAGGATAAACATATCATAAAAACACACTAACAACCCAAAAACAAATACATAATTAATTATATAAACTCAAAAAACACCTTAAAACACTTTAATAAGTAGGTATATTTATCATTATACCGAGATAACAACACCTATAATTTAAACATAATTATGAGGTTTATAAAAAGACGTTGTACTTCAAAATTCAAACTTTAATTGTACCCAAACTAATTCTTTATTCTCTGTATTTAAATTCCCAAAAGACAATCCTAATAAACGGACAGAATTTGTAATTTCATCTTGAAACAACAACTCCTTTACCACAGGAAAAAACTCTTCTTTTGCCTGCATAAAATAATCTTTGGTTTTGCTTCTTGTTTGTTGTGTAAAATCTGAATATTTAATTTTTAAAGTAATGGTTTTTCCTTTTGTGTCTGATTTTTTCATGCGCTTTTCTAACTCATCAGCAATTTTATCTAACCTCTCTATCATAAAAATTTCAGAGGAAATATTTTCGCTAAAAGTTCTTTCTGCGGCAACCGATTTTCGAATTCTATTAGGTTTTACTGCACTATTATGAATACCACGAACAATGTTATAATAATGAGCACCAGATTTACCAAAAGATTTAACCAGCTCTTCTAGCGATTTTTTCTTTAAATCGTTTCCAACAAAAATGCCTAAATTATACATTTTAGCAGCTGTTACTTTACCAACTCCATAAAACTTATTGACTGGTAATTCTTCTAAAAACTGAATTACCTCATCTGGATGCACTGTTTTTTGCCCGTTTGGTTTGTTTATATCAGACGCCACTTTGGCAATAAACTTATTTATCGAAATTCCGGCGGAAGCCCTTAAACCTGTTTCTTCAAAAATTCGATCTCTAATTTCTCTTGCAATGGTATTTGCAGACGGATTTCCTTTTTTATTTTCTGTAACATCTAAATAAGCTTCATCTAAAGAAAGTGGCTCTACCAAGTCTGTATACTCGTAAAATATTTCTCTAACTTGTAATGAAATTTCTTTATAACGAGCAAAATCTGTGTTTACAAAAATTAAATGTGGGCATTTTTGTTTGGCTAAAGTTCCGCTCATGGCAGATTTTACTCCAAATTTACGTGCTTCATAACTCGCAGCAGAAATAACACCTCTTCTCCCTTCTCCACCAACAGCAATTGCTTTCCCTCTTAATTCTGGGTTGTCTAATTCTGCTACAGATGCGTAAAAAGCATCCATATCTACATGAATTATTTTTCTAAAGGGTGGTTGCAATTCCATGTTTCGAAAGTACAAAATGAGTTATAATTTTCTCTATATTTTGTTACTTGATTCAAAATTGTTTTCAAAATGATTTCATCAACAAAAAAATACCTACACGTAATTTGCTTAAATCAAAATTTGTCAATTTCTAAAACCAAATTAGCAATCAAAAACAATAACTTTGGCTTAAAAACGATAACCTAAAAGTACAATCAATAAAACCAATTCTTTAATTAGGTTTGATAATGAAAGTTTCCTTTTTTTCTTCGACTTATATCGTATATTTGCAGACAATTTAGATTTAATCTATTTAAAATTATGATAAAAGTTTCAGACACAGCGAAAAAGAAAGTCATAGAACTAATGACTGACGATGGCTTTAATGCAGCAACCGATTTTGTGCGCGTTGGTGTAAAAAGTGGTGGTTGTTCAGGTTTATCTTACGATTTAACTTTTGATAACAAACAAGAAGAAAATGATAAAGTTTTTATAGAGAATGATGTTAAAATCATTGTTGACAAAAAAAGCTTTTTATATTTAGTAGGAACCACCTTAGAATATTCTGGAGGTTTAAACGGAAAAGGATTTGTATTTAACAACCCAAACGCAAATAGAACTTGTGGTTGTGGAGAATCATTCTCACTTTAAAAATTTAAGAAAAAGATGTCAAAGTACACAGAGGAACAGCTAGAAGAAGAATTAAAAACCCAAGAATATAAATACGGTTTTTATACAGATATAGAAAGTGACACATTTCCTATAGGATTAAGTGAAGATGTTGTTCGTGCAATTTCTAAAAAGAAAAACGAGCCAGAATGGATGACCGAATGGCGTTTAGAAGCGTATAGAGTTTGGGAAAAAATGGAAGAACCAGATTGGGCAAATGTTAATTATGAGAAACCAAATTTTCAAGACATTGCTTACTATTCTGCTCCAAAAAAGAAGCCTAAATTAAATAGTTTAGATGAAGTAGACCCAGAATTATTAGACACTTTTAAGCGTTTAGGAATCTCTTTAGATGAACAAAAAAAATTAGCTAATGTAGCTGTAGATATTGTAATGGACTCTGTTTCTGTTGCTACTACTTTTAAGAAAACATTAGGTGAAAAAGGGATTATTTTTATGCCTATTTCAGAAGCAATTCAAGAACACCCAGAATTGGTCAAAAAATATTTAGGAACCGTTGTGCCAACAACAGATAACTTTTATGCAGCATTAAATTCGGCAGTTTTTTCTGACGGATCTTTCTGTTACATTCCTAAAGGTGTTCGTTGCCCAATGGAATTGTCTACTTATTTTAGAATTAATGAAGGTGGAACAGGACAATTTGAAAGAACTTTAGTTGTTGCAGATAAAGGGAGTTATGTTTCTTACTTAGAAGGATGTACAGCACCAAGTAGAGATGAAAACCAACTACACGCAGCAGTTGTAGAATTAATTGCATTAGACGATGCAGAAATTAAATATTCTACAGTACAAAACTGGTATCCTGGTAATAAAGAAGGAAAAGGTGGTGTTTACAATTTTGTAACTAAAAGAGGAATTTGTGAAAACAACGCAAAAATTTCTTGGACACAGGTAGAAACAGGTTCTGCTGTTACATGGAAATATCCTTCATGTATTTTAAAAGGAAACAATTCTGTAGGTGAGTTTTACTCAATTGCAGTTACTAACAATTTTCAACAAGCAGATACTGGAACAAAAATGATTCACTTGGGTAAAAACACCAAGTCTACCATTATTTCTAAAGGTATTTCTGCAGGTAACTCTCAAAACTCTTATAGAGGTTTGGTACATATTGGAGCTCGAGCAGAAAATGCGCGTAATTTCTCTCAATGTGATTCTTTATTAATGGGTAATGCATGTGGCGCACACACGTTTCCATATATAGAAGCTAAAAATAAATCTGCACAAATAGAACACGAAGCAACTACAAGTAAAATTGGTGAAGAACAATTATTTTACTGTAACCAACGTGGTATAGATACAGAAAAAGCAATTGCATTAATTGTAAACGGATTTAGTAAAGAAGTTCTAAATAAATTACCAATGGAATTTGCTGTAGAAGCTCAAAAATTATTGGAAATCAGTTTAGAAGGAAGTGTTGGATAATTGATAGCCAGCCATAAAATATATAATTATTAAAATAATGCTTTTAGCCAAAAACTAAAAGCCAATAGCATAAAAAGGATGTTAAAAATAGAAAATTTACAAGCGAGTATCGACAATAAATCAATTTTAAAAGGATTGAATTTAGAAGTAAAAGCAGGTGAAGTACATGCAATTATGGGACCTAATGGTGCTGGTAAAAGTACTTTAGCAAATATTATTGCAGGAAAAGAAGACTATGAAGTTACTGCTGGTACAATTGAATTAAATGGTGAAGATATTAGTGAATTAGCACCAGAAGAAAGAGCACATAACGGTGTGTTTTTATCTTTTCAATATCCTGTAGAAATTCCTGGAGTTTCTGTAACAAACTTTATTAAAACTGCTATTAACGAAACTCGTAAAGCAAAAGGTTTAGAAGACATGCCAGCAAAAGACATGTTAAAAATGATCAGAGAAAAATCTGAATTATTAGAAATAGACCGTAAATTTTTATCTCGTTCTTTAAACGAAGGTTTTTCTGGAGGAGAAAAGAAACGTAACGAAATTTTTCAAATGGCAATGTTAGAGCCTAAATTAGCTATTCTAGATGAAACAGATTCTGGTTTGGATATTGATGCTTTACGTATTGTTGCAAACGGAGTAAATAAATTAAAATCTAAAGACAACGCTGTTATTGTAATTACACACTACCAACGTTTATTAGATTATATCGTACCAGATTTTGTACACGTTTTACACGATGGAAAAATTGTAAAAAGTGGAGACGCTTCTTTAGCTTTAGAATTAGAAGAAAAAGGGTATGATTGGATTAAGCAAGAACTAGTATAAAATGTTTCTTGTTTCTATTGTTTAAAGTTTCATGTTTTGGCTACTATAAGAAGATTCGAAGATTTAGAAATATGGCAACTAGCTAGAAAATTAGCTCAACAAGTTATTTTTATTTCTAAAAATACTGATTTGAAAAACGATTATCGTTTTAAAGATCAAATTAAAGCTTCTTCTGGCTCAGTAATGGATAACATTGCTGAAGGTTTTGAAAGGGATGGAAATTTAGAGTTTAGACAATATTTATCAATTGCAAAAGGTTCTGCTGGAGAAGTTCGTTCACAATCTTACAGACTCTTTGATTCGGAATATATTTCTGAAGAAAAATTAAACAATTTAATTATTGAGTGTGAACATTTGAGTAAAAAAATAGCAAATTTTATCAGCTATTTAAATAAAAGAGATTTTAAAGGAACTAAGTTCAAGTAGTCACAACTTGAAACAAAAGAAACTTTAAACCTGAAACTTATAAAACAATGGAATTAAAAGATAAAATAGTATCGTCTTATGTTGCTTTTGAAAATGATGTAGATATCAATTCAGAAATACATAATATACGTACAAAAGCATTACAAAATTTTGAAACATTAGGGTTTCCTACCAAAAAATTGGAAGCATGGAAATACACTTCTCTAAACTCAATTTTAAAACAAGATTATAGTATTTTTCCTAACAAAGAAAATACAATTGAATTTGCGGATGTAAAACAGTATTTTATTCATGATATTGACACCTATAAAATTATTTTTATAGATGGAAAATACAGCTCTTTCCTTTCTGATGTAACGCATGATGGAAAAGATATTTGTTTACTTTCTTCAGCAATATCAAAACATAAGTATAGTCCTGTAATTGAAAACTATTTCAATAAAATTGCAAAACAAGATAATTTAACATCGTTAAATACTGCTTTTGCAAATGAAGGAGCTTACATTTATATTCCTAGAAATGTAGAGGTAGAAAAGCCAATTCAAATTATTAATTTTACAACAGGTTCTGAAGCTGCAACTATGATTCAGCCAAGAAACTTAATTGTTGTAGAAGAAAATGCACATGTTCAAATTATAGAACGTCATCAAAGTTTAACAGACAACGCTGTGTTGTCTAACGTTGTAACAGAGGTGTATGCAGCTAAAAATGCTACAGTAGATTATTATAAGATTCAGAATGACAATATAAATGCTTCTTTAGTAGACAATACCTACATAGAACAAAAAACAAATAGTGTTGTTTCTGTACATACCTTCTCTTTTGGAGGAAATATTACCAGAAATAATTTAAATTTCTATCAACGTGGAGAACACATGGACTCTATCTTAAAAGGAATTACAATTATTGAAGGAAAACAACATGTAGATCACCACACTTTGGTACATCACATAGAGCCAAATTGCGAATCTCATCAAGATTATAAAGGAATTTTTGACGAGCGTTCTACAGGAGTTTTTAACGGTAAAGTAATTGTTAATAAAGAAGCTCAGAAAACAAATGCATATCAACAAAACAACAATGTTTTAATTAGTGATAAAGCAACGATTAATGCAAAACCACAATTAGAAATTTTTGCTGATGATGTAAAATGTTCTCATGGTTGTACTATTGGTCAACTAGATGATGATGCTTTATTTTACATGCAACAACGTGGTATTCCTAAAAAAGAAGGGAAAGCATTATTAATGTTTGCTTTTGCAAATACCGTTTTAGAAAGCGTTAAAATACCAGAGGTAAAACAACGTATTACCAAATTAATTGCAGAAAAACTAAACGTAAATATTGGTTTCGATTTGTAAATCTTAAAACCACTTTTTATATAAAATACAACCACGCAAATTGCGTGGTTTTTTATGTCTATATATTTTTCGTAACTTTATAAAAAAACATAGATTATGAACAAAACAATTAAAACAATATTATTATTGGCTGGAGTTGCCTTGCTTGTTTACGGAACTTACACCATGATTCAACCAGAGACAGAAGTTTCTATTGGTGATTTAGATTTGATAAAATCTCAAGACAATACAAACTCTTA